>WFQE01000059.1 GCA_015487165.1 Paracoccaceae bacterium | reverse complement strand
CCGGCACCCCGGTGGTGGGTTTTGCCGGCGACGGCGCATTCGGCATTTCCATGAACGAGATGGTCGCCATAGGCCGCCCCGAATGGCCCGCGATCACCATGGTCGTGTTCCGCAACTATCAATGGGGCGCGGAAAAGCGCAACACGACGCTGTGGTACAATGACAATTTCGTCGGCACCGAGCTTGACCCCCAGGTCAGCTATGCCGGCATTGCGCGCGCCTGTGGCCTCGAGGGCGTGCAGGCCCGCAGCATGGAAGAGCTGACCGACATGTTGAACACCGCCGTCAGGGCGCAGATGGACGAGGGCAAGACCACCTTTATCGAGGTCATGGTCAACCAGGAACTGGGCGAGCCTTTCCGCCGCGATGCCATGAAAGCACCGGTCACGGTTGCGGGGATCTCGGCCCAGGACATGTGCAAACAGAGCTGAAATGGTGCCCGCAGCTCGCGGCGCGGGGCCAGTTAGCCCTTGGCCCCGCCCTTTCCTGCGACTATAGAGCGGGCTGACATTTTCGTAAGGACCAAGCCATGTCGCAAGCCAGCGCAAATCTGAACATCATGATCAAGGCCGCCCGCAAGGCAGGCCGCTCGTTGATCCGTGACTTTGGCGAAGTCGAGAAACTTCAGGTGTCGATGAAGGGGGCGGGTGATTTCGTCTCGCGCGCCGATACACGGGCCGAGGAAATCATCCGCGAAGAGCTGACCACCGCGCGGCCGAATTACGGCTGGCTGGCCGAGGAAAGCGACGAGGTCAAGGGCGCCGACCCCACCCGCCGCTGGATTGTCGACCCCCTGGACGGCACCACGAATTTCCTGCACGGTTTGCCGCATTGGGCGGTGTCGATCGCGCTGGAACACAAGGGCGAAATCGTTGCCGCCGTGGTGTTCGACCCGGTCAAGGACGAGATGTTCACCGCCGAAAAGGGCGGCGGCTGCTGGCTCAACGATTCGCGCCTGCGGGTTTCGGGACGCAGAAAGCTGATCGAGGCGCTGTTTGCCACCGGCCTGCCCTTTGGCGGGCGCGAGGATCTGCCCGACACGTTGCAGGATCTGGCGCGCATCATGCCGGTCTGTTCCGGTGTGCGGCGCTGGGGTTCGGCGGCGCTGGATCTGGCCTATGTGGCAGCCGGCCGTTACGATGGTTTCTGGGAACGACGCCTGCATGCCTGGGACATCGCCGCCGGTGTGCTGCTGGTGCGCGAGGCCGGAGGGCTGATCGAGCCGCTGGAAAAGGACGGCGACATCATGCGTGACGGCGATCTGATCACGGCGAACGAGCAGATCTTCGAATCTTTCGCACGCATCATCCGCAACGATTGAGCCGCACCATCAGCGCCGCAAGCGGCGGATCCTTTGCGGCGGCGCGATCTTTATCGGCCCCAGATAAACCCCGTCGCGCCGCAGAACCAGCGGCATGGTCAGGCGCCCCGGATCACCGGCACCCGCATTCAGGAAGGCAACCGCCTGCCGGATGCCACCGGCCGAGCCGGCATCGATGATGCGCCCGGCAACCAGCAGATCCAGAACCCCGCGCCAGTTGCTGACGACCAGGGTGAAACGCCCGGTCAGCAGGCCCTTGGCCGAAACCTTGAGCAACCCGTCGCCACCCAAGGCCAGATCGCCCCATTTCAGATCCATGTTGTTGACCTCGATCGAGGTCAGCATGGGCGGAATTTCCTCGACCGCGATCCTGTCCCAGGGGCCGGAAAAGCCAAGCGTCACGTCAAAGAACAGCCGGTCGATGGTGTCGGGCAGCGTGCCTGTGGGATCAAGGTTGTTCTGCATCGCATCGGTCGGCGTGACATCGACAAGATCCAGCTTGATGTCATGGGCATCGCGCTGGTCGCCATTCTGCCGCGTCGAAAAGACCAGCTTGCCCACCCCCATGCGCCAGCCGAGATTGCTTTTGAAGGTCAGCTGCTGCGCAGACATGTCCAGCGCCGAAAGTGTCATCGAGCTGCCGGGCTGAAAGGCGATACCCGCGCTGAGGGCGCGGCTTGACACGGTCACATCCTGATGCGGCAGGGTCACCAGTTGGGTATGGGCGAATTCGGCCGTCACGCGATAGGGGCGATAGGCGCGGGCAAGAATATCGAAACGCGGCGCCTCCCAGCCCATGCGGGCGCGCGGGTCATACAGGTTGAGATCGGTGAAATGGCTGTTGAAGCTGATCGGAAAACCGCTGACACCATAATCGCGATATTGCGCCGTCCAGCCCGCCGCGCGACGTTCGGCGAACCATGTTTCGACAAAGGCCTCCTTGGCGGTCTTGCCGAGGAACCAGTACCCGACCCACAGGCCGACAAGCACCAAAAACAGGACAAACAGCTTGCGCAATGGGTGATTCCTCTTGTTTCGCCTTGGGGGCCGTTTATACACCGCCGGGCGAAAGGAGCCAGAGGCATGACCGAAAACGGATTTTGGGTGTTTGGATACGGATCGCTGATCTGGAATCCGGGATTTCCCCATTCACGCCGCCATATCGCCCGCCTCGAGGGGCTTGCGCGGTCGTTCTGCATGCGCTCGATCCACCACAGGGGCACAGCGGCCGATCCCGGCCTGGTGCTGGCGCTTGACACTGCCCCGGCGGCAAGCTGCCATGGCGTCGCGTTTTTCGTTGAACCCGAACATGCCGAAAACGCGCTTGCAGGGCTGCGCGAACGCGAGCTGATCTCTTCGGCCTATGTGGAACAGTGGCATGACCTGACGCTGGACAATGGCAGCACCGTGCGTGCGCTGTGCTATGTGATCGACCGGGACCACGTGCAATATTGCGGCGGCCTGCCCCTGGAAGAGCAGGCCCGGATCATCGCCCGCGCCCATGGTGACAAGGGACCGAACAGCGACTATCTGTTCAACACCGCCCGCCACCTGCGCGAACTCGGCATCGAGGATGCCGGGCTCAACTGGCTGGAACAGCGCGTGGCCGCATTGCTTGGGCAGGCCGGGGCCGCCTCTGCCGCCGCAAGAGCACACCCCGTCACCAGCAGCTGAACCATCTTTCAACCGGCGTTTTTCACCACCAGCGTCATGCCATCCGCACCGACCACCAGCACCTTGTCGCCGCTGGTCGCGGTCTCTCCCTCTGGCCACAGGGCTTTCCACCTGATGCCGTCAATGCGTATCGCACCTTCGGGGCCGTGAAATTCCAGCACCTCGCCGTGGCGGCCCACCATCAGCTCGGCGCGTGAATTCAACCCCCTTGCGGCCTCGCCACGGTCGCCAAAGCGGTGCATGGCCCAGCGCCCGGCGAAGGTCAACGCCACCGCCAGCGCCGAAAACAACACGATCTGCGTCTCTCCGCCCATTGAAGGGCTTGCAAGCAGCAGCACCGCCACCAGAATCGCCGCCAGTGCCGGCCAGATCAGAAAAAACGACATGGTGGCCATCTCGACCGCCCCCAGCGCAACGCCGAAGGCGACCCACCACCACGGCGAGATGCCGTTGAGAAAGTCGAAGAACCCCATTTCCCCTCAGCCCTCCGAGCGCCCGCTTGCGGCGGCCTTGGCGATTTCGGAAATGCCGGCGATCGAGCCGATCACACCCGTTGCTTCCAGCGGGATCAGCACCGTCTTGGTGTTGGGTGAGCTGGCAATATCGCGCAGCGCCTCGGTATATTTCTGGGCCACGAAATAATTGATCGCCTGCACGTCGCCCGCGGCGATGGCCTTGGAAACCATCTCGGTTGCCTTTGCCTCGGCCTCGGCCTGGCGTTCGCGGGCCTCGGCATCCAGAAATGCCGCCGCCTTGCGCCCCTCGGCCTCGCGGATCTGTGCCTCGCGCTCGCCCTCGGCCTTGAGGATGGCGCCCTGCTTCATTCCCTCGGCCTGAAGGATCTCGGCGCGCTTCATGCGCTCGGCCTTCATCTGCCGGGCCATGGCGTCGTTGATGTCGGGCGGGGGCGAAAGATCCTTGATCTCGACCCGCGTGACCTTGACACCCCAGGGGTTCGACGCCTCGTCGATGACATTCAGAAGGCGCGAATTGATCGCATCGCGGTTCGACAGGCTGGCATCCAGATCCATCGAGCCGATCACCGCACGAATATTGGTTTGCGCAAGATTGGACAGCGCGCTTTCAAGATTGCGCACCTCATAGGCCGCCTTGGCCGCATCCACCACCTGGTAAAAGGCCACCGCATCGGCAGAAACCTGTGCGTTGTCCTTGGTGATGACCTCTTGCTTTTCGATGTCGAGAACCGTTTCCATCATGTTGATGCGGGCGCCGACCTTGTCCATGATCGGAACAAGGAAACGCAGGCCGGGTTTCAGCGTGCGGGTGTAGCGGCCGAAACGCTCGACAGTCCATTCCTCGCCCTGGGGCACGGATTTGACCATCATCATGATAAGGATGGCAGCAAAGACCAGAATGACCAGTGCCGTAACGGCTGTTGAGCCGCCGGTTGCGAAATAATTCATGAATTCCCCCGTTTTGTTTCCAAATTGCTGACAAATGCTGTGACTGAAAAGGATTATGACAGCCTGAGTATCACATGTAATCGCTTTTTCGTGGTTTCCAACTTGTTTATTGGCAGATAGGAACCTGCGAAGTATTGTCACCTCAAAACCGCACCACCGCATAAAAGGCGGGGCACGGGATCGGGCAAGCAAGGGCACCTTCATGCAGAGCACCACGCCGCAGAAGAAATCCACGCCAAGGCGCATGAAATCCAGCGGCCGGGCAAAGGCGGGCACACCTCTGATATCGCCCCCCACGCAGCAGCTGTTCACCATGGTCGCCATCACCCTGCTTGTGGGGGCCGGTGCCGTGCTGGTTCATGCCAAGCTGTTCGAACTGGTAAGCGCGAACCTGTTTCTGAACGGCCTGATCGCACTTGCCTTTGTGGTCGGCATCGCTTCCTGTTTCTGGCGGATCAATTCTCTGTACAGGGCGACCAGGTGGCTGAAATCGGCAACCTCCGGACAGGCGGCGCCCTCGGAAAAGCCGACTGCACAACCGGTTGACGCAACACAGGATGGCAATGGGGCGAAAGATTCCCCCGGACAGGCCCCGCAGCTGGTGTCGTCGGTTTCCAAGCTGATGAAATCGCTCAACGGCAGCGGCGAGATCAGCCCGATGTCGATGCAGTCGATGCTGGATTCGGTGGCAACCCGTCTGGACGAGGCCAGCGACATCACCCGCTACACCATCAACCTGCTGATCTTCCTTGGCCTGCTGGGCACGTTTTACGGGCTTGCCACGACCGTCCCCGCAGTGGTTGACACCATCCGCGCCCTCGCCCCGGTCAAGGGCGAGACCAGCGCCGACGTGTTCGCCCGCCTGATGACCGGGCTGGAACGACAGCTGGGCGGTATGGGCACCGCGTTTTCCTCGTCGCTGCTGGGGCTTGCAAGCTCGCTGGTGGTGGGGTTGCTCGACCTGTTCGCGGGCCATGGGCAGAACCGTTTTTACCGCGAACTGGAGGAATGGCTGATCGAAAAGACGGGTTTCGGGGCACCCGCCAGCAGCAAGGACACCATCCTGCCCGCGATCGACCTCAAGGGCGACGGCAATGGTGCCGAAGTCCTGGCCCGTGCCATCGCTGTAATGTCGGCAAATATCGAACGCCTCAACGCCACCTTGTCGCGCCAGACGCCGGAAACCGAAATCGCCACGCTCAGGTCGCTCGAAGCCCTGGGCGGCACGCTGGCCGAGCTGAACGCCAAGCTGCCCGATGCCGAAGTTGGCGAAAGAACCAGAAACGACATTGCCGAACAGAATGCCCTGCTGAAAGAGATCGCATCGGGGCAGGAACAGATCCTTGGGGCAAGCCGCCTTGCCGCCCAGCAGGAGACGCTGCAACAGCAGCTGCAAATGCTTGGCGCGATCCACCAAAGCCAGGAAGAGGTGAAAAGCGTCGCCCGCGATGGTTCGGGCGAGCTGGCGCGCATGCAGCACGAGGCAAACGCCCTGCTGGCGCAGGTGGCGGCTAGCCAGGCACAGCTGTTGCAATTCGTTCAGGATCAGGAAGCCCCGCAGGCCGAACCCGTCCAGGACCCTCAGATCCCGCTGTTGGAAAAGATCGCCGGCCAGCAGGACCGCCTGATCGAGGTCATCGTCAGCCAGGCAGACGAAACCAACCAGCAGCAGGAAGCACACAGGAACCTTCTGATACAGATCGCGAACTGGCAGCAAGAACAGCTCAAGATCCTGACCAGCCAGATCGAGGAAGGCGCCGATCCCGTGATACGCATGCACATCAGGAAGATCGACGACCATCTGCTGCGGCTGCTCGAAGACCTTGCCGCCGGTCGCCAGGATACGGTAGCCGAAATTCGCGCCGAGATGATCGAGATCACCAAGGCCATCAAGGGGCTTGGCCGTCGCGGGGCCACCCGGCCCGGCAGGGAAGGCTGATCGATGGCCAGGCTCCGGCGCGGATCTCAGAACCGCTTCAATGCCAATATATGGCCGGGCTTCGTCGATGCCATGACGGCGCTGCTGATCGTTCTGATCTTTGTGCTGACCATCTTCATGATCGTGCAATTCGTCCTGCGCGAGGCGATCACCTCGAAAGACACCAAGCTGGAATATCTCAGCAATCAGGTTGCCGCGCTGGCACAGGCGCTGGGGCTGGAACAGGAAAAATCCGCCGGCCTCGAGGTCAAGGTCAAGACGCTGGACACCAAGCTTTCCAAGGCCGAAAGCACGGCCGAACTGCAGGCCCGCCTGATCGACACTCTGACCCGCCAGGCCAAGGTGCAAAAGGAAAAGATCGCCGAATACGAGGCGCGCGTCACAAGTTTCGAAGCCCAGGTCGCGGGCCTGCTGGCAGAACGGTCGCAACTGGTTCTGGACAAGAAAAAGCTGGAAGAATCGGTTGCGAAAACCCGATCGGAAAAACAGGCGCTGACGGCCAGCCTTGACGATCTGAAGGCGCAGAACAAGCGCATCATCAGTGAAAAAGAGGCGCTGCAGCTGGCGCTGGCCAAGGCGCGCGACGAAATCGACGCCGCGACCGAGGCCGCCCGTCTGGCCGCCGCCAAGCGCCAGGCGCTTGAGGCGTTGATCGAAAAGACCAAGGCCGAGCTGGCTGACCGCCAGACCTCTTTGCAGTCGGCGCTTGCGGCGCTGGAACAGACCCGCGGCACGCTGGGCAAGTCGCAGACCAAGGTTTCGGATCTGGAAAACCGGCTTGCAAAAATGGCGGCCGAGCTGACCGCCACCAAAAAGGCCAGCGCAGACGACCAGAAAACCCTTGCGCAGCTGCAGGCGCGTATCAAGGTGCTGGAACAGGGGCTGTCGGACGCCGAAAAGGAAAAGATCGCGGCACAGGCCTCGATCGCGCAACTGCAAAAGGAACTTGAGGCATCAAAGGCCACCCTCACCGACGCCGAAAAGGCCCGCCTTGCCGAAGCCGCCGCAGCCGAGGCCCTGCGCCGCCGCCTTGCCGACACCAACGCAAAGCTGACGGAAGAGGAAAAATCCCGCCTGGCCGAGGCCGCCGCCGCCGAGGCGCTGCGCGAGAAGCTCAAGAATGCGCAAACCGAGCTGACCGCCATGACGCTGGCCCTGGAAGAGCAACGCCGCAAGGCCGAGGATACGCTGACCCTGCTTGCCGCCGCGCAGTCGGCCAAGGATGAGCTGTCTCAAAAGCTGGCCGCCGCCCTTGTGGCCATCGAGCAGGCCAGGCAAGAGGCCAGCAAGACGAAATCCGACCTGACCCGGACCGCGACCGAGGCTGAAAAGCTGAAAAAGGCGCTTGAGGCTGCAAAAGCCGACAAGTCCACGCTGGAGGAACGCCTCAACGCGCTGTTGGCGCGGCTGGAGGCCCGCGGCAAGGACATCCAGACCATCGAGGCCGACCGCACCGACCTGCAGGCGCGCCTCAAGGCCGCGCTGGCGGCCCGGCTGGCCGCCGAGCAGGATGCGGCCAGCAAGCTGACCGAGGCCCAGCAGAAGGCCATTCTGCTGGCCAAGGCAAACGAGGCGTTGAGCAAGGAAAAGGCCAGATCCGCCGAAGCAATGCGCAAGGTTGCCCTGCTGAACCAGCAGACCGCCGAACTGCGCAAGCAGCTGGACACGCTTCAGGGCCTTCTGGACGAAGCCAATGCACGCGACGCAGCGTCGAAGGTGCAGATCCAGGCCCTTGGCAAGAACCTGAACACCGCCTTGGCACAAGTCGCCGCCGAGCAGCGCCGTGTTGCCGAAGAACAGCGCAAACGCGCCGAAAAGGAAGCAGCACTGGCAGAGGAACAGCGCAAGCTGGCCGAGGAGCAACGCAAGCGGGCCGAGCTGGAAGCAGCCGAGCGCAAGCGCCTGGAAGCCGAGACCAAGAGCCTGCGCAAGTTCAAGTCGGAATTCTTTGGCAAGATGCGCGATGTTCTTGCCGACCGCCCCGGCGTCAAGGTGGTGGGCGATCGCTTTGTGTTCGCCTCCGAGGTGCTGTTCGCCCCCGGCTCGGCCGAGCTGTCCGAGAACGGCAAGCACGAGATCGCCAAGGTTGCGCGCCTGATCCAGGAGGTGGAAAAACAGATCCCGCCCGAATTCAACTGGGTGCTGCGGGTGGACGGCCACACCGACAACGTGCCCCTCAGCGGCACCGGCGAATTCAAGGATAACTGGCAGCTTTCCCAGGCCCGAGCCCTTGCCGTCGTGCGCTACATGATCGACGAGCTGCACTTCCCCCCCAACCGCCTGGCCGCCACCGGCTTTGGCGAATATCAGCCGGTCAACCCGGCCAACACGCCCCAGGCACGCGCCCAGAACCGCCGGATCGAGATCAAGTTCACCGAAAGGTAACAGCCGGCCCACCGCTTGAAACCCGGCCGCGCGGTCCGCATATATCAGGAAATTCTGATATATGCCCGTGGAGAGGCCCAATGACAAAACAAGTGAAACTGACCTGCCTTGACTGCGGTGCGGTCAACCGTGTGCCCCAGGACAAGCTGAGCGCCGGGCCGAAATGCGGTGTCTGCGGCAGCAAGCTGCTGGACGGCAAGGTCAAGGAGCTGGACCCGAAGATCCTGGCCAAGGCGAAAAAGAATGACGATATCCCGCTGGTCGTCGATTTCTGGGCCCCCTGGTGCGGCCCCTGCCGGATGATGGCCCCCGAATTCGCCAAGGCGGCCCGCAACATGGCGCCCAATGTGCGCTTTGCCAAGATCAACACCGAGGACTATCCCAAGGTGTCAACCGATCACGGTATTCGCGGCATCCCGCTGCTGATCGCCTTCCGCGCCGGGCGCGAGCTGGCCCGCCAGGCCGGCGCAATGCCCGCACAGCAGATCGAGGCATTCCTGCGCGCGAAAACCGGCGTGAAAGCCTGACAACAGGCGCTTGACTTCCCCGCCGCCTCGGGTAAGACAGGCGCCGCTGGGGCCGTAGCTCAGATGGGAGAGCGCGTCGTTCGCAATGACGAGGTCAGGGGTTCGATCCCCCTCGGCTCCACCAGAACCACCACCCGATTTGTGGCAAACGTTGGGCCACTTCCCCTTGGCGCCAATCATTTCCGGGCAGAAACCCCTCGAGCGCACCCGTTTCCCACGATCTCTCCTGAACCGCCGGCAACCTGCTTGAGCGCCCGCAAGATGCGCACATATCCCCTTGCATGCCACCATCAGGCCCGACAGGATCAGATGCAGGAAAACCGACAGAGGAACGGACGCCGAGATGACCGATTCGCCTTTTTCGCCCGACATCGTGGATGCCGAAACCGCCGCCTTCGTCGCCAGGCTCGAGGAACAGCTTGCCGAGCTGCCCGCAACCCATGAGGTGCCGGTCGAGCTGGTCCGGCAGGCCCGCGACGAGGGGCGGGGCATCTTTCCCTTTCACCCGCCGCTGGACGAGGCCGAGGATATCGAGATTCCGGGCGCACCCGGCGGGCCCGGGCGTGTGCGCATCATTCGCCCAGAGGGCAAGCCCCGTGGCGTGCTGCTGCATATCCACGGCGGCGGCTGGTCGATCGGGCGCCCCTGGCACCAGGATCACCGCCTGAAAGCGCTGGTCGAGGCAACGGGCTGTGCCACCGTCTCCGTCGAATACAGGCTTGCGCCAGAAAATCCCTGGCCTGCCTGCATCAAAGATTGCGCCGCCGCCGCGCGGTGGCTGATCGATACGGCGAATGACAGCTTTGGCACTGACCGTATCGTGATCGGCGGCGAAAGCGCGGGTGCCCATCTTTCGGCGACCACGCTGCTGACGATGAAGGCCGAGGGGCTGCTTGATCGTTTCAAGGGTGCGCTGATGACCTATGGCGCCTATGATTTGCGCCTCACGCCCTCGGCCGCAAACTGGGGCGCGCGCAATCTGATCCTGTCCACCCCGACCATCGCGTGGTTCACCGCCAATCTGGCGATCCCGGCCGAGCGGATGACCGACCCGATGGTATCGCCCCTGTTCGGCGATCTCTCAGGCATGCCCCCTGCCCTGTTTCAGTGCGGCACATATGATCCGCTGATGGATGACACCGCCTTCATGTCTGCGCGCTGGCAGGCCGCGGGCAGCCGGGCAAAGGTCATCTGGTATCCTGGCGGGGTGCATGCGTTCGACTATTTCGACACACCTCTGGCCGACCGGGCGCGCGCTGCGCAGGTGGCTTTTCTCAATGAAATCTTCGAGGGTGGCTGAGCGCGGCTAAAGTTCCTTGCGCGCCCTGAGCGCGGCGGAAATGGTGCCGTCGTCAAGATAATCCAGCTCGCCCCCGATGGGCACGCCCTGGGCCAGCGAGGTCACGCTCACGCCCTGGCCGTGCAGCATGTCGGCGATGTAATGCGCCGTTGTCTGGCCATCGACGGTGGCGTTCAGGGCCAGGATCACCTCGGTGATCCCCTCGTCTGCGATGCGCTGGCGCAGCAGCGGCAGGCGCAGCTCGTCAGGGCCGATATTGTCGAGCGCCGAAAG
>WFQE01000058.1 GCA_015487165.1 Paracoccaceae bacterium | reverse complement strand
GAGCTGCACCGTGGCCCTGCCATGGTGGCGGCCATCCAGGCGCCCGACAAGAAACTGATCGGGGTGCACCGAACATGGATCGACCTTGCCCGGCCGAAGGGCAAGACGGTTCTGGAATACAATGGCGAGGCAATGCCAGCCAAGAAGGTGCATGGCTCGAAGAAGGGCGGTGCAATCAGGCTGCGCACTCCGCCCGGCGCCACCATGATGGTGATGGGCGAGGGGATCGAGACCACGCTGACCGCGATGGTGGCAGATGCTTATCCGAACGCGGCCTACTGGTGCGGCGTCGATCTTGGCAATATGGCGGGTCGGCGCAAGCTCGGCCGGGGCCTGAAATACGCCGGCCTTCCAGACATGAGCGACGAAGAGGCCTGGGTGCCGCCGCCGTGGGTCAAGCGGCTGATCTTCATTCAGGACGGCGACAGTGATCCGCGACTGACGAGGGCCAAGCTGGAATCCGGCCTTCGTCGGGCTATGGCGTTGCGGCCCGGCCTTCGTGGCCAGATCGTGCATGCGGGCGAGGGTCGCGATCTCAACGATGTGTTGATGGAGGCGGGGCAATGAACGACGGCATCGACAAGGTGCGGGAAACCCTTTCCAGGGCGGATGATGTAGATCCCGGCGATGTGCAGCAGCCTGCGCCCCCCGCACCCCCAAATGATACACAGGACGAACCGGCTCCCGAGGCCGTTGCAGCCGCTTTCCCGCTCAATGACATCGGGAATGGTCAGCGGTTCGTCACCTACTTTGGCGAAGATGTGTTGTGGGTGCCGCGTGTTGGATGGTTCACATGGACCGGTCAGGTGTGGCGCAAGGACGATGACGGATTGGAGGTTCGTGCCAAGGGGCAGAAGGTCAGCGCCAGGATGCTGACCGAGATCGAGCACCTTGTCATGGCGGACTGGGAGGTCAGCCTTCTGGCCAGGGAAGACGATTTCAAGGCAACGATCGCACGGATCGAGAAGATCCCGGTGCCTGACAGATCGGCAGACGATCAGCATGAGCTGATCAAGGCCAGGGACCGTCTGCAGATGGTTGCCGGCGCGAAAGACAGGTTCGCAAAACGCAAAACACGACATCGCAGCTATGCCCAGACAACCGGCAACTCGGCCCGCATCGATGCGCTGTTGAAGGAGGCCTCGGTTACCCTGGCCAGGGCTCTTGACGATATGGATGCCGATCCCCTGGCGGTGAACACCGAAAGCGGTGTTCTGCGGTTTTCCGTCACCGACCTGCGTGAAGAAGGCGCTGGTTCGGTTGCAGAAGTGTCGCTGTCGCCTCACGAGCGCGGCGATCTGCTGTCGAAAATGGTTGCAGCCCGTTACGATCCTGAAGCAACGGCGCCGAGGTTCGAGGCCTTCCTCGAGCGCATTCAGCCATCAGGCGAGATGCGCGGATTCCTGCAGCGGTGGTTCGGGCTGTCCATGTCCGGCCTGCCGGTGCAGAAGCTGCTGTTTCTTTACGGCCACGGGGCGAACGGCAAGTCGGTTCTGGTGGACCTGATCTGCCGGATTCTCGACGGCTACTCTGCTACCGCGCCGATCGAGGCCCTGACTGGCCAATCGCGCCGCGGCGGATCGGATGCAACGCCAGAGCTCATTCCGCTGATCGGCGCGCGTACCGTGCGCTCGTCGGAGCCGGAGCAGGGCGAGCGGTTCAAGGAAGGCATGATCAAGGCGCTGACCAGCGGCGAGCCAATACCTGTTCGGGCCCTGCATTCTGATTTCATCTTCGTAAAGCCATTCTTCAAGCTGACGATCAGCGGCAACCACAAGCCGGACATCCGCGGTACGGATGATGGCATCTGGCGGCGTGTGCTTCTGGCGCCGTTCGACGTGCAGATCCCGGAGAAGGATCGCGACCCAGAGCTGGGTGAGAAGCTGTGGGAGGAAAGGGATGGCATCCTGAACTGGATGGTTCAGGGTCTCCTCGATTACCTGGAGGGCGGACTGCAGGAGCCTCAGGCCGTGCTCGAGGCCACGGCCGAGTATCGCAGCGACAGCGACCCTGTTGGCAGTTTCCTGACCGAATGCACGGAGGTCACCGGTCTGGAGGACGATTTCCTCTACTCTCGAGACCTGATCGAGGCGTTCAACTTCTGGCTCGAGGACAAGGGCGAGACACGATGGGGTGGGCGCACTGTTTCAAACGCGCTCAAGAATCACTCTCAGAGGTGGCGGCATCCGGGGTCCGGCAAGAGCTACATCCCGGGCAAGCGGGACGCCACAGGATATAGAGGCATCCGCCTGACCAGAGAGTTCGAAGATCGATTGCAGGCGCGCCAGAGCACAGCATCGAGTGGCGGTTCCTCTGCTCGGGAGGCGTTCTGATGTGGCCCCGCACCCCATTGTCAGGTTCATTCGGACCGGAGCGTTCGGGCCGCGGCTTGCCGCATCGTCTGAACGCGCCCGGCCTGAACGGCCTGAAACCGGATTTTCACGGCTTGAAACGGCCCAAATTTGGGGTTTGGGGATAGCCATGATTTCAAAGGCTTATGCGCCAAATC
>WFQE01000057.1 GCA_015487165.1 Paracoccaceae bacterium | reverse complement strand
GTGCCCTTGCGCGGCTTGCCGTCGGCGGGCTCCAGCTGCGCGAAGCTTTCGAACACCTTCTCGCGGCCTTCCGGCGGGATGCCCGGGCCCTTGTCGGCCACCGAGATCCGCCAGGCGCTGCCCTGGTCGGAGACCGAGATCACCACGTCTTCGCCCTCGGGCGAGAACTTGGCCGCGTTGGACATCAGGTTGGTCATGACCTGCATCAGGCGGTTGCGGTCGCCCGTCACCATGGCATCTTCCGGTATCGCGCCGGCCTTGAAGCTCACATGATGCTCGACGGCATAGCCGGTGTTGACGGCGATCGCCTCTTTGACGAACTCGTCCAGGCGCAGTGGGGCCATCTCCATTTCCATCTTGCCGGCGACGATCTTTTCGAAATCGAGGATGTCGTTGAGAACGGCCAGCATGCGGTCGGTGTTGCGATCGGCGATGTCGACAAGCTGTTGCCCTTCCGAGGGAAGATCACCCGCCACGCCGGATTTCAGCAGCCGCAGCGAGCCCTTGATCGAGGTCAGGGGTGTGCGCAACTCGTGGCTGACATTCGAGACCACCTGGAGGCGATGGCGTTCCTGCCGCTTGCGCTCGGTGATGTCGCGCAGGATCGAGACGAATACCGGGTCGTTGTCGGGCAGGACGTGGATGCGGGTGGTGATCTCCACATAGGCGCCCTGGTTCTTGGCCTGGATGGTTACCGTCCTTTCCTGCCCCGTGAGCAGCGGCTGGATATGGGCGTTGAAGATCTCCATGTCGAAATCAGGGGCGGTTTCGGCGATGGTCTTCTTCCGAGCATCCTCAAGCGTCCAGCCACAGCGCTCCAGCGCAAGGTCGTTCATGAAGATGATCCGCTGATCTTCGACGCGGTAGATGAACACCTCGTCGGGCAACTCCTTCAGCAGGGCGGTCAGGAAGTGGTCGGCCTCTGCCCTGCGCACGGCGGTGACATCGGTGCGCATGGTGATGGTGCGCAGGTGGTTGCCCTCCGAATCGAAGATCGGAACGATGGTGGACTGTACCCGCACGCGCTTGCCGTTCTTGGTGATGAGTTCCTGCTCGCCCGAGAACACCTCGCCGCGTTTGATCAGTTTGCGAAGGTTGATGTAGTTGCGATCATGGCGATCATCCTCGAACAGGATGCTGGCGCTGCGCCCGATGATTTCATCCCGGGTATAGCCAAACAGCTTCTCGAAGTTTTCATTGACGTCTCGAAAGTAGCCGTCCGGATCCGTTTCGGCCACGATGCTGTGCATCCTCATCGCGTCCAGCTGAAAACTGATCTGCATCTTGCCGTCCTTGATGCTCTGGCGTTCCGCCTCGAGCCGGCGATTCTGCCGGCACACCGTATAGGCCAGGGTCATCAGGGCTGCGGCGAGTGCGAGAAGGAGCGCGCCCTCGAAGATTTCTTCCCAGAAGATCTTCGGGGGCAGGTCCGGGGTGGTAAATGCACTGGCCAGAAACCGGATCCCGAGCGAAAATGTCATGATCGCTGCAGGAATGGCAGCCAGAACCGCCAGTGACTTGATGGAAGTCAGGTTCTTGATCTTGTCGACAATGGCTTTCATTTCACCTCGAGACGCGCCGTTCACAGGCCGCGCCCCCCTCTCCTCGCGTTATTCAGTCCTGACGTTTCTTGTTGGCTTTGTTTCCGTCTTGGCAACTCTCAGTTTGCAACTGGGCCATTGTCTGGCCCGAAAATGGAATAACTTGGGCAATTTGGTTGCCGGGTCGTGAAAGCCGTATTCACGTTCAGGTAGCGCCTGGGGTGCTCTGTGCGACAGGAGGGTTTCCGCCTTTCCATAGCTGTGATGAGCGGCCCATGCTGGCAATTTTTCGCTCACATGCGTGCGACAAATTCAACAATCTTCACGTTTTCGCTTGATTATATTGCGCTCCGCTCCAATTCGTGCAGGAAGAGGGTCAGTTCCGGACGGTGGAACATGCGGCTGGTCGATTTCCGGGAAGGGCTTATTGACGGCTGTCTCGGAAGGTTCTGTTTGGGGTGAAAAATGAAAATGTTTCCCCGTTGAAAAATTGGTGCTATCGTTAAAATTGTATTAATCGCGCGATCTCTCTTCGATTCCGCAGAAGAATCGGGAGAGAAAGTCAAAAGGCAGGCACAGCAAGATGAAAATACTGTCCGTAGACGACGACGAACTGATTCTGGAACTTCTGGTCGAAAGCCTCGCCCAGGTGGGGTTTCATGGTGTGACGACAGTCAATTCCGCGCAGAGCGCGCTTGATCTGATCGCGGCGCTCGATGCGGACAACATGGATGACGAGGAAGGGTCTTTCGATTGTTTCCTTCTCGATATCGAGATGCCGGGCATGAACGGGATCGAGCTGTGCACCGAGATCCGCAAGATGCCGGCCTATCGGCGCACGCCGATCCTCATGGTCACCACCCTGTCCGATCGCAACAATATCGAGAAGGCCTTTGCGGCCGGGGCGACCGACTACATCAACAAGCCCTTCGACCAGATCGAGCTGGGCTCGCGCATCCGGCTGGCCAAGATGCTGGTCAACGAACAGCGGCGCGGGCTGCAGGCCTATTTCATGGCCTCGGCCCTGACCACCGGCCTTGATGACGAAAAGACCGCGCTGTTCCAGGCCCCGATCACGGTTGAAGGGGTGGAGCGGGTCGTCGATCTGCAGG
>WFQE01000056.1 GCA_015487165.1 Paracoccaceae bacterium | reverse complement strand
GGGTCCAGCCGGATCAGCCAGTCGGCCAGAAATTCATATCCGGCGCCACTGGCATCGTGGAAACCGGCCGGGTTCATCATGGCAAAGCCCGCGATCAGGCTGCGGAAACGGTTGGGGTTCTTCCAGTCGAAATCGGGATGGGCGGCAAGGCGGCGCACGGTTTCAACGGCGCGTTCAGGCGGTGCAAGGCTGGCTTGCAGGGCAAACCACTTGTCGATCACCAGATCATTGCCGCGCCAACTCTCGTGGAAGGCGGCAAGCTCGGCCTCGCCCTTGCCGGCGCGCAGCAGGCAGGACAGCGCAGCCAGCGTTTCGGTCATGTTGTCGGCGGCCCTGAATTGCCGCGCGGCGGCCTCGCCCTGGTCACGCAGCGACATCAGTGCCAGCGCGGCACTGCGCAGCGCGCGCTTTCCCGCTGCTTTCGGGTCGGGCGTATAGGGGCCGGGCACCGCCATTTCCCCGTAAAGCCGCATCAGGCCGTCGCCCATCGCCCCGGCAATGGCCTGCGCCAGCTTCTTGCGGACATGGTGGATGGCCAGCGGATCGGGGGTGCGGCCAGCGTCATGTTCGGCCCCGGCGATTTCATCCTCGCCCGGCAGCTGCAAGGCCAGCGCCCGGAAGGCGGGATCAAGGCGTGCGTCGAACGCCATGCGCGCGACCGCCTCCAGATAGGCCTGTGCAGGCTGGCCACCGCGCAGCATGTCGGCCAGTGTTTCCAGCGCCAGCGCGCGCCCGGCTTCCCATTTGTTGAAGGGGTCGCTGTCATGGGCCAGCAGAAAGATGCGCTCATCAGCCGGGGTTTCGCGTTCAATGATCACAGGGGCCGAAAAGCCGCGCAGGATCGATGGAACGGGCCGGCTTGCCAGCCCCTCGAAGGTAAAGCTCTGCTCGGCCTCGGTGACCTCAAGCACCGTGGTTTCCACCACCTCGTCGCCATTGGGGTTGAGCAGGCCGACAGCCACCGGAATGACCATGGGTTTCTTGTCCGTCTGGCCCGGCGTCGGTGGCACGCTCTGGCGGAAGGTCAGCCGATAGGTGCCTTCCTGCCAGTCTTCGAGCACCGACAGGCGCGGTGTGCCGGCCTGTTCATACCACAGCTTGAACTGGCTCAGGTCGCGGCCGGTTGTATCTTCGAATACCTTCAGCCAGTCCTCGATGGTGCAGGCCTGCCCGTCATGGCGGTCGAAATACAGATCCAGCGCGCGGCGATAGTCGGCCGGGCCGACAAGGCGATGCAGCATGCGAATGACCTCGGCCCCCTTGTCATAGACGGTCGCGGTATAGAAATTGTTGATTTCCTTGTATTCGCTGGGCCGCACCGGATGCGCCAGCGGGCCGGCGTCCTCGCGGAACTGGCGCGCGCGCAACTGCTGCACCTCTTCGATGCGCTTGACAGCGTGGCTGCGCATGTCTCCCGAAAATGTCTGGTCGCGAAACACCGTCAGCCCCTCTTTCAGCGACAGCTGGAACCAGTCGCGGCAGGTGATGCGGTTGCCCGTCCAGTTGTGGAAATATTCATGCGCGATGATGCCCTCGATCAGCTCGTAATCGCGGTCGGTGGCGGTTTCGGGGCTGGCGAGAACATATTTGGAATTGAAGATGTTCAAGCCCTTGTTTTCCATCGCGCCCATGTTGAAATCGTCCACGGCGACGATCTGGAACAGGTCGAGGTCATATTCGCGGCCATAGTTTTCCTCGTCCCAGCGCATGGCGGCCTTGAGGCTTTCCATGGCATGGGCGCATTTGTCCTGATCGCCCTCGCGCACCCAGATGCGCAGGGTCACGTTGCGCCCCGACATGGTGGTGAAGCGATCGTCGAAAGACACCAGATCGCCGGCAACCAGCGCGAACAGGTAGCAGGGCTTGGGCCAGGGATCGTGCCATTCGACCCAGCCCTCGCCACGCGCCACCGGGTTGCCGTTGGACAGCATCACCGGCGCATCACCCTGGATGCGCACGCGAAACGGCGCCATCACGTCGGGGCGGTCGGGATAGAAGGTGATCTTGCGAAAACCCTCGGCCTCGCATTGCGTGCAATACATGCCCTTCGAGATATACAGCCCGTCAAGCGCGGTATTGGCCTGTGGGTTGATTTCGACCTCGGCCCGCCAGGTAAAGGTATCGGGCAGGCTGTCGCCCGGGATGGTCAGCCCTTCGTCATCAAGCGCATAGTCGCCAGGCCCAAGCTTGCGTTCGTCGATACTTGCCGAGATCAGTTTCAGCGATTCGCCGTGAAGGTGGAAATCACCCGATGCCGCCTCGTTGCGTCGAAAGACGATTTCCGATGACACGCGCGTCTGTTCCGGGTCGAGGTCAAAGGCCAGATCGACCCTTTCCACAAGAAATGCGGGTGGGCGGTAATCGGCAAGGTGGATGGTCTTGGCGTCGGTCATCTCTGCTCTCCGGGGAAGGGTCGAAAGGCAAGCTTAGTGTGGGGTCTGGCAAAGTGCAATTCTGGCCGTATGTCAAAACACGTGTTTCTGATCTTGAACTGAATACCGTTGTATGCATTCTCTGTTTCCGATGGGAAACAGGGGTACGCCTCCATGCCCCGCTTGCCACGGAGCCGAACCACAAGGAGCACAAGAATGTCGGAACGTCTTGATCGGTCAGGCCTGCGCGTTGCGCGCGAACTTGTCGATTTCATCGAGGGCGAGGCATTGCCGGGAACCGGTATCGAGGCCACGCGATTCTGGAACGGGTTTGCCGAGCTGGTTCACGCCTTCACGCCGCGCAATCGCGCGTTGCTGGAACGGCGGGAAGAGTTGCAGACCCGAATCGACGACTGGCACAAGGCCATGCGGGGCCAGCCCCATGACGCGGCCGCCTATCGCGAATTTCTGACGGATATCGGATATCTTCTGCCCGAGGGCGAGGATTTCCAGATCGAAACCGAAAATACCGACCCCGAGATCGCCCATGTGGCGGGGCCGCAGCTGGTGGTGCCGGTGACCAATGCCCGCTATGCGCTGAACGCCGCCAATGCGCGCTGGGGCTCGTTGTATGACGCGCTGTATGGCACCGATGCGCTGGGCGATCGGCCCGCAGGTGGCGGCTATGATCCGGCGCGCGGCGCGCGGGTGATCGCATGGGCCAAGGCCTTTCTGGACGAGGCCGTGCCTCTGGCAAGTGGAGGCTGGGCCGAGATGGCCGACGCCGCGTCGATTCCGGATGCGCTGGCCGACAAGGCGCAATTTGTCGGGAGGACGGGCAGGGGTTTCCTGTTGGTCAACAATAACCTGCATATCCATGTGATTGTTGACCCTGACAGCGAAATCGGCCGTAATGACCCGGCCAATATCGCCGATATCCACCTTGAAAGTGCGCTTTCCGCGATTATCGACCTGGAGGATTCGGTTGCCTGCGTGGATGCGCAGGACAAGGTACAGGCCTATTCCAACTGGCTGGGCCTGATGCGGGGTGACCTGACCGAAACGGTGACCAAGGGCGGCAAGACATTCACCCGCGCACTTGCTTCGGATCTGGAATTCACCGCCCCCGATGGCAGCACGGGCAGCCTGAAAGGGCGTGCCCTGATGCTGGTGCGCAATGTCGGTCATCTGATGACCAACCCGGCGATCCTTGATCCCGAGGGCAGCGAGGTGTTCGAGGGGCTGATGGACGCCATGATCACCACGCTGTGCGCGCTCCACGATATCAAGGGCGGGCGCCGCAATTCGGCCGCGGGGTCGATCTATGTGGTCAAGCCCAAGATGCACGGCCCCGAAGAGGTGGCCTTTGCCGATGACGTGTTCACCCATGTCGAGCGCGTCCTTGGCCTGCCGCAATACACCGTCAAGCTGGGCATAATGGACGAGGAACGCCGCACCAGCGTGAACCTCAAGGAATGTATCCGCGCGGCGAAACAGCGGGTGGCCTTCATCAATACCGGCTTTCTGGATCGCACCGGCGACGAGATCCACACCTCGATGGAGGCGGGCGCCATGATCCGCAAGGGGGACATGAAGAACACCCCCTGGATCAGGGCCTATGAGGACAACAATGTCGATGTGGGCCTTGCCTGCGGGCTGCGGGGCAGGGCGCAGATCGGCAAGGGGATGTGGGCCATGCCCGACATGATGGCCGCGATGCTGGAACAGAAGATTGCGCATCCCAGGGCAGGCGCCAACACCGCCTGGGTGCCCAGCCCCACCGCCGCCACGCTGCACGCCACCCATTACCACAAGGTCGATGTCGCCGCCCGGCAAGAGGAACTGGTGCGCGCCGGTCGCCGTGCGTCGATGGACGACCTGCTGACAATCCCGCTGGCCGCCCCGCCGGTCTGGAGTGCGGATGAGATCACCGCCGAGCTGGAAAACAACGCCCAGGGTATTCTGGGGTATGTGGTGCGCTGGATCGACCAGGGCGTGGGCTGTTCCAAGGTGCCCGACATCCATGATGTCGGCCTGATGGAAGACCGCGCTACCTGCCGCATCTCCAGCCAGCACATGGCCAACTGGCTGCATCACGGCATCGTTTCCAGCGCGCAGGTGATGGAGGTGATGAAGCGCATGGCCGAGGTGGTGGACAGGCAGAATGCGGGCGATCCGTTCTATGTGCCGATGGCCCCGGGTTTTGACGGCGTTGCCTTTGTCGCGGCCTGCGATCTGGTGTTCAAGGGCAGGCAGCAGCCCTCGGGCTATACCGAGCCGATTCTGCATGCGCGCCGCCTTGAATGGAAGGCCCGGCGCCACGAGAACTGACGGGGCGGGCAGGTCGGAACTCAAAGTGACGTGAACGGAAAACGACTCGACCTGCGTTGTCTGTTGGGGTATTCACTGCGCTGATCGGTCACAGCCTCCAGCGCAGGAACCCCATGACATGACTCGTCCCGTCATCGGCATCATCGGAAATCACAACCTCATCGGTGACGATTACCCCGTGCAGGCCACCGGCATGATCAATATCGAGGCCGTATCAAAGGTGGCCGACGGACTGCCCCTGATGGTGCCGGCCGATCCGCGCTATGTCGATATCCCCAGCGTGATCGAGGCCTGTGACGGGTTTGTCTTTACCGGCGGGCGGCCCAATGTGCATCCCAAATACTATGGCGAGGAAGAAACCGAAAAACATGGCGCCTTTGACCAGTGTCGCGATCTGCTGACGCTTGATCTGATCCGCAGCTGCGTTCAGCGCGGGCAGCCGATTCTGGGCATCTGCCGTGGTTTTCAGGAATTCAACGTCGCCTTTGGCGGCTCCCTTTACCCGGAGATCCGCGAACTGCCGGGCCGCATGAACCACCGCATGCCGCCTGACGGCACCCTCGAGGAAAAATTCGCACCGCGCCACGAGGTGACCCTGACGCCTGGCGGCATTTTCGCGCGCCTGTTCGGGGCCGACAAGGTGATGGTCAACTCTCTCCACGGCCAGGGCATCAAGGATCCGGGCCCGCGCGTGGTGATCGAGGGCTATGCCAGCGACGGCACGCCCGAGGCCATTCACATCAAGGACGCCCCCGGTTTTGCGCTGGCGGTGCAGTGGCATCCCGAATACAACGCCGCAAACAACCCGGTTTCGCGCCCGCTGTTCGAGGCATTTGGTGATGCCGCGCGTCGCTGGCAACGGGGCGAACGCGCCAATCCCCTTGCGCAGACGGGCTGAGTCGCTACCGCAGAATCTTGCAAAACCTGTCCGTGGGCCTCAGTCTTCCCAGCGCCAAAGTGCCGGGATGAAACGATAGGCGCTGCCGTCGCGCATTACATGGCCGACGCCGGGGAAGGGAAAATGATAGCCCACCACCGGAATACGGTCGGTCGCAGCCATGTCCAGCAGGCGCAGGCGGGTCTTGATGGTCTGTTCCTGTTCCATGTCGAAACTGGACAACCAGTCGGGGCGTTCAAAGCTGATATAGGCGTGGTTCATGCTGTCGCCCAGCACCAGCAGCTGGTTGCCGTTGCTTTCGACCATCACGCTCATATGGCCGGGGCTGTGGCCATATGTGGCAAACAGCCTGACGCCGGGCACGACCTCGTGGCCGTCCTTGCCCATCGTCCATTCCAGCCCCTCGGCGGTCAGCGAATTGACGGCCCCCACCACGAATTGTTGCAGGCTTTCAGGCACTTGCGAGACACGGCCGGACGCCGTCCACCAGGCGTATTCGTCGGCGCCGATGATGAATTCGGCATCCGGCAGGATGACCTCGTCGAAATCGTCGCGGATGCCCCAGACATGATCGGGATGCGCATGTGTGATGACCACATGGGTAATGCTGGCAGGGTCGATGCCGGCGCTTTCCATATTGGCCATCAGCCGGCCCGCGGTGTTCAGGAACCTCGTGCCCGACCCGACATCGATCAGCACCTTGGCATCACCGGTTTCGATGATGACGTGGTTGGTATGGGCATAGTTCTGTTCGGTCGAAAGGTAATGCGCCTCAAGGAAATCGGTGACATCCGACGGTTCGGTCTCGACCCCCAGGCCCGAGGCCGACAGGCCGAGATAGCCGTCGGAAACGATGGTGATCCGCGCATCCCCCACGGTGAACCTGTGATATGCGGGCTGCGCTGCCGCAGGCGCCGACAGCTTGGCGCGCGCGCCGGTTGCAGGCAGGGCAAAGGCGGGGGCGGCGGCTGCCATTTGCAGCAGGTTGCGGCGGCTCGGTTTGAATGACGACATTTCGGGGCCTTTCGATTGCGTTCAGGGACATTATATTCAAAATAATGAATTTGAACAGCAGATTTCCCGTCAGCCCTGTAAATCGGCCCATCCATGGCGTATCTGCATGTCCCATGAACCAGAGTTGCCCGACATCTCGCCCCGACCGGCGCCTTTCCGTCGCCCCGATGATGGAGTGGACCGATCGCCACTGCCGCTATCTGCACCGGCAGCTCAGCAGGCATGCCCTGTTATATACCGAGATGGTCACGGCGGCCGCGCTGGTGCATGGCGATGCCGAACATCTGCTGGCATATCATCCCGACGAACACCCGCTGGCCCTGCAGCTTGGCGGCTCGGATCCCGAATTGCTGGGGCGCGCGGTGCAGATTGCCTCGGGCTTTGGTTTTGACGAGATCAACCTGAATGTGGGCTGCCCGTCGGACAGGGTGCAATCCGGGGCCTTTGGTGCGGTGCTGATGAAAACCCCCGCGCTTGTGGCCGATTGCGTGGCCGCGATGATCGAGGCCTCGGGCAATGCCGAGATCACTGTCAAATGCCGTATCGGCGTCGATGATCAGGAACCGCACGAGATCCTGCCTGCATTTCTTGAAACCATCCGCGCAGCCGGCGTGAACAGCGTGACGATCCATGCCCGCAAGGCGTGGCTGCAAGGCCTGTCGCCCAAGGACAACCGCGAGGTGCCGCCGCTTGATCACGAACTGGTCGTGGCAATGAAACGGGAATTTCCCGGTCTCGAAATCATCATCAATGGTGGCATCACCTCGCTGACACAGGTTGAGGGGTTTCTGGCAAGCGGCCTTGACGGCGCCATGATCGGGCGCGCGGCCTATCACGATCCGGTTGCCGTGTTGGGTCAGGCCGACAGGCGCATTTTCGGGCAGGGTGAAGAACGCACTGGCGAACAGGCGGTGCAGGCCATGCTGCCCTATATCGAGGCGCATCTCGCGGCGGGCGGAAGGTTGAACCAGATCACGCGGCACATGCTGGGGCTGTTTGCCGGCCGGCCCGGCGCGCGGCGCTGGCGGCGCATCCTGTCGGAAGGGGCGCACAAGCCGGGCGCGGGGCCGGAACTGGTTGAACAGGCGCTTGGCGCGATCGGGGACTTGCACCGAAGGGCCGCTTCGTGACCTGATACCGGCAAAGGGGCCGGGGATTCGCCTCGGGGGATTGGACATGACCGATACAAACACCTTGCTGATGATGCTGGCGCTGCTGCTGGCGATCGGGGCATTTGCCGGCGTGGTGGCCGGGCTGCTGGGCGTGGGCGGCGGGATCATTCTGGTGCCGGCCTTCTATTTCGCCTTTTCCGGTTTGGGTTATGACAGCCCGGCATTGATGCAGATCTGTCTGGCGACCTCGCTTGCGACCATCGTCTTTACCTCGGTCCGCTCGGTTCTCAGCCATAACCGGAAGGGGGCGGTTGACTGGGCCATATTGCGCGGTTGGGCGCCGGGAATCGGACTGGGGGCGGTGGCCGGCATGTTGGCGACCACGGCGCTGCGTTCGGCGGCGCTGATGGTGGTGTTCGGGGTGCTGGGGCTGATCATCGGCCTGTATCTTGCCTTCGGGCGCACCGATTGGCGGCTGGGCGACCACATGCCGGGTGGTGTCAGGCGCGCGGTGATGTCGCCGGTCATCGGTTTTCTTTCGGTGCTGATGGGCATTGGCGGGGGATCCTTTGGCGTGCCTTTGATGAGCCTCTACGGCGTGCCGATCCACCGCGCGGTGGCCACGGCCGCGGGGTTCGGGGTGATCATCGCGGTGCCTTCTGTCGTCGGTTTCCTGCTGGGCACGCCACCGGCACAGGGGCTGCCGCCGTTCCAGCTGGGCTATGTCAATCTGGTGGCTTTCGTGATCGTGATATCCATGACGCTGCTGACGGCGCCGCTGGGTGTGCGGCTGGCCCATTCGATGGATCCCAAGCCGCTGAAACGGTTGTTTGCCGTATTCATCATGGTGATGGCGCTGAACATGTTGCGCAAGGCGATGTGGGGGTAACTGCGCAGCGCCGCTGTCGGCTCAGCTTTTCATGTTGGGCACACGCGCAGCACGGCCCCCGCGCCGCCGATGTAGGCGGGGCTTGCGCGCGGGCAGGGCATCCATGATTTCCCGCCGCCTTTCGGCAGTCATCCGCGACCAGCCGGCAATTTCGGCGCGTGTGCGCAGACAGCCGACGCACAGATCCTCGCGTTCGTCGATGACGCAGACCCTGACGCAGGGGCTTTCGATCTCGTCGCGGTTCCAGATTTCGTTGTTCATGCGCCTGTGGACCGCATATGCCCCAGCCGGTCAAGCACGCCTTGCAGGATATAGGCCGCGGCGACATGGTCGATCACCTCGGCGCGTCGGCGTCGGGATGTGTCGGCCTCGAGCAGCGCACGTTCGGCGGCGACCGTGGACAGGCGTTCATCCCAGAAGCAGATGGGTTGTTCGACAATGCGTGAAAGGTTGCGCGCAAAGGCCCGTGTTGACTGCGCGCGCGGCCCTTCGGATCCATCCATGTTGCGGGGCAGCCCCAGCACGATACCACCGACGCTGCGCCCCTTGATGATTTCCTTCAGCCGTTCCGCATCCTGCGTGAACTTGGTGCGCCGGATGGTTTCCAGAGGCGTTGCCACCGACAGCAGGCTGTCGGATATGGCAACCCCGATGGTCTTGGTGCCAAGATCCAGCCCGATCAGCGGTGTGGCAGCAGGAAGCGCTGCCGAGAAACCGCCAATATCGTCGAAGATATCGCTCACTCGGCGACCCCGGCCCCCTGTGCGGCGGCCTTGATCTGTTGCATCGCGGCGCTGTCCTGCCCATAGGCGGCGGTGGCGTCCTTGAACGCCTGCGCGGCCTTGTCCTTGTCACCCAGAACCCCATAGGCCCTGATGAGGCGCACCCATTCGCCCGGCGTGCCGCCTTCGGATGCCAGCCGGTCCGAAAGCCGTCCTACCATCGATTTGATCATGTCCTGACGGTCGGATGCGCTCATCTGGCTTGCGGCCTGCATCTGCTCGGCCGTGGGGCCGGGCGCACCACCTGCAAACGGGGCCTTGGAGGCCGGCGGGCGAATGCCGGCCAATCGTGCCACTTCGGCAATCTGCCCGCGGATCGGCCTGATCCAGGGGGCGTTGGGCGGCCCTTCGTTCAGCAGGTCGCTCCACAACGCATATGTCCTGTCGGGGCGGTCGGTTTGAAGGAAGAAGAGGCCCGAATAGTAACGCGCGCGCGGGTTGCGGGGGTCGCGTTTCAGGGCATCTGCAAGCGCCCGCTCGGCCTTGGGTGAAACATATCCGTTGGCGGCAACGATCATCAGCTCGGCCAGATCGGCATAGTCGTCGGCAGTCGCATCCTGGCCCTTGATGGATATGACCTTTGCCTTGGCCTTGTGTGCGGCGACGAAGTTGCCAAGCCGGGCCTCGTGCTGGGTCAGCAGTTCCTGCCCGCGCAGGTCGTTCGGGCGCCTTGCCACGGCCTTGCGCAGCTTTTCGACAAGGGCGACATATTTCGGGTCGATCTTGTCCAAAGCCGGGTTCGTCCGGCTGACCTGGGACTCGATTTCCTCTTGCGTCGGGCGATTGGCCCTTTGTTCGGCCAATATGGCGTCGCGCTTGGCCAGCGGCAGATCGGGATAGCCCGGAGAGCCAACCCAGCGGTAAAGAGCCGCCGAGCCAGCCAGCACCACAAGAATTCCCACGAATGTAACCGCAAGATTGACGGCCCTGGGGGCCCTGCGAAAGCCACGGCGCCCTGCGGCGGCCTTGTCGGCCTCAAGCAGGCGGCGGGCGACCTCGGTGCGGATGCGCTGCGCCTCGTCGTCGGAGATCACCCCGCGCGCCAGATCATTGTCCACCTCGGCCAGCTGGTCGCGATAGACCTGCATGTCCGGATCAACCTCGGGCCCTTCCGGCGTGCCGCCCGCCCTGATGAGCGGAAGCAGTACAAGCAGAGCCACCGCGATGGTCATGCCCAGTGCGATCAGCCAGAATGTCATCCGAGGAACCCTTTCGTTTTCGCGATCGGAACAGATCCGATCGCCTGTTTCTATCCGAGCCCCAGCATCGGTGAAAGCCCCAAGATGCCGCAATCGACCTGTCAGCCGAACACATCGGCGCGAGCAGGGCCGATATAACCGATGTCGCGAAAGGCACGGAAAATGACGCAAAGCGAAGGGGTATTGCGGCCTGTCCGGTGCATATGGAAATGGCTTGCCGGCTGCATCACTTCCTGCAAGTCTTGTCTCGTGCCCACAGGGAGCGAATGCAGGGGGTCGAAATAGGGGTGTCACGGATGAAACGCTACAG
>WFQE01000055.1 GCA_015487165.1 Paracoccaceae bacterium | reverse complement strand
TGGAAGATCGGCCTGACCTCGCGCGCCATGCAGGCGGCCCTGGGCATCACCACGCCGGATAGCGGCGTGCTGTTCGACGACATGCTGTTTGAAAACGGCGCCACCATTCCCCGTGATCGTTTCATCGCACCGCGGATCGAGGCCGAACTGGCCTTTGTCCTGAAGGCCCCGATTTCGGGCGCCATCAGTCGTCAGGACGTGATCGCTGCCACCGCCCATGTGGTGCCGGCGCTTGAGATCCTCGACACGCGCATTGAACGGATCAGCGCCTCGGGGCAGGCGCGCAAGGTGCAGGACACCATCGCCGATAACGCTGCCAATGCCGGCCTGGTTCTGGGCACGACACGGCTGGATCCGGCGGGCAACTTGCGCTGGCAAGGTGTGATCGTCAAACGCAACGGCGTGGTCGAGGAAACCGGGCTGGGCGCCGGCGTGCTGGATGACCCGGCCATGGGCATCGTCTGGCTGGCCGAACGACTGGCGGCGCAGGGTGCCGGGATGCGCGCCGGCGACGTGGTCTTGTCGGGCAGTTTCATTCGCCCGATCGAATGCCCGCCCGAAAGCCGGATCGAGGCCGATTTCGGCCCGGCGGGACAAATCACCTGCAACTTCTGAACGCATATCAGAATTTACCATTGTTTTTCCGTTGCTTGGGTGAAAGTTGACAGCTGTCAACTGACCGCCGCCTGCGGTTCATGGCGCAGCAGAGCCATGATCATCGGGCCAGGTGAAAAACTTCCCGTCGCTGCCTTGCGGCTGAGCGCCCGCAAATACCCGCCGGGCGACCGAATATCGGAAATACGCTGCATGATGCCTGCCACGGCCACCGCCGCGACTTCGGGGCCCATCAGGCTTTGCGCTTCATCCCAGGCATTCTTGCTGATCCCCATCATTCCGTGCAGAAAACCCGCCAGCGAAACCAGCTGATGCCAATGACGCGGTGGCGCATCGGTATAGGGCAATATGTCGGGGCAGGCTTTGAGGACCAGCTCCAACGGGGGAACGGCATGCGTAGGATGCGACGCATGAGATTGCTGCTTTTCATTGCTTTCAGATTCAAGATTATCTGTTTTTGAATTATGATAGTGGCGCTCATTTTGAGCGTCATTGCCGCTCATTATCCGTGTATCCAGCAATGTGTGAACCACATCGTGCAGCGCGCGAAGCTCGCCTGCAAGCATCGAAAGCGCCTCAAAGCTCATCTTGCGGCGCATCTGTTTCTGCACAGCAGTCAGGCGGGCCTGAACGTCGGACCAATCCGCATCGGGACGGTGCTCGCGCCCATATTCGACCAGCTTGAGCGCATCGCGTTTCATCAACACGACCTCCTCACGCAGCCGCCGCAGCTGCTCGGCTTCGGCGCGGGCATGGGCGGCAGCAGCGGCGATTTCGCGCGCCTGCACCAGAAGCGGGCGCAGATCCAGGCCAAAGACACGGGCGATCTGGCCGTCGGGTCCCCGCGCGGCATAGCGTTTCCCGTTCGGGCTGTCATGGCGCAGGATCAACCCGGCCGCCACCAGCGCGGACAGATGCCGGCGCAGCGTGCTTTCCGCCATGCCATGGGCACGCTCGGCCAGGGCGCGGTTCGAGGGAAACACCACCAGATTTTCGTCATCGGAAAGCGTATCGCTGGGGTGAAAACTGATCAGCGCGTTCAGCACCGTCAGGTCACGGTCGCTGACGCCAAAGGCGCGCCGCGCCGTGCACAGGGCGCGAAAGATCTCCCATTTATCGGCCTGAGGCAGCGGCACCGGCGCGCGGGCTGCCTGCACACGTTCGATCAAGGCAGCCGTCACCGGCCGCCGCCCGAAAGGCGTCGTTGTCATCTGTTGCATCGCATTTCACAAGACAAGAATATATCGCCCGCCGCGAACGACGTTATTGACAGCCCGGGGCTGCATGCCTAGATTCGGGGTTGTAGAACCAAATCAAAGGCCTCTCGGGATCATTCTCGGGGGGCTTTTTCCGTCTTTGGTGCCTCCTTGTCAGTTACTGTTCCGGGGTTCATTCGCCAGCGCGCTGTTTCCAGTCGCGGTGAATTTCGGAAAGGTGCGCGGCCAGCCAATCGTCAAAGCCGGCAGCGCCCGCGCGATCGAAGCTGAGCACCGTCTTGCGCCCGCGCCGGGAAATTTCGGCAATTTTCTCGCCGTTTTCACCATGCACAATCTCGGGCCGGGTTTTCAGGCGCCGGGGCCTGGATTCAGGTGTCGCCGCGCGGCGCAGTTCGGCCAGGATGGATTCAAAGCGCGCATCCGAGCTGTCGCCCTGTACCAGCACGCTGGGGTTCCAATCGACCCGGTCGGCCAGATCGGCCAATTCCTTCCAGCGGTCGCGCCCGATCGACGGTGCCGCGCCAATCGCGTGGATCAGCCCGTCCGGCAGGCGATCGGCGATCGACAGCATCCGGCTGAGTGCGGTCTTGTCCACATGCAGGGCGTCGCAGATGACCTTGCGATCATAGCCCTGGTCGCGCATCTGGATGGCGAAATTGGCGCGCTCGATAAAGGTCAGATCGCGCCGGGCGTTGTTCTCCTGGCCCTGGGCCATGATCAGGTCACGGTCATCCAGATCGCGGATCAGCGCCTTGACCGGCTGGCCGATGCGGATCAGCGCCGAGACCCGGCGGCGGCCATAAACGACCTCGAACCGGCCCTGTTTTTCCGGGTGCGGACGCAACAGTACCGGCACCTGCTGGCCATAGCGGCGGATGGAGTCGATCAGCGCATCCAGATCGCTGTCTTCGTCCAGCCGGTCCAGCAACCCGGCATTGTCGATCAGATCGGTCTCGACCTCGATCACCGAGCGGCTTTTCAGATCGGCGATTGATTGACTAACCGCACCAATAGCGCCTGATTTGTAACGTGGCTTGGCCAGGTTCACCCGCGCCGGCGCCGCGTTGTCATCCTTTGGCGTGGCCGGGCCCATCAACCCGTCGAGTACATTTTTCCGTGCCATTCTATGCCTCGCTTTCTCGTCCCCAGGCCGCCTGAATCAGGGCCTCGATCTCGCCATTGACGGCATTGATGCTTTCCATCGCGCGTTCATAGGTGGTGCGCGTGAACTGGGCCTTTTCGACCTCGTACAGGGTCTGTTTGGTCAGCCCGGCATCTGAAATCGCGGTTGATTTCAGCACCGGGTGGTTCAGGACATTTTCACCAAACATCGAACGCATGAAGCTCACCATCTGGTTTTGCGGCCCGTCGCCGGGCTCGTAGCGGGTAATGACGTAGCGCATCCAGTCATAGGACATGTCGGCGCCCGCATCGGCCACCACGCCCAGCAAATTCGAGGTCATCAGCAGGAACTGGCACATGCTCATCACATCCAGCATCTGCGGATGCACCGTCACCAGCACTGACGTCGCCGCCGACAGCGCCGACATGGTCAGAAAGCCCAGCTGCGGCGGGCAATCGATCACCACCACGTCGTAATTGGCCTCGATCTCGGCCAAAGCAGACCCAATCCTGGTAAAGAAAAGGTTACCAACGCGTTCGGCAAGCGCGCGCGGCGTGTCATGTTCGAACTCCATCAGGTCCAGATTGCCCGGCACCAGGTCGAGATTGGTGAAATAGGTTTTCTGAATGACCTGCGACAGCGGCAGCGGATCGTCATAGCGAATCGCGTCATAAAGCGTGCCGCCATCCAGCAGGTCGAATTCGGGCTGAAAGCCGTGCAGCGCCGACAGGCTGGCCTGCGGATCCAGGTCGATGCCCAGCACGCGGTATCCGTCCAGCGCCAGTTTCTGCGCCAGATGCGCGGCGGTGGTGGTCTTGCCCGAGCCACCCTTGAAGTTGATCACGGTGATGACCTGCAAATGATTGCCCTCGCGGCGCCCCGGCAGATAGGTGCCCGGCGTCTTGGCGCCTTTTTCAAGGGTTTCGCGCAGGGCCTGGATGTCTTCGGGCGAATAATAACGGCGCCCGCCGGTGCGGATCTCGGGCGATGGGCCGCGGCCTTCGAGGTGCAGCTTGCGCAGATAGGCATCCTTGACCCCCAGCAGCGCGGCGACCTCGCCCGAGGTGAATTTGCGCATCTTGCGCCGGGCATCGGGCGGGAAAAGCTGGGCGCGATGCGCCTGCAAGCGTTCGGAGAGGGCTTCGGCATGTTCGCCGATCAGCTTGTCAATACGGGTCTGGTCCTGCTGCATGCGCGCCCCTCGCCGGTTCCTGTTCGCGGTGCGGGGTGCTCATGCCCCGCGCCTGTTTGCCTCGTCGCCAGCCGTTTGTTACGGTCTTTGGCGTTTTATTCTGTTATTTCCGTATATGAATGGCGCAGGACAGCGATTCTCGCAAGTGTTTTCTTACAACATCTTGGGACACCCCCAGCATTGACCACAAGCGGGTCAGTCCAGCAGGTCCGTGGCCGGGTTTTCGACCAGCTCGACATCGTTGTAATATCTTTGCGCCTGCGCGGCCGATCGGTGCAGGCTCAGCCGCATTGCCGCCTGAACGGGGGCTCCGTCCACTGCTGCCTGGGTCAGAAACCCCGAGCGCAGACCGTGCGGCGTTGCGAAACCAGGCTCAAATCCTGCGGTTTCGAGCCGCTTTTTCACGATCTGATAGATCCCGTCGCCCGACAGCGGCCGCGCCAGCGGCACTTGAGCCCGGCTGATCGGGCGAAACAGCGCACCGTCCTCGATCTGCCCCGCGTCGATCCAGGCCACGACCGCACGCGCGGCGCGCCCCTTCAGCACCAGGGGCGGTGTTGTGCCCGGGCCGGTGGTCTTGGTTTCGGTCAGGCGCAACCAGAGCCTGCCCTGGCTGGCAAAATCGTCCAGCGCCACATCTGCGCGCCTCAGCCCGGCCAGTTCGGACCGGCGCCGCCCGCCCGAGGCCCAGCCCAGCATCAGAATGGCGCGATCACGCATGCCGCGCAGCGAGTCGTCACAAGTTGCCAGCATGGCCTCGAGCACCGAGCGGGTGATCGGATGGGCCGATTTCGGGGCAGGGGGCCGGGCATTGGCGCGCCGCCCGCGCAAAAGCGCCTGACGGACAAGCGGCGCATCAAAGGGCGGGGTCAGGTTTTTCATCCGGTGGAACGCCCGCCAGGAGGCCACGCGCCGGTCCAGCGTTGCCGGCGCGGGACAGGACAGCCGCCGGCGCAACCCGGCAGCGATCAGGGCGCGCGCGGCGTGGCCGGCATCGTCATGGGCGTCGTGCAGATCGCGGCTGTGGTCCAGCACAAAGGCCAGCGCCACATCGGCACGTTCCGGCCAGTCCAGCACGGCGCCGAAACGCGCCTGTTTCCACGCCGCGATATAAAGCAGATCGCGCTCATAGGCGCGCAGGGTGTTTTTCGGCGTGCCCCGCAGGTAAAGGTCGGTCAGCGCCGCCTCGTCCACCTGCGACAGGTGCAGGCCCGTCGCCTGGGCTCGTTTCATCTGCTCCATGCTGCCAGAGTGGGACCGAACGCCACGAAAAGCAAGAGACATGATAAGCGCACATTATCATGTATGACAGGCAGGCAAGAAACCTGCCGAAGTGGCGATCATTTTTTCGATTTTTTGCGCGTTACCGGCATTTGGGCCTTGTGATATGGAAGTATTATTACTTCCACCGCGGGCCGCGCAGCACCGACCTCACCCGCTGTCTGCGCAGCTGCCGCTGACGGGCGCGCGCCAGCCGGGTCTGGCGGCGGTGCATCTCGGAGGCAAAGTTCTTGGTCGAATGGCTGGCAACCCATTCACGATCCTTGCGGGCGCGAAATTCGCGCCAGACTCTGGCGAAATGCAGCCCCAGCACGAGCAGGATGACCAGGAACAGGATCATGGCGATCGGCCGGTCGATGAAATCGAAGGGCTCCTTGACCCTTGCCATGCCGGCGCGCAGCTTGACCTCCATGATGCCGCCCAGCACCATGCCCAGGATGATCGGCACGATCGGCAGGCTGAGCCGCTTGAGGATGAAGCCCAGCACCCCGAACGCGGCGGCCAGGATGCAATCGGTCACCGAATTGCGCAGGGAATAGACCCCGACGAAGCTCAGCGTCAGCACCGCCATGCCCAGGAAACGGTTGGGGATCCTGACCACCTTGATCAGCTGGTTGGTGGCAAACAGCAGAAAGATCAGCACCAGCACATTGAGGATCAGCAGCGCCAGATACAGCGCCACCACGAAATCCATGCGGTTCTGAAACAGCCCCGGTCCGGGGATCACGTTATGGACGTAAAAGACACTGAGCATCATCGCGGTCAGCGCCTCGCCGGGGATGCCAAGCGCCAGAAGCGGCACCATGGCCGCCGCCGGCACCGCGTTATTCGACGTCTCTGCCGAGATCAGCCCTTCGCTTGATCCATGGCCGAAATCCTCGGGCCGCTTCGAGGTCTTTTGCGCGTAAGTATAGGACATGAATTGCGCGGTGAACTCGCCCACCCCCGGGATCATCCCCATCAAGACCCCGAAACTGGCCGCGACGCTGGCCACCCGCGGATGGCGGGCAAGCTCGCGAAATCCCTGAAAGAAAGACCCTTTCAGCCGGGTCAGTCTCACTTTTTCGTCCTCGGAGGTGAGCAGGATAAAGGCCTGGGACAGCGCAAACAGCCCCAGCACCACCACGATCAGGTCCACCCCCGAGGACAGCCAGGATTGTTCGAACGTATAGCGTTTGGTGTATTTCACCGGCTCCAGCCCGATCGTGTTGAGCCAGATGCCGAAACTTGCCATCGCGGCGGCGATCAGGGTCTGGCCGCGATGCGCCGTCACCACCAGGATGATACCCAGAAGGGCTGCCAGAAAGATCTCGCGCGAGCCGAACATCGGCGCCACCCTGGCCAGGACCGGGGCGAACAGGATCAGGCAGATCACCGAGAATATGCCGCCGAAAAAGCTGGAGGAATAGGCCAGCGATATGGCGCGCCGGGCCTCGCCGCGCGTGGTCATCGGATAGCCATCATAGGTGGTCAGCGCATTGACCGCCGTGCCCGGCGTGTTGATCAGGATCGCCGGGATCGAGCCGCCATACATGGACGAACCATAAATGCCCAACAGCACGGTCAGCCCGACAATCGGATCCATGGAAAAGGTCGCCGGCAGCAAGATGGCGATGGCAACCGCCGGGCCGACACCGGGGATGGCGCCGATCAGCACGCCACCGATCGAGCCCACCAGCAGGGCCAGGGCCACATCCCAGCGGGCCAGGATTTCGACAGAAGAAAGGATCAGGTCCATGGGGCGGCCTCAGAAATACAGGATGAAGAAGCTGCGCAGGCCGCCCGGCAGGTATTCGTAAACCAGCGCGCCGGGGATCTTGACCTGCAAGAGCGACTTGAACACCACCACCACCACGACCGCGAACAGCGCCGTGATCCACAGCATCCGCGCGCGCCGGTATCCCAGCCGCCAGCTCAGCGCCACGGCAAAGACCAGTGTGACCGGCAGGTATCCCAGGCGCGGCACCAGCCAGACATAGACCAGGAACCAGCCGGCATATTCCAGCACTTCCAGCCAGCGCCGGGCCTCGAGCCAGTCGGCGCGGATCGGGCGTTTGCGCCCCAGCTGGCGCACCACGACGCGCAGGTGCATCAGCCCGAAAAAGGCCATGCCGGCGACGCCGACGCCGGGCCAGAAGCGCGGCTGCGCAAACAGTTTCGTGCGCGGTTTCCACACGGTCTGATCGGGCAGGAATGCCAGCAGGATCAGTGACAGGACCACGAAGGCCCAGGCAAAGATCAACTGCCCGGCCCGGCGCCTGCCCTCGAATTCGGTGTTTTCCTCGCTCATGGACTGGCCTTTTGCTGCTTACGGTTCGGGCACGAACAGCACGATCCCGTCCAGAGCGTCGCGCATTTCCAACTGGCAGGACAGGCGCGAGGCGGGCTGGCGCGGGGCCTCGGTCGTGTCCAGAATGGCGTCTTCGAATTCGCCCGGCGCCCCGGCCGCTGCAACCCAGTCAGGCGCCACCACGACATGGCAGGTGCCGCAGCTCATCGAGCCGCCACATTCGCCCAGGATATGCGGCACGCCGTTATCCAGCCCCGCATCCTTGAGCGTGGTGCCGGGCGCCACATCAGCGTGGATCTCGCTGCCATCGGCCAGTTTCCAGGTGACTTTCATCGCCTTTCCTCACACGAAATAGACATAGAAATCGCGCAGTTGGTCGCCTTCCAGGTCGCGGGTCTTCCTGACCTCCTTGCGCTTCATGAAGATCTGGTTATCGACCAGCATCCGCCCCACGGTGTCGCCCAGCACCCGGTCGGCCTCAAGGTCGTTGATCGCGCCTTTCAGGTCAATGGCGACGCTTTCGCGGGTATCGGTGCGCTCGAACCCGTCGCCGGTCTCGGCAGGCGGCAGGTCATAGCCGTTCTCCAGCCCCAGCCGCGCCGCGCTCAGCACCGCCGCCACCGCCGTATATGGGTTGGCCGAGGCATCCGCCATGCGGTGTTCCAGACGCGCCTTTTGCCCGCCCTCGGCAGAAATCCGGGTGGTGACGCAGCGGTGGTCGCCGCCCCAGTTGCGCCAGTACCCCGACAGGATCCCCGGCTGCATGCGCTGGAACGAATTCGCAGTCGGGGTCAAGAGCCCCGCCAGCCCCTTGTGGTGGTGCATCAGCCCGGCAATGCAGCCGCGGCCCAGATCGTTCAGGTTGTCGGGCCCGCCGACCGGGCCGTTGTCCAGCGCATTCTTGCCGTCCGCATCGCGGAAGGAAAAGTTGATATGCATGCCCGATCCGCCGGCCTCGGCGATGGGTTTGGGCATGAAGGTCAGCACCACGCCGTGTTCCAGCGCGATCTCGCGCGCCATCAGGCGAAACAGCACGATGTCATCGACCGCGCGCACGGCCTCGTCAAAGGTCAGGGTGAATTCGAATTGCGGGCTGTCATATTCGGCGGTGATCATGTCCAGGCGAAAGCCCAGCTCGTCAGCCTTTTCCCAGATCGCATCGGTGAAGCGCAGCGGATCGGTGAACGGCCCGGTACCGTAAACCACGCCCCCCGGCGCGTCATAGGGCACGATGCGCCCCTGTTCATTGCCGACCATGGCATAGGCTTCCAGTTCGATCCCGACCATCGGCGTCAGGCCGTGGCCCTTTTGCCAGGCGGCAACGGCGCGCTTCAATGCCCCGCGCGGATCCAGCGGCAGCGGCGCGCCTTCGTGGTCGTACAAGTCGCCCAGCACGATCTTGGTCGCCGGGTCCCAACTGTCGCGGATCTCGTCGCCCTTCCAGCGCAATTCCATGTCGGGCAGCCCCTCCATCATCATCGCGCCGGGGGCATCCAGCAGGTCCTTGTCGTAATGCACGCCAAAGGTCGAGCGGCAAAACCGGGTCTCGCCGTCGCCGATTTTCGAATTCGGCAGGTACTTCCCCCGCATGATCGACAGGTGGTCGCAAAACATGGCGCGAAGGCGGTCTTTCATCGGGCTCTCCTATTGCAGTTCGACCCGCACCGGCAGGCTCTTGATCCCGCCGATGAAATTCGAGCGCAGGAAGGTGTGATCGCCGTCAGGTTCAACCGATTTCACCCGCCTGGCAAGCTCCTGAAACAGCACCCGCACTTCCAGCCGGGCCAGGTGCATGCCCAGGCACAGATGCGGGCCACCCTTGCCAAAGCCCAGATGCGGGTTCGGGTCGCGGGTCAGATCGACACGGAAGGGGTCGTCGAACACCTCTTCGTCGCGGTTGGCCGACACCCACCAATACAGTACCTTGTCGCCCTTGCGGATAGTGCGCCCGTGCAGCTCGACATCGCGGGTCGCGGTGCGGCGGAAATAGTTGGTCGGCGTGGCCCAGCGAATGATCTCGTCCGGGGCGGTATCCCAGATCGTGCCGCCCGCCTGCATCTGGCCCAGAAGCTCCGGCTGATGCGCCAGGGCCTGGATGCCAGCCGCGATGGAATAGCGCGTCGTGTCATTGCCGGCGGCCACCAGCAGGCAGAAGAAATTGCGAAACTCGGTTTCCGAGATCACGTTGCCGTCGGCATCGGGCGCCAGCACCATGTGCAGCACCCCGTCGGTGTCGCCGCGGCGCGCCTTGTCGGCCATCATCTGCTGCGCATATTCCCACAATTCGGCCCCGGCGGGCGAGTTGAACGGCATCAGGCGAAATTCATCCGTATCCATCCGGTCCAGCACATGGTCGGTGAATTCCGGGTCGGTATTGGCGATCAGCGCGTCACCCTTTTCCACCAGCCAGGGCAGGTCGGCATCCGGCACGCCGATAATCCGCCCCAGCATCCGCATCGGCAGCTGGCGCGCGATTTCCCGGGTGGCGTCAAAGCTGCCCATCTCCAGCACCCGGTCCAGAATATCGGCGCTGATCGCGCGCACCTGCTCCTCGAACCCGGCGATCACCGGCTTGGAAAACGCCTTGGCGACCTTGATACGGGTGCGCATGTGCTCGGGCGGATCGGTCTCCTGAAAGGTGCGCCGCGCCAGCACTTCCTCGGGGGTCTGGTCCTCCATGCGGATCCCCTGGGCCGAGGAAAACACCTGAAACTGGCGGTTCATGTCCAGAATGTCGGCGTGCCGCGTGATCGACCAGAAGCCCTTGCCGCCCGCCCATTCGGTCCAGTGCACCGGATCCTCGCGCCGGAGCCGGGCAAAGGTGTTGTGCGGCGCGCCGCTGGCGAATGTGTCATGGCTCGACAGATCGGCATGGCCGTCGTCGTCGGGATGCCATACGGTCATCGTGTTCTCCCTGTCTGCGCTTGTTGTTTTGTTTCGCGCCGGGTCAGTTTATATAACATGTTAAGCAAGTAAAGGATCGAATCGATGCGCCTGGCGATTTTGATGGCGAACACGGATGAAAGCGCCTTTGCCGATCGTCACCCCCGCGATGGCGAGAAATGGCGCGCGGTGCTGGAACCGGTGCTGCCGGGGGCGAGCCTTGTCGTCTATCCGGTCAAGGACGGGGTTTTTCCCGACGCGCCGCTGACGCGTTTTGACGGGTTCATCATCACCGGCAGCCCGGCATCGGTCGGGGATGGCCAGGAATGGCAGGGGCGGCTGGAGGCACTGATCCGCGACATCGTGGCGGCCGATGTCAAGCTGTTTGGCGCCTGTTACGGCCACCAGGCGATCGCGCGCGCCCTGGGCGGCACGGTCGGGCCGAACCCGGACGGCAAGCAATATGGCGTGGTCGAAAGCCAGGTGATTGCAGACAGGCTCTGGCTGGGAAAGGGCCCGATCCGGCTGAGTGCCGCGCATGAAGAACAAGTCACTAATCCGCCCGATAGGGTCGAAATCATAGCCCGGCACCCGACTTGCCCGGTCGCCGGGATGGCCATGGGCGACAACCTGTTCACCACCCAGTACCACCCCGAGATCAGCACCGCTTTCATGGCCGCGCTGCTGGATGAAATGCAGGCGGTCTTGCCGGAGGATGTCTTGCAGCGGGCGCGCGCGAGCCTGGCGCAGGCGCCGGAAAACGCCCGTTTTGCCCGCTGGCTGGCCAGGTTTTTCGCGGGCTGATGCCGGCGACCGGGCGAGGGGCACGGGATTGCCCCTGTTGCGACGCGCATTTTGCCCCTATTCTGCGCGGCATGAGCGATCCGCCCCAATCCCTCTATGACTCCGAGCCCGACGAAGATGACCTGTGGTTCATCCCCGGCCCGCCCGAAGATCTGGACCCGGCGGCGCTGCCCTTTCAGCTGACGCGCCCCGAGGCCGAGGATCCGCGCGCCTGGGAAAAGGCCGAGGCCGGGCTGGGCCGGGATCTGGCCGGGGCCGCCGCCGCGGTGGCGCGCCTGGACGAGGCCCTGGCGCGATTGCCGCAAGCGCTGCCGCGTCTGGCCATGGCCGAGGCCGCCGCACTGAGCTGGGCGGACGGCGACCGGGTCACACCGGATCGGTTGGCGCTTTATGCCGCCCGGCGCCTGTCCGCGGCCGAGCCAGATTTTCGCGCGATTGCCCGTGCGGACTGGGCGCGCGGGCGGCTGTTGTCAAAGGGCGATCCGGCGGACGCCAGAGCCTTTTTGGGCAGGATTAGTGACACATGTGATGATCACGAGGCCACGCTGCTGGCGCAGGAATGGACCCGCGTCGTTGGGGTCGTGGACCTGCATCCGATCAGTCGCGCGGCGTTCGGGTTTCACCTGTGGCGGCGGCGCGCGGCGCAGGCGCCCGAGGCCGTGACCGAGCCCGCATTGCTGGCCGCCCGCCTGGGCGCGCAGGGCCAGAACATGCTGCCGTTTCTGCCGCTTGCCTCGGCCGGAACCGCCGCCCTGACCGCTGGCGGCCCGGTCCGTGACCGGCTGCACGCCTGGCTGTATGGGGTCATCGCCGCCAGCCAGGCCGCGCGGCTGGAACTGGGGCGGCTGGAGGCCTGGCAGGCCCGCGCGCAGGCCGCAATCCGGCCCCGCACCGGCCGGACACCGCAGGCCCTGATCCAGGCGTTGCTGGCCGCGCCGGTATTGTCCGCCAACAGTGCCGCGCAGGCCACCGGCGCCAGCGGTGCCGCGATCCGGCGCAACCTGGCCCTGTTCGAGGAAATCGGCCTGGTGCGCGAAATCACCGGCCAGAGCCGCTATCGGTTCTGGCGTCTGGCGCTATAGCACCGGGCCGATCGTCGCCAGCGCGTTTTGCCACATGCGCCGGGGTCGCGACCAGCAGGCGATATCGTCCAGCGTCACCTGCCGCGAATCCGCAATATATTCGCGCTGGCGCGCACAGATTGCCGTGGTCAGAGCCACGTCTTCGATCAGGACATCGTTTTCATAATTCAGGTCAAAGCTGCGCATGTCCATGTTCGACGAACCCAGAAAAACCGCCTGCGCGTCAATGGTCAGGGTCTTGGCATGCAACAGCCCCTTGCGATATTCCCAGATCACCGCGCCGGCCTCGAGCAGCTTGCGATAGTAACTGCGCGACGCTGCCGCCACGACCCAGGAATCGTTGTTTTCCGGCAGGATCAGAGACACATTGACCCCCCTCAGCGCGGCGGCGCACAGTGCCTCGATCACGGTGGGGTCGGGCACGAAATAGGGCGTGGTCACGGTCAGGTCGTGCAGCGCCGCATCAATCAGGGTGACAAACATCTGCGGCCCGGCGCGCGGCCGCTCGGTGGGCCCGTCGCCCATGGCCACGGCCTCGAACCCGCCATCGTGGCGGGTCAGATCCAGGCTGAAGGCCTCCAGCGGCGTGTCCACCTGTTTCAGCCAGTCCGACGCGAACAACAGCTGCGCCTGGGCCACGACCGGGCCTTCGACGCGCACCATCAGATCGACCCAGGGGGCATATTTCGCCTTGATCCGAAATTCCGGGTCGGCGCAGTTCTGGCTGCCCAGATGCGCCACGCGCCCGTCGATCACGGTGATCTTGCGGTGATTGCGCAGGTCGATGCGGCTGGTCAGGATCACCCGCAGCAGCTGGTCGATCGGCAGGGCACGCGCGGTTTCGACCCCGGCGGCCTTCATCTCGGTCCACAGGGCCGAGCGCGTAAACGGGCGCGAGCCGACTGCATCGACCATCACCCGGCATTTCACACCCCTGGCGGCGGCGCGGATCAGCGCATGCGCGGTGCGGGTTCCGGTCTGATCGGCAAGCCAGATATAATACAGGATATGCACGCTTTCGCGCGCCGCATCTATGTCGGCGATCAGCTGGTCGCGCGCCGCCTGCGGGCTGGCCATCAGTTCGCCGCGATTGCCGCCCACCGGCGCAAAGCCGTTCACCGACGCGGCATAGAGAAACGGCGCGCGCATCTGGGTCTGGGCACGCAACCCATCCTCGGCGGTGCGATAGACCCCCGGCGGAGCAAAGTCGCGCAGCCGTGCCATGATCTGGCGATGCTTTTTGATCTGGTGGTGGCCCAGATCGACCTCGCCAAACAGGAAATACAGCGCCGCACCCCCCACCGGAACGGTCAGGATCACCATGAACCACGCCATGCGCGACGACGGCAGCATGCCATCGCGCAACAACAGGCGCAGCGTGAAACTGATCACGATCAGCGAATGCAGCTCGAGGGTCTGAAGCGCGCTCAACATGGCACCACCTTACAGGCTGCGCGGGCAAATGCGACCCCGAAACGCTGCGTCGCCGCTTGACGCCGGGCAGGCGCCGGGCCACCCTCGCCGCGCAAAGACACGCGCAATGACAACAGACGAGGCTCCCATGTCCCCTGCCCTGCCCGATACAACCCGCGCCCTGGTCGCGCGCAGCACCGAAGGCCGCAAATATGCCGTCGCCTTCGAGGATCTGCCGCTGGCTGATCTGCCCCGTGACGAAGCCGGTGACGTGCTGGTGCGCATCAGCCATTCGGCGCTGAACTACAAGGATGCGCTGGCGATTACCGCGCGCGCGCCGATCATTCGCAAGTTTCCCATGGTGCTGGGCATCGACCTGGCCGGCGAAGTGGTCGAAAGCAGCAGTGCCGATTTCGCGCCGGGCGACCGGGTGCTGGTCAATGGCTACGGCCTGTCGGAAACGCTGTGGGGCGGCTACAGCCAGTTCCAGCGCCTGCCCGCGCGCGTGGTGCAGAAACTGCCGGCGGATTTTACCGCCGAACAGGCCATGCAGATCGGCACGGCGGGCTATACCGCGATGCTGTGCGTGATGGCGCTGACCGACCACGGGCTGGAGCCCGGCCGCGACGCGGTGCTGGTCACCGGCGCCACCGGGGGTGTCGGCTCGGTCGCGGTGTCGCTGCTGGCGCGGGCGGGCTATCATGTGACCGCCGTGACCGGGCGGCCCGAACAGGCCGGGTTCCTCAAGGATCTGGGCGCTGCCGAAGTGGCCAGCCGCGACGACATTGACGCAGGCGGCCGGCCCATGGCGCGCGAGGCCTGGGCCGGCGCGGTTGATGTGGCCGGCGGCAAACTGCTGGCCGATGTGATCGCGCAGACGAAATATGACGGCATCGTGGCGGCCTGCGGCATGGCTGGCGGGGGTGAGCTGAATACCACCGTTTACCCCTTTATCCTGCGCGGCGTCACCCTGCGCGGTGTTGACAGCGTGATGGTGCCGATGGCGCGCCGCCTGCGCGCCTGGGACCGGCTGGCGGCCGAGCTGGACCGCGACCTGCTGGCGGAATTGTCCGACACCCGCGATTTTGCCGATCTGCCGCAGCTGGGCGCCGACCTGCTGGAAGGCAAGCTCAAGGGCCGCATCGCCATCGCGCTCTGACCCGATTCCCTTTGGCGCCGATTTGCCCTAGACTGGCGCCAAAGGAGGCGCCATGCCGCATCTGAGTTTCGAGTATTCGCGCGGGTTAGAGACGCATATCGACCCCGACGCCTTTGCCGCCACCTGCCGTGATGCGCTGCTGGCCAGCGGCCATTGTCCCTTGGGCGGTATCCGGGTGCGCGGGTTTGGCGCCGATGCCCAGGCCATTGCCGACGGCCGGCCGGGCCTGCATTTCCTTGACATGGTGCTGCGGCTGGGGGCCGGGCGCAGCCCTGCGGTCAAGCGCGCCATTGGCGACGGGCTGTATCAGGCGGCCCAGGCATTCCTGCGCCCGGCCCTGGGCGCAACGCCTTTCATCCTGTCGCTGGAAATCCGCGAGATCGACCCGGACCTGTCGTGGAAATCCTGGTCCACCATTCACGCCGCCATGCAGGGATCAGGGAAGGAATCTGCGCCATGAAAAGCTATGAACGCGCCCTGCCGATTGCGCTGTTGCGCGCGCGCGAAGTCACCTTGCGCCCATTTCGCCGCGAGCTTGAGAAAATTGGCCTGACCGTGCAGCAATGGCGGGTGATCCGCGCCCTGGCCGAAGGCGAACCGATGAGCGCCAGCGCCCTGGCCGAGCTTTGCGTGCTGATGCCGCCATCGCTTTCGCGGATCCTCAAGACGCTGACCGAACGCGGCCTGATCGAGCGGGTTCCAGACGATGACGGACGCCGCCGCATGGTGCGAATCACACCGGCCGGATGCGCCAAGTATCGCGCCATGGCCGGTGAGGCCGCCGCCATCTATGCCCAGATCGAAGACGCCTTTGGCGTCGAGAAAATGGAACAATTGCTGGATCTTCTGACCGAACTGCGCCTGTCCGTCGAAGCCCGGGGCCTGTAGCCGCGCGCCCGGCCATTGTGCATTGACGCGGCTGGCAGTTTTATTTAACATGTTAAATATGAGCAACCTTGAAACAAATCTCGCTGCCTGGCGCCGCCATCTGACCCGCTGGCAAAAGAGCGGCGTGCAAAACCACATCGCCGGGCAGAACCTGCCGGCGCGGTCGGGGGCCAGCTTTGCCAATACCACCCCGGTCGATAATTCCTGGCTGTGCGATGTTGCCCGCAGCGGGCCCGAGGATATCGACGCCGCCGCCCGCGCCGCCAGGGACGCTTTTGCACCCTGGGCCGCTCTGCCCGGCAAACAGCGTCGCGACCTGCTCCACGCCATCGCCGACGCGATCGAGGCCCGGGCCGAGGAAATCGCCCTGCTCGAAGCCATGGATACCGGCCAATCCCTGCGCTTCATGGCCAAAGCGGCGCTGCGGGGTGCTGCCAATTTCCGCTTTTACGCCGACAAGGCGCCCGAGGCCCGCGACGGCAAATCGCTGTTCGCACCCGACCAAACCAACATCACCAGCCGAGTGCCGCTGGGGCCGGTGGGCGTCATCACGCCCTGGAACACGCCCTTCATGCTGTCCACCTGGAAGATCGCGCCAGCGCTGGCCGCCGGTTGCACCATCGTCCACAAGCCCGCTGAACTCAGCCCGATCACCGCTGCCCTGCTGGTCGAGATCGCCGAGGCTGCCGGCCTGCCGCCGGGTGTCTGGAACGTGGTTAACGGCATGGGCGAGGAAGCCGGCCGCGCGCTCACCGAACATCCCCTGATCCGCGCCATCGCCTTTGTCGGCGAAAGCGCCACGGGCTCGCTGATCATGGCCCAGGGCGCGCCTACGCTCAAACGCGTGCATCTGGAGCTGGGCGGCAAGAACCCGGTCATCGTCTTTGCCGACGCCGACCTTGACCGCGCCGCCGAGGCCACCGTCTTCATGATCTATTCCCTCAATGGCGAGCGTTGTACCTCTTCCTCTCGCCTGCTGGTGGAGGCGTCCATTCACGATGCCTTCACCACGAAAATCGCCGAAAAGGCCGCCGGCATCCGGGTTGGCCATCCGCTGGACCCCGCCACGGTGATCGGCCCGCTGATCGCACCGGAACACCAGGCCAAGGTGCTGTACTATTTCGACCGCGCGCGGGCCGAGGGCGCCACCATCGCCACCGGCGGTCACAAGATCGGCGACGCTGGCTGCTATGTCGCGCCCACGCTTTTCACCAATGCAACCAATGACATGGCCATCGCGCGCGAGGAAATATTCGGCCCGGTCCTGACCGCCATTCCCTTTGCCGACGAGGCCCAGGCGCTGAGCATCGCCAATGACACGCCCTATGGGCTGGCCGCTTACCTGTGGACCAATGACCTGACCCGCGCCATGCGCATGACCGACGCGCTTCAGGCCGGCATGATCTGGGTGAACTCCGAAAACAGGCGCCACCTGCCGACACCGTTTGGCGGCATGGGCGCTTCGGGGTTGGGCCGCGACGGCGGCGACTGGTCGTTTGACTTTTACATGGAAACCAAGAACGTTGCCTTTGATACTGCGGGCGCCACCGCCCCGAAACTGGGAGGCTGAAAAATGGGCGAACTGGTCTATGCCGCCAAGGTCACGCATGTGCCGACCATGCTCTTGTCGCTGGAGGAAGGCCGCCTGAAAGGCACCCGCCAGCATGCCATCGACGGCCACCGCGAGATCGCGCGCCGGGTCCGCGCCGCCGGGGCCGATACGTTTATCGTTATCGACACGCATTGGCTGGTCAATTCCGCCTATCACATCAATGCCAAGCCGCGCTTTGCGGGGCATTATGCCTCGAACGAATTCCCGCAATTCATCCAGGACCTGGCCTATGAGTACCAGGGCAACCCGGCGCTTGGCGACACCATCGCCGAGATCGCGCGCGACAAGGGCGTCTATACGCTCAGCCATCAGGTCGAAAATCTGGAACTGGAATATGGCACGCTGGTGCCGATGCATTTCATGAACCCGGACGCCGACCTGCGCGTGGTGTCGATCTCGGGCTGGTGCACCGTCCATTCGATGGAATCCAGCCGCATTCTGGGTCAGGCAATCCGCGAGGGGATCGAGGCCTCCGACAGCCGCGTGGCTCTGCTGGCCTCGGGATCGCTTTCCCACAAGATCTGGGACAATGAAATTTACGAGGCCAATAACGGCACCTTCACCATTTCGTCGGAATTCAACCGCCAGATGGATCTGCGCGTGCTGGAACTGTGGCAAAACGGCGAAATAGAGACGTTTTTGAAGATGTTGCCGGAATATGCGAAAAAATGCGATGGCGAAGGCGACATGCACGACACCGCCATGCTGTTCGGCGCTTTGGGCTGGGACCAATACCAGGGTCGCGGCACGCTCGTCAGCGAATATTTCCCCTCGTCCGGCACCGGGCAGGTCAACGTGGAATTTTCCCTGCCATGACCCGATTAGCCAGCTTTAGGGTCGATGGGCGGCCCTTTTGGGGTGTGGTGGCCGATGGCGGTATGATCGCGCTGTCGCCCGATTTCCCCGACTGGCCCAGCTTGCGGAACGTGATCGCGGCCGATGGCTGGAACCAGGTGGCGCAGGCAGCCCAGGGGCGCGCCGTCACCCACCCCGCGGGCCGTTTCACCTGGGAAATCCCTGTGCCTGATCCCGAAAAGATCATCTGCGTCGGCGTGAACTATCCCGCCCGCAACGAAGAATACCGCGACGGCCAGGAAGCGCCGCCAAATCCGTCACTTTTCATTCGCTTCCCGCGCAGCTTCGTCGGGCATGAACAGTCTCTGATCCGCCCGTCAGAGACTGACAAACTCGATTATGAAGGCGAAATAGCCATTGTCATCGGCAAGGCCGGCCGCCGCATTGCGCAGTCGGACGCCCTCGACCATATCGCGGCCCTGACGCTGGCCAACGAAGGCACCCTGCGCGATTGGGTGAGGCACGCGAAATTCAACGTGACCCAGGGCAAGAACTGGGACCGCTCGGGCGCCATGGGCCCCTATCTGACCCGTTTTACCGATCCGGCACAGATCACTGACATTGCGCTGGAAACCCGCGTGAACGGCGATCTGCGCCAGTCCGACCGCACCTCGCGCCTGCTGTTTCCCTTTGCAAAGATTATCGAATATGTCTCGACCTTTACTACTTTGGTGCCCGGCGACATCATTCTGACCGGCACCCCCACCGGCGCGGGCGCCCGGCTGGACCCGCCGCAATATCTGACCCCCGGCGATGTGATCGAGGTGAGCGCAGACGGGCTGGGCACCCTGCGCAACGGGGTCGAAGATGAAACCTGAGGAGATCCGCGCCGCCGCAGCTGCGCTGCTCCAGGCCGACCGCAACCGCAGTCAGATCGGGCTGTTGACCGAGGCCTTTCCCGACATGGATCTGAACGACGCCTATGCCATCCAGGCCGAGCTTGTACGCCTGAAAATGGCCGAAGGCCGTCGGCAGATCGGCTGGAAGATCGGCCTGACCTCGCGCGCCATGCAGGCGGCCCTGGGCATCACCACGCCGGATAGCGGCGTGCTGTTCGACGACATGCTGTTTGACAACGGCGCCACCATTCCCCGTGATCGTTTCATCGCGCCGCGGATCGAGGCCGAACTGGCCTTTGTCCTGAAGGCACCGCTTTCGGGCCGCGTCAGCCCTGAACAGGTGATCGCCGCCACCGAATATGTGGTGCCTGCGCTTGAGATCCTCGACACGCGCATTGAACGGATCAGCGCCTCGGGGCAGGCGCGCAAGGTGCAGGACACCATCGCCGATAACGCTGCCAATGCCGGGCTGGTTCTGGGCACGACACGGCTGGATCCAGCGGGCAACCTGCGCTGGCAAGGGGCGATCGTCAAACGCGACGGCGTGGTCGAGGAAACCGGGCTGGGCGCCGGCGTGCTGGATGACCCGGCCATGGGCATCGTCTGGCTGGCCGAACGACTGGCGGCGCAGGGTGCCGGGATGCGCGCCGGCGACGTGGTCTTGTCGGGC
>WFQE01000054.1 GCA_015487165.1 Paracoccaceae bacterium | reverse complement strand
CTACCCGGCCTTGCGGCCGGGTGAGGCGGCAAATGCGGACATCCATCCCCTAACCCCCCTTGCGCGCCAGCTTGGCCGCGCGTTTCAACAGCATCCGGCGTTTGACCGGCGACAGATGGTCGAAATACATCTTGCCGTTCAGATGGTCGATCTGGTGTTGCACCGATGTCGCCCACAGCCCCACGAAATCGCGCACGACCTGCTTGCCGGTTTCATCCAGAAACGTCACCGTCACCGCACGCGGCCGGCTGATGGTGGCCGAGACGCCGGGCAGGTTGGGGCTGGCCTCGTCATGTTCGCGCAGTTTCACGCTGGAGGCCATGATTTCCGGGTTGGCCATGCGCACGGGCTCGTCCGCGGCGCTGGAGCAGTCGATCACGGCCACGCGGCGCATCACCCCGATCTGGGGGGCGGCGAGGCCGACGCCGGGCATGGCATACATGGTTTGCAGCATGTCGTCCCACAGGGCACGGATGTCGTCGTCGATGGCCTCGACAGGCGCGGCCATGCTGCGCAGCCGCCGATCCGGCCAGGGGATGAAGGGGCGGATGGTCACAGCACCGCGGCCCGTTCCTTTTTCAGCTTGACCATCTTCTTGGTGATCATGCTGCGCTTGATGCGGCTGAGGTAATCGATGAACAGCTTGCCGTTCAGATGGTCGATTTCATGCTGCACGCAGGTCGCCCAGAGGCCGTCGAATTTCTGTTCCTGCGGCTTGCCGTCAAGATCCAGCCAGCGCACGCGCACCTCGGCCGGGCGGGTCACGTCCTCGTATTGCTCGGGGATCGACAGGCAGCCCTCGGAATAGGTGTTGAGTTCCTCCGAAACCCAGGTGACCTCGGGGTTGATCAGGGCCATGGGCTGGGGCTCTTCGTCCTTCTTGGCGCAATCCATCACGATCAGGCGCTGCAATATGCCGATCTGTGGTGCAGCCAGCCCGATGCCCGGCGCGTCATGCATGGTTTCCAGCATGTCGTCGGCCAGTTTGCGCACGGATCTGTCCACCCCGTCAACGGGGGCGCAGACCTTTTTCAGGCGTGGGTCGGGGTGTATCAGTATTGTTCTCAGAGCCATGCCGGTGATCTAGCCGCGCCCGCGCCAAGTTTCAACCGCTGTCGGGAAAATCGACGATGTAACCTTGACGTTACATGGTGTCTGGTTATATGTAACGCATAGGTTACATATAGGAGGACGCCATGAATTCCCGAACATTGACCCTGATCCGCAACACCAGTTTCAGCCTGCTGGGCCTGATCCTGCTGGCCTATGGGCTGGGCGTGCTGGTCACCGGCCGGCCCGATCCCTTCCCGTGGTGGGTGACGGCGGGTGCCGGTATCGCCACCGCCCTTGCGGTTTCGGTGGCCTCGGGTCTGGCCGGTCGCCGGGCAGCCGCCATCGCCTGGGATGAACTGGCGCGCGAGGAATGGAAAACCTGTCTGGCATTCGGCTATTGGGTCGCTGTCTGGCTGTATCCGCTGTTTGCGGTGCTGATGGCCTTTTCAATGGTCGATCAGGTTCAGGCCTTTGCCGCCATGGGCACGCTGACGGCTGCCTCGCCCTTTCTGCTGTTCCTGTCAAAATGGCTGCGGGGGCGGTTCTGATGGGGGGGCAGGTGGCCGGCCTGGCCAACAGGCTGCGCGAATTGCGCGCCCGTCACGGCCTGACCCAGGCGCAGCTGGCCGAACAGGTCGGGGTGTCGCGCAAGACCATCAACACCATCGAAAACAGGGTCTTTGTGCCCTCGACCCTGCTTGCGCTGAAACTCGCGCGGGCACTGGATGTTTCGGTGCATGACATTTTCGCGCTTGAAGAAGACGGCTGAAGGCGTAGGCTGCGCTCTGCAGAAAAAGGAGCAGCCATGAATTTCGACGACGTGATCGACCGCCGCGGCACCCATAACGCCAAATGGGACATGATGGAAAAGATCTATGGCGTGTCGCCCGATGACGGCATTTCCATGTGGGTCGCCGACATGGATTTCCGCGCGCCCGATTGCGTCAACGATACGCTGCACAGGCTGGCCGACCATGGCGTGCATGGCTATTTCGGCGACGACAGCGATTATCGCGCGGCAATCTGCTGGTGGATGGAAAACCGCCATGGCTGGAAGGTGGACGAGCGCGCGATCTTTACCACCCACGGGTTGGTCAATGGCACGGCGCTGTGCGTGCAGACCTGGACGCAGCCGGACGACGCGGTGGTGCTGTTCACGCCCGTCTATCATGCCTTTGGCCGCGTGATTCGCGCCGCCGGGCGCGAAGTGCGCGAATGTCCGCTGGCGCTGCGTGACGGGCGCTACGAGATGGATATTGAAGATGCCGCCCGCCGGCTGACCGGCAATGAAAAGATGGTCATCCTGTGTTCGCCCCACAATCCGGGCGGGCGCGTCTGGTCGCACGAAGAGCTGCGCGCGCTGGCCGATTTCTGCGTCGAGCATGACCTGTTGCTGGTCAGCGATGAAATTCACCACGATCTTGTCTTTCCCGGCCACAGGCATACGGTCATGGCCAATGCCGCGCCCGAAATTGCCGACCGTCTGGTGATGATGACCGCACCCTCCAAGACCTTCAACATCGCGGGCGCACATTGCGGCAATGTCATCATCCATGACGAAAAACTGCGCGCCGAATTTGCCGCGACAATGGCAGGGCTGGGCCTGTCGCCCAACTCCTTCGGCCTGTTCATGACCACGGCGGCCTATTCCCCCGATGGCGAGGAATGGCTGGCCGGGCTGCTGGAATATCTGGACGGCAACCGGCGCCTCTTTGACGAGGGCGTGAATGCCATTCCGGGGCTGCGCTCGATGGCGCTGGAGTCCACCTATCTCGCCTGGGTCGATTTTTCCGGCACCGGCATGGAGATGACCGAGGTGGTCACACGCGTGCAGAAAACCGCCCGAATCGCCGCAAATCTGGGCGAGACCTTTGGCACGGGGGGCGAGACCTTCCTGCGCTTCAACCTGGGCACCCAGCGCGCGCGGGTTAATGAGGCGGTTTCACGCCTGCAAGAGGCGTTTTCCGATCTGCAATAACCATTCCCCGATTGCATGATCCTGTCTGCTGGTTCTATAGATCATCCATGACGAAGCCCCTTCGGGGGCCGGAAAGGTGCGCCGTGGCAGGCCCGACCCAAACAGGGGGGAATGCGCGGCATCGTCGGTGGCCATGTCCCTTCATGCGCCCTGGCGTCATGTGCAATGTGCCGGGGCTGCCCCGGCCCAACCGCGGGGGAATGACATGGCGGATACCCATGAAAAGATCGGTGTGATGATTTGCGGCCACGGCTCGCGCAGCCAGGCGGCGGTGGATGAATTCAAGGTGCTGGCCGAAAAGCTGCCGGCATTGCTGCCGCCCGAATGGCCGGTCGAATATGGCTATCTGGAATTTGCCAACCCCGTGATACGGGTCGGGCTGGACAGGCTGCGCGAGGCCGGATGCACCCGCATCATCGCCGTGCCGGGGATGCTGTTTGCCGCCATGCACACCAAGAACGACATTCCGACCGTGCTGAAAACCTATGGTGCCGAGCATGGGATCAAGGTGACCTATGGGCGCGAGCTGGGACTTGATGCCCGCATGATCAGCGCCGCCGGCGCCAGGGTGCGCGAGGCGGTGGACCGCGCCAATGCCACGCTTGGCGAAATGCCGCTGCACGAAACCGCGCTGGTGGTGATCGGGCGCGGGGCCTCGGATCCGGACGCCAATTCGAATGTCTCGAAACTTGCGCGCCTGTTGTGGGAGGGGATGGGTTTCGGCTGGTGCGAGGTCGGCTATTCGGGGGTGACCTTTCCACTGGTCGAACCCTGTCTCGAACATGTCAGCCGGCTGGGCTACAAGCGCGTGATCGTGTTCCCGTATTTCCTGTTTACCGGCATCCTGATCGACCGGATCTACGGCTTTACCGACCGCGTGGCCGCGGCGCATCCCGACATCCAGTTCGTCAAGGCGCCCTATCTGAACGACCACCCCGATGTGCTGGCCACATTCGCCGAACGCGTGCGCGAACAGCTGGGCGAGACCCCGCCGCCCACATGCGGGCTGTGCAAGTATCGCACGCAGGTTCTGGGGTTCGAGGCCGAGGTCGGTGCCGTGCAGGAAAGCCATCACCACCATGTCGAGGGGCAGGGCGCCAGCGCGCCGGGATCCAACGTGGCCGATTGCGATTTGTGCGATGATTTCTGCACCGGCGAGTGCCGGCTTGAGATGGCCGATCACCACCACCATCATCACGACCATGACCATGACCATGACCATGACCACGGGCATCACCACCATCATCACCCCGAGTATCCCCATGCGGCCCATCCCCTTGGGCCCGAAAGCGCGCGCAGGCGGCGGTGAGATGAGTATTTGTGCAAAGAAGAAGGCCTGTCATGCGCCCTTATGAAAAAGACCCGGCGGCGATCTATGCGCAAAGCTTTGCCACCGTGCGGCGCGAGGCAAGGTTGGAACGGTTCGGCCCAGGCATGGCGGCGCTGGCAACCCGGCTGATCCATGCCTGTGGCATGATCGAGATTGCCGACCGCCTTGCCACCTCACGGCGCGCCTTTGATGTGGGGCGCGCGGCCTTGCTGGCGGGGGCGCCGGTGTTGTGCGACTGCGAAATGGTGGCCGCCGGCGTGATCCGCCGCGCCCTGCCAGCGGGCAATGATGTGGTGGTGACGCTGAATGATGCGCGCGTGCCGACGCTTGCGGCCAAGATCGGCAATACCCGCTCGGCCGCGGCGGTCGAGCTGTGGCGCGACCGGCTCGATGGTGCGGTGGTGGCAATCGGCAACGCACCCACGGCGCTGTTTCATCTGCTGGAGCTGATCGACGCGGGTGCGCCGCGCCCGGCTGTGATACTGGGTTTTCCGGTGGGCTTTGTCGGCGCCGCCGAAAGCAAGGCCGAGCTGGCGGCCAACCCGCGGGGCTGCGAATTCGTGGCGCTGCGCGGGCGGCGCGGGGGCTCGGCCTTGGCGGCGGCGGCGGTGAATGCGCTGGCGGCGGGCCTGCCGGGCGAGGATCTGGAGGACGGGAAATGAAACCCTGGTTGCATATTGTTGGCATCGGCGAAGACGGCATGGACGGGCTGACACCGGCCACCCGCGCGGTGGTCGAGGCGGCCGAGATCATCATCGGCGGCGACCGGCATCACCGGCTGTCGGACAAGGTGACGGCAAGACGCCTGTCTTGGCCCTCGCCCTTTGACGACCTGATCGACCAGCTGCAGCGGTTTCGCGGCAAGCGCGTGGTGGTTCTCGCGACGGGGGATCCGCTGTGGTATTCGGTGGGCGCGCGTATCGGGCGGAGGATCGATCCGGCCGAGATCACCTATCACCCGCAGGTCGGCGCCTTCCAGCTGGCGGCGGCCCGCATGGGCTGGTCGATGGCCGATCTGGAGACGCTGACGGTGCATGGCCGCCCGGTCGAGCAGATGATCGCCTTTATCCAGCCGGACCAGCGGCTGTTGATCCTGACGACCGGCGCCGAAACCCCCGCCCAGATCGCCCGTTTCCTGACCGAGCGCGGTTTCGGCAAAAGCCGGATGACGGTATTCGCCAATATGGGTGGTGCTGACGAGACGCGCTTTGACGGGGTTGCCGAAAGCTGGAGCCACGTCGTGCCCGATTTCAACACGCTGGCGGTCGAATGTGTGGCCTCGGGCAATGCCGCGCTCATGCCGCGCGTGCCGGGGCTGGCGGATGATCTGTTTCAGCATGACGGCACCATGACCAAGCAAGAGGTGCGGGCGGTGACGCTGGCGAAACTGATGCCCATGCGCGGGGCGTTGTTGTGGGATGTGGGCACCGGCTGTGGCTCGGTCGCGGTCGAGTGGATGCGCGCCGCACGCTATGCCCACGCCATCGGGATCGAGCCGCGCGCCGACCGCAGGGTGATGGCCGCCGAAAACGCCCGCGCGCTGGGCGTGCCGCGGTTGGAGATCGCGGCTGGCGAGGCCCCGGCGGCGCTGGACGGGCTGGCCGCGCCCGATGCCATAT
>WFQE01000053.1 GCA_015487165.1 Paracoccaceae bacterium | reverse complement strand
TTACACCGCCGATCTGCGCATCGGCCCCGAGATCCTGAAAAACGTCGCCGACAGCTATCGCCGGCTGCGCAACACCATGCGTTTCATGCTGAGCAACCTTGCCGGCTGGGACGATGGCGAGCGTGTGGACGCCGCCGACATGCCCGAGCTCGAGCGCTGGGTGCTGCATCGGCTGGCCGAACTGGATCATGTGGTGCGCAAGGGCTATGAAGCCTATGATTTCCAGGGCGTGTTTCAGGCGCTGTTCCAGTTCTGCACCGTCGATCTGTCAAGCTTCTACTTCGATATCCGCAAGGATTCGCTGTATTGCGACAGCCGCGACGACCTGACCCGCCGCGCCGCGCGCACGGTGCTGGATATCCTGTTCCACCGCCTGACAACATGGCTGGCCCCGATCCTTGTCTTTACCATGGAAGATGTGTGGCTGACGCGTTTTCCGGGCGAGGAAAGCTCGGTCCATCTGGTCGATTTTCCGGAAACCCCCGCTGATTGGCTGGATGAGCCATTGGCCGCGAAATGGGCCGAGGTGCGGCGCGTGCGGCGCGTGGTGACGGCGGCGCTCGAGGTGCAGCGCCGTGACAAGGTGATCGGCGCCTCGCTGGAGGCTGCCCCCATCGTGCATGTGCGTGATGCAAACGCGCTGGAAACCCTGAAATCGGTTCCCTTTGCCGATATCTGCATCACCTCCGACGTGGTGCTGTCGGGCGACCCGATCCCGGCCGAGGCCTTTCGCCTGCCCGAAACCGAAGGCGTGGGCGTGGTCTTTGAAAAGGCCCAGGGTGAGAAATGCCAGCGCTGCTGGAAGATCCTGCCCGATGTGGGCACACATCAACATCCGGGCGTCTGTGGGCGCTGCGACGCGGTGCTTCAGGGGGCTTGATCAAAGGGGTCGGTCTCATAGCCGACCCCGATCAGATACAGGCCTTGCGGTGGCGCGACCGGCCCGCAGGCGGCGCGGTCAGACGCCTCGAGCGCGCGCTTCACGTCATCGGGCGACCACGCCCCGGCACCGACACGTTCCAGCGTGCCGACAATGCTGCGCACCTGGTTGTGCAGGAAGGAACGCGCACGCAGGTGAAAGCGGATCTCGCATCCATGCGGTACCGGAACAGAGGTGATCTCTAACTGATCCAGTGTCTTGACCGGGGATTTCGCCTGACATTGGGCCGCGCGGAACGTTGTGAAATCATGCCGGCCCAAAAGATGCGCGGCGGCTTCCTGCATCGCGGGAACATCAAGCTGATGTTGCACCTGCCACACGCGATGTTTGTCAAGGCTGGCCGGCGCGCGACGGCAGAGCAAGCGAAACAGATAGCGCCGCTCGATTGCCGAGAACCGCGCGCTGAAATCGCCCTCCACCCGTGCCGCCTGCAATATAGCAACCGGGTTGGGTCGCAGGTGATAGTTCAGCGCCTCGGACAGGCGAAACGGATCCCAGTCGCGCCGCAGATCGCAATGGGCCACCTGCGCGGCAGCATGCACCCCGGTATCGGTGCGCCCTGCCGCCACGATCGGGGGCATGTCGGGTTCAAGTTTGCGCAGGGCCTCTTCGACGGCCTGCTGCACGCTGGGCAGGCCCTTTTGCCGCTGCCAGCCGCGAAAGGGGGTGCCGTCATATTCGATTTTCAGCGCAAATCGGGGCATGGCGAGGGATTATCCGTTAATCACTGGGCTGCCAATACCCGTTGCGATAGCTGAACCCGTGGGAAATGAGTATTTTTGCAAAGAAGAAGGCCTGGCATGGTTTCTTTTCGGGCTGGCGGCCTTATCTTTCATGACAGTAAAACATGAAAGGCCGCATTCTTGGGCATTGCCGATATAGCAGATGATCTGATCCGCGGGGTCGAGGACGCCGCCGCGCGCACCAGCGAGGCGCTGTTCGAGCCGGTGTTCCGCTTGGGGGTGACCGGACTCAGCCGTGCCGGCAAGACGGTATTCATCACGTCACTTGTCGCCAACATGCTGAACAGGGGCCGGATGCCGCAGCTGCTGGCGGCAAGTTCGGGCGCGATACGGGCGGCGTGGTTGCAGCCGCAGCCCGACGATACGGTGCCGCGATTTGACTATGAAACACATCTGGCCGCACTGACCGGGCCCGATCCGCACTGGCCGACATCCACCCGTTCGATCAGCCAGCTGCGCCTGTCGCTGAAGGTTCAGCCTGCCGGTTTTCTGGGCGGCTGGCGCGGGCCGCGCACGGTGCATCTGGATATCGTTGACTACCCAGGCGAATGGCTGCTGGATCTGGGGCTGCTGGATCGCGATTTCGCCAGCTGGTCGCAGGCTGTACTGGAAAGGATTGGCACGCGCCCGATTGCCGCCGACTTTCTGGCCGCCGCACAAGAGCTGCATGACCGCGACAGGGTTGACGAGCCGGAGGCGCAGCGTCTGGCCGCGATCTATACCGACTATCTGCGCGCCGCGCGCGAGGCGGGGTTTTCTGATTGCGCGCCGGGTCGGTTCCTGATGCCTGGCGAGCTGGAAGGTTCGCCCGCCCTGACATTCGCGCCCCTGCCCAGGCCGGACAACCCGGCGCGCAAGGGGCTGTGGCGCGCGTTCGAGCGTCGTTTCAATGCCTACAAGACGCATGTGGCCAAGCCTTTCTTTCGCAATCACTTTGCACGGATCGACCGACAGATTGTTCTGGTTGACGTGCTGAGTGCCATTCACGCAGGTCCCCGTGCGGTCGAGGATCTCCGCCTTGCCATGGCCGATGTCCTGCGCGCCTTTCGACCGGGGCGCAACAGCTGGCTGTCGCGCATCACCGGCAAACGGGTCGAGCGGATTCTTTTCGCGGCAACCAAGGCCGATCATCTGCATCACACCCAGCATCCGCGCCTGACCGCCATCACCGAGGCGCTGTTGCGCGATGCCCGCGACCGGGCCGATTTTGCCGGCGCCACCACCGCCGCCATGTCGATTGCGGCACTGCGCGCGACTGTCGAGGAAACAATTTCGCATGAGGGGCGCAAGCTGGATTGCGTTCGTGGGCGGCTATTGTCCAGCGGCAAGAGCGTTGCGATGTATGCGGGTGAACTGCCGCAGGATCCGGCGCAGTTGCTGACACCGGCACGCGAGGGTCGGCAGGAGTGGCTGGATGCCGATTACGCGGTGATGCAGTTTGCACCCGCGCGCCTGGAACTGCGGCCGGGAGACGGGCCGCCGCATATCCGGCTGGACAAGGCCGCGGAATTTCTGTTCGGAGACAGGTTGCGATGACCGAAAAGACCAAGCCGGTTGTGATCGAGATGAATGGGGACGCCGAAGCGCCTACACCCGCCCAGGCCCCGCCCGTGCCCGATATGGAAGAACCGGCCGCCGATGGGCGCGCCATGCAGACGATGGCCGTCATGGCATCGGGAAGATCGGGCGTGCTGGGGCGGTTGTTCCTTGGTTCAACGCTGGCGCTGGTCATGGCAGGCGTCTCGGTCGCGCTGTGGGATTTCGTTTTTTCGCTGATGGCGCGCAATATCTGGCTGGGGCGCGGCGTGCTGGCGCTGGTCGGGCTGTTTCTGCTGGCGGCGCTGGGGCTTGTCCTGCGCGAATGGGTGGCGCTGGCACGGCTGAAACGGATTGACCGGCTAAGAAATGACGTAACATCCGTCTTGGCAGAATCCGATCTGGCCGGGGCGCGCAAACTGGCTGCACGGCTTGTCAAGCTGTATGACAGACGGCCTGAAATGCGCTGGGCTGTCGCCGGCTTTTCGGAACATTGCGATGACATGCTGGATGCCGATGCGCTGCTGCACCATGCCGAACGCAACCTGATGCCCCCGCTTGACGCCGCCGCCCGGCGCGAGATCGAGGCCGCGGCCCGGCAGGTTGCAACGGTCACGGCCATCGTGCCGCTGGCACTTGCCGACGTGGTAGTTGCGCTGGTGGCCAATCTGCGGATGGTGCGCCGCATCGCCACCATCTATGGCGGGCGCACCGGGGGGCTGGGATCCTGGCGGCTGCTCAAGACGGTCATGCTGCACCTGGCCGCCACGGGCGCGGTTTCAGTTGGTGATGACATGATCAGCTCGATCATGGGTGGCGGGATGGTGGGTAAACTGTCGCGCCGTTTCGGCGAGGGGATCGTCAACGGCGCATTGACCGCGCGCGTGGGACTTACCGCAATGGAATTGTGCCGCCCCCTGCCCTTTGATGCTATGAAACGACCCAAGGTCACCGCGATCGTCAAATCGGCGCTAGCCGGGTTGTTCGGTTAGAACCGACCGGTAATCATCGGGCATTGGCGGTCGGCCCTTCAGTGCGCCCACCCGCCTACAAGGCGGTGACAACGGCCGGGTAACCCCTACCGTTGCCACGCCCGAACCGGGCCGAAGCCGCGTTACTGCGAGGGCAGCACAAATTGCGGGGCGAGCATCAAGACCGAGATTTCCGTATCGGTAGTCGCTTGCCTGATGGGGATCACCGCCTGATATTCCGGCGACCCGTAAAACCCGACCGCGACCTCCTCGGACGGGAATCTGACAACCACCGTCCAGTTGTAGTCATAATGGCCCTCGACCACATTGACCGTTTTCGTTCCGACAAGGATCTCTCCGCCCGCCTTGATGATGGCCGGGCCTGCCACCGATTCATAATCGGCCATGTAGGTTTCCCAGTCGTTCACGGCGACGTTGGCAATCAGATAGACCGGTTCGGCCAGCGCTGGCAACGCCAGCATTGGGGCGACGGCCAGAGCGATACCGGCAACAAGCCCCGCATGACGGACCAGCCCCGCCGTTTTCACCACGCGGGTCATTTGAACTTGCCAGCGAGCAGCCCCAGAAGACCGGCATAAAGGGGGTCGCAAAAACCCTTTACGTCGCCGCGGGCGGCCTGCCAGTCGGAAGACCATTCAACAAAACTTTGACCGGTGGCTGTCACGGGGGTTACCCGGGCGCGACCGACATAGCCCTCAACCATATCGCTGGCCAGAACATCGGGACCTTCGTCGATCGAATAGGTAAAGGCCATGGAATCGTCATCGAAACTGAGCAGCGTTTCGGTAATGGCACCGTTGACCTTGCGCCTGGCGCCAACTTCGGTGCCACCCTTGCCATTGAGTGATTCAACACTTTCTATGATACCTTCAGCCCAGGACATGTCGTTGAAGTTTCGCAACACCGACCAGACCTTGTCGGCCGTCGCGTCGATCGTGACTGAATTGTAAGTTGACATCTTTCTTCCCTTCCCTTGCGCGGGGTCAGGATTGTCCCCGTCTCGGACAAGGATGAGGCAAGACGAGCATGCCCTCTATCGGGAGAACTCCCCATTTGGCGCAGGAAAGATCAATCGGCATGAATTCCGTGTTCCAACGCGAACAATGCCAGCGCTGGACGGGCGCGCACGCCAGTCTTGTCATAGATGTTCTGGATATGCCGGTCGGCCGTCTTGGGCGATATGCCCAGGGCGCCCGCAATCTGGGCGGTTGTTTCGGATCTTGCCAATCGCGCAATCACTTGGGCCTCGCGGCGGGTCAGCCCGCATGGCAGCGCCGATCTGGCCTGTGCAACCGAGTGTCCAGCAGCCTCTAGCACCCGCGACACGGCTACAGCCGGAAATTCCTTTCTCGAAGCGGCTTTGGCAAGTAGTGCGGCGGCTGCATCTGCAGTCATGGCCGGGCGGCCGGGGCTTGCATGGGTCAGTTCGTCATAGGCGTTGGCAACGGCAAGGATACTGCAGGCCATATCGGACATCCGCGCCCGGCGGTGATACCCCGAGCCGTCGGCGCGCTCATGCGCACTGGCTGAAAGAGCCGCCCATTCCCGAAACGGATCTCCATGCGACAGGATGAATTCCGTCTGGAAAGTATGGCCTTCCATCTCAAGCCGCTCGGATACCGTCAAAGCATCCACCTTGGCCCAGATCCGGTTGGAGATAGCGCATTTTCCGATGTCGTGCACCAGCGCTGCCAGGCGGAGGGTTTCGACCTGTTCGCCCGACATGCCCGCGGCAGAGGCAGCCTGCGCACACAGCGCCGCAACCCTGCGCGAGTGACTGCGGAAAAAGGCTGCCTTGTGGTCAATCATGTCGGCACCCACCTCGGCCAGAGCCTCGCGGCATATCGGCGTCATCTGGACAGGATCACCCGGTTCGGCAGCAACGAAGGCCTCGAATTCGGGCGTCCGGCTTGCCACCGCGAATATCTCGTCGGCCTGTTCCAGAAATACCTTGCCCAGTTCGGGGTCGAGTTCATGCCCCAGCTTGGCAGACACGACCTGTTTGGCACGTTCGGCATTTTCCAGCCGCCTGACCAACTCGGCCATTTCGGAGATCCGCACGAGGCGCGACAGGTAAGGCACATCGGCACCGCCGAATGGCAGAACCTTGCCGTCCCATCGGGCATAGTAATAGGGAATACATTCCAGCACCTCGGCCGATATCGGCAAGCGGCGCGCCAGCAGATAGGATTGCCGACAATGGGCCGCGGTGAAGTCAGGCGCCGCATCAGGCAGAATATCGCAGATGGTATTGAAAGCAGCCTGACGCTGCTCTTCGGGAGCATCTCGGGCAATGAACCGATCAAGGTGGCGGATCAGATCGGCCCGGTCTGTCCAGTCGCCCAGCATGGTCGCTACGGCAAACCCCTGATCATCGCCAATAGACATGCTGCCGGTTTCGTGGCTGGTAATCGTGCAGCCGATAAAACGGACCACGGCAAGATGATAGGCGTCTTTCCTGTCTTTCAGGCCAAGCCCCAACCGGGCTGCAAATTCAGCGGCGACGATTGCCGCCGTCAGCCCCGCGCCCCTTGGCCTGCCGGTGGCCATGTCCGCCGCCAACGCAAGCACGCCCAGCCCTTCTGATATGGCTGGCATGTAACCTCCTGGACATGCGTATGAAAACCGGCCCGACCACCCGGCAACCAATGAAAAGTTCTGGTTGCCCACACCCCTTTCCGCCGAAAGACGTGCCCCGCGTGTTTAGCACCTTCTTTCCCTTACTTCCATGGGAACGGTCGATGACTTGGCTGATTGCTGGCCGAAAAGCCTGCCACCTCGGGGCTGAAACAGGGCTTGAATCCCCAATGAAAGGTTGGCGAAGTCAACACAAAACGCGTGCGACGGCGGCTCGTTGCCTGTGCCCCCATCTGCCACCAGATCGAATCATGCCTTGTTCACACCGGGAATTCCCGTAACTTGGCCATGGTCGGCCTGGTGTCGACCCATAGCTCAGGGGGGAAACCATGCCATTCATTACCGTCAATGACGTCAAGCTCCACTATACCGACGAAGGTCAGGGGGAAGAAACCATCGTCTTTTCGCACGGGCTGCTTTTTTCGGGCAAGATGTTCGAGGCCCAGGTTGCGCATTTCCGCGACCGGTATCGTGTCATCACCTATGACCACCGTGGGCAGGGAAAGACCGAGGTTGCGAAAGACGGCTATGACATGGACACATTGGCAAGCGACGCCGCCGCATTGATCAAGGCGCTGGACATCGGCCCCGTTCATTTCGCTGGCCTGTCCATGGGCGGCTTTGTCGGCATGCGGCTAGCAGCCCGAAAACCGCATCTGCTGCGGTCGCTGACATTGCTGGATACCTCGGCCGATCCCGAGCCGGTCGAGAACCGGGGCAGCTATCGCAAGATGAATTTCGTCGCGCGCTGGTTCGGGTTGCGCATGGTGATCGACAAGATCATGCCGATCCTGTTTGGCCAGACCTTCCTGAATGATCCCATGCGCACAGACCAGAAATCACGCTGGCGCAACGAGATCATTCACAACGACCGCATTGGTATCACCCGCGCGGTGACAGGGGTCATCACACGCAACGGGGTGATCGACGAAATCGGCAGCATCACCACCCCGACACTGGTCATGGTGGGTGAGGAAGATGTTGCGACGGTGCCCGAAAAGGCCGCGCGCATACATGAGCGGATAAAGGGATCACGGTTGGTGCATATTCCAAGGGCCGGGCATTCCTCGTCCATCGAAGAGCCGGATTTCGTGAATGCCGAGATGGAAAAGCTGTTGCAGCAGGCCGGCAGGTAGTTGCCCGAGCCCGAGATACCCGACCAAAGCGCCCGCCGCGTTCAACCCTCGCGGATAGTCTGCAACATCAGTTCCACATTTGCCGGGTCGGCGTCGGGCGTAATGCCGTGGCCAAGGTTAAAGATATGCGGCCCGTTGGCAAACGCCCTGACGATGCGCCGGGTCTCGTCAACCAGATCCTGCCCGCCGGTGATCATGTGGCCCGGCGCCAGATTGCCCTGAACGCATCCATCCACCTGCACGTTGCGGGCCGCCCATTCTGCATCGACAGAATTGTCCAGCGCCACGCAGTCGGCGCCCGTTGCCTTGGCAAAGCCGATATATCTTTCGCCCGCCTCGCGCGGGAAAGCGATGACGGGAATGCCCGGGTGACGGGCCTTGAGCGCCTCAATGATCTTGCGCGCGGGTTCCAGTGCATAGGCATCGAAAGCCTCGCCCTTCAACGAGCCGGCCCAACTGTCAAACAGCTTGATGACCTCGGCGCCGGCGTCGATCTGTGCTGACAGATATTCGATCGTCGCATCGGTAATGCGCCCCATCAGCGCATCGAAAGTCGCACGATCCTCGGCCATCAGGCGGTGGGCGGGGCCCTGGTCAGGCGTGCCGCGCCCGGCAATCATGTAGGTCGCAACCGTCCATGGCGCACCGGCAAAGCCGATCAGCGCGGTTTCGGCAGGCAACTCGCGCGCAAGAATGCGCATGGTTTCATAAACCGGCGCCAGATGTTCGTGGATGGCATCCGCGGGCTTGAGGCGATCCATCTCGGCAGGTGTGGTGATCGTGGAAAGGCGCGGCCCCTCGCCGGTTTCGAACCACAGCTCGGCACCCAGCGCCTGAGGCACCAGCAGGATGTCGGCAAACAGGATGGCAGCGTCAAAACCATAGCGGCGGATGGGTTGCAGCGTGACTTCGGCGGCCAGTTCCGGATTGTAGCACAGCGACAGGAAATCGCCCGCTTCGGCACGGGTTGCGCGGTATTCGGGCAGATAGCGGCCGGCCTGGCGCATCATCCAGACAGGCGGCACCGGCAGAGTTTCGCCCTTCAGCGCCCGCAGCAACAGTTTCTCGCCCATATCCCGCCCTTTCCTCTGGTTGTCCGGCCCTGTCCTTGCGTCTTGGAGGCGGGATGTCAATGTGTCACCGCGCTTCAGGCGGGCTTTGGCATTGTCAGCGCGCGCATGTGGCGCTACATCGGGCTTCATGCAACCTCTTTGGCCAAATCCCGACACCCCGCTGCGCATCGGCACCCGTGGCTCGCCACTGGCGCTGGCGCAGGCCTATGAAACCCGCCGCCGGCTGATGGAAATGCACGGATTTACGGATGACATGTTCGAAATCGTCGTGATCAAGACCACCGGCGACCGGATCCAGAACAAGCCGCTGCGCGAAGTTGGCGGCAAGGGGCTTTTCACCAAGGAAATCGAAGAAGCCCTTCTGGGCGGGCGCATCGATATTGCCGTGCATTCCATGAAGGACATGCCGGTCGATCAGCCCAAGGGCTTGGTGCTCGATACCTACCTGCCGCGCGAAGACGTGCGGGATGCGTTTCTTTCGCCCTCTTACGAACGCCTTTCAGACCTGCCCGCCGGCGCACGTGTCGGCACCAGCAGCCTGCGGCGCAAGGCGCAGATCCTTTACAAGCGGCCCGACCTGCAAGTCGTCGAATTTCGCGGCAACGTCCAGACCCGGCTGAAAAAGCTGGAAGAAGGGGTTGCCGACTGCACTTTCCTGGCCATGGCCGGGCTGAACCGCCTGGGCATGGAAGAGGTGGCCAACGCGCCGATTTCGCTGAACGAGATGCTGCCTGCCGTTGCCCAGGGCGCCATCGGGATCGAGCGGCGCGACGGCGACGAAAAGGTGCGCGAGCTGCTGATCCCGATCCATGATTTTCCGACCGGCTATCGCCTTGAGGCCGAGCGCGCCTATCTGCGGGGGCTGGATGGTTCCTGCCAGATGCCGATTGCCGGGCTGGCGGTGCTGGATGACGAAACCCTGCATATCCGGGGCGAGATCCTGCGCCCCGATGGCTCGGAATGTCTGGCGCATGAGGTCAGCGGATCGCGCGACGATGCCGCCGAACTTGGGGCGGAACTGGCGCGCGTGCTGCTGGCGGATGCCGGCCCCTATTTCTTCGACTGATATCTTTCCGAACCGACCCGCACAGCCCGCCCCTGCCCGCAGGTTGAAAAACTGTGGACCCTGGGCATTTGGTTTGTATACAAATGAGTTGTGGTGAAATTGCACAACGCGCGGGGCAGGCATGGCATCAAGGGGCAAGGGCGCGATCGTCGGGGTCGATGTGGGCGGCACATTCACCGATCTTGTGCTGCTGTCACCGGATGGCCGCGTGCAACTGGCCAAGGTGCCCTCGACGATGGACAACCAGGCCTTTGGCGTGCTCGATGCGCTGGATGCGGCGGGTGCCGACCTGCCCCGCGTGGACCTGGTCGTTCACGGCACCACCACCACGACCAACGCCGTTCTGGAACGCAAGCTGGCCCGCACGGGGCTGATCACCACACAGGGATTCCGCGACGTGCTGGAGCTGGGCCGGCGCACCCGCCCGCAACCCTATGGCATGACAGGCCGCTTCAGCCCGATCATCCCGCGCGACCTGCGCCTTGAGGTGCCTGAACGCCTGCTCGCCGATGGCAGCGTTCGCACCCCGCTGGACGAGCACGCGGTCGAGGCCGCGGGGCGCGCCCTGTTGACCAGGGGCTGCGAGGCTGTTGTCGTGCATTTCCTGCACGCCTATGCCAACCCCGCGCACGAGCTGCGGGCCGGCGAAATCCTGCGCCGCTTCTGGCCCAATGACCACATCACCCTGGGCCATGCGCTGCTGTCGGAAAGCCGCGAATTCGAGCGCGGCGTGACCGCGGCCGTCAATGCCAGCGTGCAGCCCCTTCTGGAACGCTATATCGCCCGCCTGACGCAAGAGCTGGCCGCGCGCGGCTATGGCGGCGATGTGCTGGTAATGAACGGCAATGGCGGCATGGTCAGCGCGGCCCGGGTGTCGCGCGAGGCAGCAAAAACCGTGATGTCGGGGCCCGCCTCGGGGGTGATGGCGGCAGCCTATACCGGGCGGCGGGCCGGCATTCACGATCTGCTGACCTATGACATGGGCGGCACCTCGACCGATGTCGCATTGATCCGTGGCGCGCAACCCGCCGTCAGCAACGAGATCGAGCTGGAATATGCCATGCCGATCCATGTGCCCATGGTCGATGTACGCACGATCGGCGCGGGGGGCGGCTCGATCGCGCGGGTCAATGATGCGGGCCTGCTGGAGGTCGGCCCGCAAAGCGCCGGCGCCGATCCGGGGCCGATCTGCTATGGCAAGGGGGGCGAGGCGCCAACGATTTCGGACGCCAACCTTCTGCTGGGGCGACTGAAGCCGCCGGTGGGCGACGGCGACGACAAGGCCATGCGCGCCCATGTCGAGGCTATTTTCGCCGAAATGCTGGGCAGGCCTCTGGGCCTTGACGCCATCGGCGCGGCCGAGGCCGTGATCCGCGTTGCCAATACGAAAATGGCGGGCGCAATCCGCATGGTTTCGCTGTCGCTGGGCGCGGATCCGCGCGATTTCGCGCTGTTCGCGTTCGGGGGCGCCGGGCCGCTGCATGCCTCGGCGCTGGCGCGCGAGCTGGGGGTGCCGCGGGTTCTGGTGCCCTGCCGCCCCGGCATCACCAATGCACTTGGCTGCGTGGTCGCCGATCTGCGCCACGACTATGTGCGCACCTTCAACCGCCCGCTGGACGGGCTGGATGAGGCCGAAATACACAGGGCGTTTACCGAACAGATTGCCGCGGGCGAGGCCGAGATCGGCAGGGAATCGATCGCGCTCGACGGCATCCGCCACATCCACAGCGTGGACATGCAGTTCATCGGGCAGACCCACCTGCTACGGGTCGGCCTGGATACCGCCACCCCCAGCCGCGCGCAGCTGCAACAGTTGTTCGAGCGGGCCTATTGGCGGCGGTTCCATGTCGAGCTGCCCGAGATCCGCGCCAATCTGGTGAATATCAATACATCCGTCATCGGCCTGCGCCCGCCGCTGGATCTTTCCACCCTGATCGACCCGGCAGAACGGCGCCGAGCGCTTGGCGATGCGCTGCGGGAAACGCGTCCCGTGCGTTTTGAAGGCGCGTGGTTCGATACCCCGATCTATTGGCGCGACCACCTGCCGCTGGAAATGGAAATCCGCGGCCCCGCGATTATCGAGCAGATGGACACGACAATCCTGATCGAACCGGGCGATCTGGCGCGCGGCGATGACGAGGGCAATATCATTGTCGAAATCAAAGGGGCGCAACCATGATCGACCCGATCACCCTTTCGGTCATCCAGGCGGGGCTGCAGCAGGTCTGCGACGAAATGGATCTGGCCTTTTCCCGCGCCGCCTTTTCGCCGGTGATTGCCGAGGCTGACGATCGCTCGGACGGCATCTATGCGGCCAACGACGGCAGCCTCATCGCCCAAGGCGCGCGGGGCCTGCCGGTATTTGTCGGCACCATGCAATATTCGACCCGCACCCTGATCGAAATGATCCGCGCGGGCAAGGTGGCCGAACCACAGCCCGACGACATCTATATCGTCAACGACCCCTATCTTGGCGGCACCCATCTGATGGATGTGCGCTTTGCCCGCCCCTTTTACCGCGATGGCAAGATCTGGTGCTGGCTGTCCAACACCGGCCACTGGCCCGATACGGGGGGTATGGTGCCGGGGGGCTTTTCCGCATCCGCCACCGCCGCCGAACAGGAGGGGCTGCGCCTGCCGCCCGTGCGCCTGTTCAAGCAGGGCAAGCTGGACCGCGAGATCTATGCGATCATCTGTTCCAACATCCGTGTGGCCGATCAGCGGATCGGGGATGTGCAGGCCCAGGCCGCCGCGCTCAAGGTGGGTGAGGCGCGGCTGAACGCGCTGCTTGATCGTTATGGCGATGACACGGTCGCGCAGGCCATCACCGAGCTGCGCCAGCGCGCCGCCCGACAGATGCGCAGCTTTATCCGGCAGATCCCCGAGGGCGAATATCGCGGTGTGGCCTATGTGGACAGCGACGGCGTTGTGAACGAGCCCCTGGTGATCGACCTGACCATCACCCGCGAGGGCGACACGCTGCGTTTCGATTTCAGCCGCTCCAGCCCGCCCTGTCAGGGGCCGATGAATTCGGTTCTGGCGACGACACTATCGTCGGTCTATCTGGCGATGCGCCATATCTTCCCCGAGGTGCCCATAAGCGCCGGCGCGTTCGAGCCGCTGCATGTGATCCGCCCCGAAGGCACCTTTCTGGATGCGCAGTATCCCCGCCCCGTGTCGGGCTGCGCGGCCGAGGTCAGCCAGCGCATCGCCGAGGCGGTGTTTGCGGCACTTGTCGAGGCCCTGCCCGATCGCGTCACCGCCGCACCGGCTGGCACGAGCGGCAATTTCGCCCTGGGCGGGTTCGATCCTGATCGGGGGCGGAACTATGTGATGTATCAGATCTCGGGCGGGGGATATGGTGGCAATGCCGATCATGACGGGCTGACCAATGGCTGTTCCACCATCGGCATTTCCAAGGCGCCGCCTGTCGAGATCATGGAACAGCAATTTCCGGTGCTTTACCGGCACTATGCGCTGCGCGAAGGTTCAGGCGGCGCGGGGACGCATCGCGGCGGCTTTGGCCTGGATTACGAGGTCGAGCTGCTGCGCGGCGAGGCGCGGGCCAGTTTCGTGATGGACCATGGGCGGTTCGGGCCGCAGGGTGTGCTGGGAGGCAGGGACGGTGCACCGAATATCGTCGAGGTTTGGCAGGATGGGCAGCTGCATGTGCCGGAACATCTGTCAAAGGAACAGGATATTCCGTTGCGTCCGGGCGATCGCGTGAGGGTGCAAACGCCGGGCGGCGGCGGATATGGTAAACCCGAAAAACGTGCGCGAAGCCTGATTGACGAGGATCTGCGCCTGGGGCGTTATACCAAGGAACAGATCAGGCGGGATTTCGGGGTTGATCCGTGAAAAGGGGGGCGCTGCCCCCGTCGCTGACGCGACTCCCCCGGAAGTATTTGGGCAAAGAAGAAGGAGCGGGGTCGGCAATGGGTGATCTGGTTGCAGAATGTGCGGCGATCGTGGGTGCGGAAAACTGTCTTTCCGGCGATGACGACCGCGCGAAATACGACAATGACATCATCGGGCAGTACAAGGGGCGCTCGTTGGCGGTGGTGAAACCGGCCAACACCGACGAGGTTTCGCGCGTTTTGGCGCTGGCCAATGATGCGCGGGTGCCAGTGGTCCCGCTTTCGGGCAATACCGGGCTATCGGGTGGTGGGTATCCGGGCGAGGACAAGGCTATCATCCTGTCGATGGAGCGCATGAACCGTATCCGGCAGATCAATACCGACAGCCATGTGGCGATTGTCGAGGCCGGGGTCGTGCTGGCAAATCTGCACGCGGCGGTCGAAGAACATGATCTGGTGTTCCCGCTGATGTTCGGCGCGCGGGGATCCTGCATGATCGGGGGCAATCTGGCAACCAATGCGGGGGGCTCGAACGTCGTGAGATATGGCAATACGCGGGCGCTGTGCCTTGGGCTTGAGGCGGTTCTGGCCGACGGCACCGTCGTTGACCTGATGAGCGAGCTGCACAAGGACAACACCGGCTATAACTTGAAGGATCTGTTCATCGGCTCCGAGGGCACGCTGGGCGTCATCACCGCGGCGGTGCTGAAGCTGTTTCCGAAACCTGCGGCCTATGCCACCGCGATGGTGTCGGTGCCCGATATCGGCGGGGCCCTGAGGCTGCTGCACCGGATCCAGATTGCCAGCGGTGGCGGGGTCGAGGCGTTCGAATACATGCCGCGCAATTATTTCGAACATCTCGCCCGGATCGACCCCAAGGCGCAGCTGCCATTCGACCCGCTGCCCGAGGTGGGCATCATGGTCGAGGTCGCGGCGACCGCCCCGACTGATGCCACCCCGAGCGAGGATGGCCGTCTGCCTGTTGTCGCACGTCTGGAAGCGGTGCTGGAAGATCTGTTTGAAACCGGCGAGGTGCTGGATGCCGTGGTGGCACAGACCGAAGCACAGCGCGCCGAAATGTGGCGCCAGCGCGAGATGGCCTTTCAGGTGGCCACCAGCCGCGGGATGCCCGTGGCGACCGATATCG
>WFQE01000052.1 GCA_015487165.1 Paracoccaceae bacterium | reverse complement strand
GATAGCCCTGCGTGCCGCAGCCCGCGATCACCCCGTTTGCCCTGCGCGAAACAAATGAATGATGCCGAAAGGCCTCGCGCTTGTGGATATTGCTGATATGCACCTCGATCACCGGCCCGTCAAAGGCGTTGAGCGCGTCCAGAATCGCCACCGACGTATGGGTATAGGCCGCCGGGTTGATGATGATTGCGGCGGCCAATTCGCGCGCCTGCTGAATCCATGTAACCAGCTCGCCTTCGACGTTGGACTGGCGGAAATCCAGGCTCAGGCCCAGATCGCAGGCCAGGGCCGCGCAGGCCGTTTCGACATCGGCGAGGGTTTCGGTCCCGTATGTTTCGGGTTCGCGCTGGCCCAGAAGGTTCAGATTCGGGCCGTTCAACACCATGATCGTCTTGCTGCTCACCAGATTTCCTCCTGCGGGCTGTTGTTGCGGCCGCTCAGGGGCAGGATAGGCGAATTTCCGTGATCCGCAAGCATGTGCAACCGGCTTGACGATGGGCGTCGGCTTGATTACCTAACGGCTGCACGCGGGCATGGTGAAATGGTATCACACGAGCCTTCCAAGCTCTTGGTGCGGGTTCGATTCCCGCTGCCCGCTCCATCCCCCCCCATCAAGGCAATCGCAATTCGGCATGACCGCCGGGGGCTTGCCCGGTTCCGTCTATTTTTCGATGCCGGCCACGGGCAGCGTTTCTTCGGCCCGGCGCAGCCAGTAATCGGCCTGTCCCAGATCCTGCGGCACGCCTTCGCCGGTCATGTAGCGCCGGCCCAGCGCGATCTGGGCGGGGGGATAATCCTGATCGGCGGCCTCACGCAGCCACATCAGCGAAACCTTGGGCGAGGGTGTCACGCCAGCGCCAACGGCATAGTCGTGGGCCACAAGATATTGCGCGACAGGGTTGCCGTTTTCGGCCGCGCTGAGAAACAGCTCATGCGCCTTGCCCAGATCCTGTTCGACCCCTTCGCCCCGGGAATACAGCAGTCCCAGATTGATCTGCGCCTTCTGGTCCCCGGATCTGGCCAGCTTGTTCCAGAACTTGGCTGCGGTGGTATAGTCGCCCTTGGCGAAGGCGCGAACCGCCGCATTCTGGCGGTCGGGCAGAATCTTGGCGGCCGTCAACAGAAGGATGGCGGCAACCGACCAGATCAGAACCCGTTTCAAGAGTTTGCGTAACTGTTTCATGCGCCGATATTGCCACGCCGATGCGCCAAGGTCGATGGGGTGAATGCACAGGCGGCCCAATGCACGCTCTTGTGAGGATTGCGACATCGCACGCGCTTGTGATTGTGCCGCCCGTCGCTTATTGGGGCGGTGGATTGGTGTATTGCAGCACAAGGATTTCCCGGCATGGCCAGAAAGCCCACGACCACCCAGACGGAAGACCGCCCCAAGGCAAAGCGCATAGGACCGATCCGTTATCTTTTTCCGTTCATCAAGCCTTATCGCACCCTGGCCATACTTGCCGGTATTGCCCTTGTCCTGACGGCAAGCCTGTCGCTGATCCTGCCTATTGCCGTGCGCCGCGTGGTCGATGGCTTTGGCGGCGGCGACGTCAAGCTGCTGGATCAGTATTTCGGCGCGGCCCTGATCGTGGCGGCCCTTCTCGCACTGGGAACGGGGATGCGTTATTACCTTGTGACCCGCTTGGGCGAGCGCGTTGTCGCCGACATTCGCGAGGCCGTCTATGACAAGATGATCGGGATGAGCCCCGCCTTCTTTGAAAAGATCATGACGGGCGAGGTGCTGTCGCGCATCACCACCGACACGACGCTGATCCTGTCGGTCATTTCCTCATCCGTTTCCGTGGCATTGCGCAACCTGCTGATCTTTATCGGCGGCCTGACCCTGATGCTGCTGACCAGTGCCAAGCTGGCGGGCATGGTGTTCGTTATGGTGCCGGTCATTGTCGTTCCGATCATCATTCTGGGGCGCCGGCTGCGGCGTCTGTCACGGGAAAACCAGGATCGCGTTGCGGAAAGTTCGGGCAACGCGTCGGAAACCCTGCAGGCGGCCCAGACCGTGCAGGCATTCACACACGAGGATGTCAGTCGCCGCAAGTTCCGCGACGTGACCGAACTTTCCTACCTGTCCGCGCTTCAGCGGATCGGCACCCGTGCAGTGATGACGGTTGTCGTCATGTTCCTTGTCTTTGCCGGGGTTGTCGGGGTGCTTTGGGTCGGGGCGCATGACGTGCGTGCCGGCACCATGACCCCGGGCGAGCTGGTGCAGTTCGTGATCTTTGCCGTGCTTGTGGCCGGTGCCGTCGGCGCGCTATCCGAGATCTGGGGCGAATTGCAGCGCGCGGCAGGGGCCACCGAACGCCTGGTCGAGCTGCTGCGCGCCGAAGACGCGGTGAAGGACCCCGAAAACCCGCTGCCCCTGCCTGAAAACGTGCGCGGGGAAATCGCCTTTGAGCAGGTGTCTTTCCACTATCCGGCGCGTCCGGGTGTCAAGGCGCTGCATGATGTCAGCTTCAAGATCAACCCCGGCGAAACCGTGGCGCTGGTCGGCCCGTCGGGCGCGGGCAAATCAACCGTCTTTCAGCTGATCCTGCGGTTCTTTGATCCGATCGAGGGGGTTGTGCGGCTGGATGGGCTGGATCTGAAGGATCTGAAACGCGAGGAATTCCGCAAGGCGCTGGCGCTGGTCCCGCAGGATCCGGTAATCTTTGCCGACACCGCGCGCGAGAACATCCGCTTTGGCCGCCCCGACGCGACCGATGCCGAGGTCGAAGAGGCCGCGCGCGCTGCGGCCGCTCATGACTTCCTCAGCGAATTGCCCGAGGGCTATGACACTTTTGTCGGTGAACGCGGGGTCATGCTGTCGGGCGGACAGAAACAGCGAATCGCCATTGCGCGCGCCATCCTGCGTGCCGCCCCGATCCTGCTGCTGGACGAGGCCACCTCGGCGCTTGATGCCGAAAGCGAACGCGCGGTGCAGCAGGCGGTCGAGGCCATGGCGGCCGAGCGCACGACCCTGATCGTGGCGCACAGGCTGGCCACGGTGAAAAAGGCCGACCGCATCATCGTGTTCGACAAGGGGCGCATCGTTGCGACGGGCACCCATGATGCGCTGGTGGCCGAGGGCGGGCTGTATGCCCGTCTGGCGCGTTTGCAGTTCACCGAAGGAGCGTCGGAAGCGGCGGAATAACCCGCCCCGAACCCCTTGGCAGGGGCTGACCTTTCGTCAACCCCACCTTCATCAGACTTGCGCCGGAACACCGTTTCGGTTCAATCTGTTCCGGCGCTGGCGCGCAGGATCTGCTGGGGAGGGCAAGATGTCGAAATTTGCTACGATTGATGACAAGCTGGCATTCGAGAACGAAATGCCTTTTGATGAACGCCAGCCGGCAAGAACGATCTATCAATATGTAAAGCGCAGCGCCGATCGCTTTCCCGACCGACCCGCATTGTCGTTCCAGATCACATCGGGGCCCAAGGACAAGGCCGAAACCCTGACCTGGTCGGAACTGATGGGCAAGGTCACCCAAGCTGCAAACCTGTTTCGCCGCCTTGGTGTGGGCGAAAACGATGTTGTCGCCTATCTCATGCCCAACGCCAATGAAACCGCGATCACGTTGTTGGGTGGCGCGGTCGCGGGCATCGTCAACCCGGTCAACCCGCTGCTGGAGCCCGAACAGATCGGCGCGATCCTGCGGGAAACGGGCGCCAAGGTTTTGGTGACACTTAAATCCTTTCCCAAGACCGATATCGCCCAGAAGGCGGCTGAGGCGGTCAGCCATGCACCCAATGTCAAGACGGTGCTCGAGGTCGATCTGCTGCGCTATCTGACCCCGCCAAAAAGCTGGATCGTGCCCCTGATCCGCCCCAAGGTCGAGGTAAGCCATCACGCCAAGGTGCTGGATTTCAACAAGGAGTTGGGCAAGCAGCGCGCGGATGCGCTGGACTTTGCCGATGCCACCACCGACCGTGTAGCGGCCTATTTCCACACCGGCGGCACGACCGGCATGCCCAAGGTTGCGCAGCATCGCTATTCCGGCATGATCTATAACGGCTGGTGCGGCGAGGCGCTGTTGATGGACCACACCGACGTCGTCCTGTGCCCGTTGCCGCTGTTCCATGTGTTTGCCGCCTACCCCATTCTGATGGCGACGGTCGGGGCAGGTGGCCATATGGTCATGCCTACGCCCGCGGGCTATCGCGGCGACGGGGTGTTCGACAATTTCTGGAAGCTGGTCGAACGCTGGAAGGCCAGTTTCATGGTCATGGTTCCCACGGCCGCCGCTGCCCTGATGCAGCGCGAGGTCAACGCAGATGTCTCGACCCTCAAGACGGCATTCTGCGGCTCGGCCCCGATGCCGGTCGAGCTGTTCAACCGGTTTGAAAAGGCTACCGGCGTCACCATTCTGGAAGGTTACGGCATGACCGAGGCCACCTGCCTGATTTCGGTCAACCCCTATGACGGGAAGAAAAAGATCGGTTCGGTCGGAATTCCGTTCCCCTATACGGATGTCAAGATACTAGACTGTGCCCCCGATGGAACGGTCAAGGCCGAGCGCGGCATTGACGAGGTTGGCGAGATCTGCATTTCCAACCCCGGTGTCTATCCCGGCCACACCTATACCGAGGACGACAAGAACAAGGGCCTGTTCGCGCTGGAAAAATATCTGCGCAGCGGTGATCTGGGGCGGATTGATGCCGACGGCTATCTGTGGATCACGGGGCGCGCCAAGGATCTGATCATCCGTGGAGGGCACAATATCGACCCCGCCGAGATAGAAGAGGCCCTTGCCGCTCATCCCGACGTGGCCTTTGTGGGTGCCATTGGCCAGCCTGACAAGCATTCGGGCGAGGTGCCTTGTGCCTATGTCGAAATGGTCGAGGGTGCGACGGCAGACAGCGATGAGCTGATGAAATTTGCCAGGGAACGCATCGGCGAAAAGGCGGCCGTGCCGAAATATCTGGAAATCATGGACGAACTGCCCAAGACTGCGGTTGGCAAGATCTTCAAGCCCGACCTGCGCAGGATGGCCATTACCAGAGTGTTCAACGAAACCCTTGCAGCCGACGGTGTTGATGCCGAGGTGGCCGAGGTCATCGAAGACAAGAAACGCGGGCTGGTCGCCCGCCTGCGCAACAAGGGCGGTGCGGATGATGCCACCGTGCAGGCAAGCCTGGGCGCGTTTATCACGCCCTGGGAATGGGCCGATTGACATTAACCTCTGACAGGAGATCTGGGACGTGACAGAACAGGCAATCGAGCGGGTCAAGGCCGCCAATTCCATCTGGGAAATGCTGAACGGGGCGGTCGAGGCCTATGGCGACACGATCGCTTTCGAGAATTTTCACAACAGCCTGAGCTTTGCCGATATGGGCCGCTATTCCGATGCGCTTGCGGCCTATATGCAAAACGAGATGGGCATCGGAAAAGGGTCGAAGGTTGCGCTGATGTCGCCCAACGCGCTGGCGCATCCGGTTTCGACCATGGCGATTCACAAATGTGGTGCGGTGCAGGTCTCGGTCAACCCGCTTTACACGCCTGACGAGCTGGAACACCAGCTCAACGATTCCGGGGCCGAGGCGATCATCATCTTTTCGGGTTCGACCCCGGCCTTTTCCGCCGTGCGCGACAAGGTGCCGGTGAAACAGGTGCTGGTGCTGCAGTTGGGCGATTGCGGGCAGAACCCTCTGCCGACGCCGCCGATACCCGACGATTTCACGGATTACACCCTGCTGGCCGAGGCCATGGAAAAGGGCGCTGGCATGGATTTCTCGCCGGTCGAGGTTTCGCGCGATGACCTGGCCTTTCTGCAATATACCGGCGGCACGACCGGCCCCTCAAAGGGCGCTATGCTGACCCATGACAACATCCTGTCGAATATCGAACAGATCTACGACATGGCGCATGATGTGATGGAGGAAGGCAAAGAGGTGATGATCACCGCGCTGCCGCTCTATCACATCTTTGCGCTGACGGTGAATTTCCTGCTTTACGCGGCCTTTGGCGGCAAGAACATCCTGATCACCAATCCGCGCGACATGGACAGTTTCATCAAGGCCATCAAGAATTCGGGCTTTACCCGCATCAACGGCGTCAACACGCTGTATGCCGGCATGATGCTGCATCCGGAATTCGGCGAGGTCGATTTCTCGCGCCTGAAATGGGCGGTCGGCGGCGGCACCGCAACCATGAAGGCCGTGTCCGACAAATGGGAAAGTTTTACCGGCAAGCCAATCCTCGAAGGCTATGGCCTGTCGGAAACCTCGCCGGTTCTGGCCATGTGCCCGCCGCACTGGACAGAATTCACCGGCACCATCGGCTATGCGGTGCCCGATACCGAAATCAAGCTGCTGGATGACGACGGCAACGAGGTGCCCGATGGCGAACGCGGCGAGCTTTGCGCGCGTGGCCCGCAGGTCATGCCCGGCTATTACAACCGGCCCGACGCCACCCGCGATGCCTTTACCGAAGACGGATTCTTCCGCACCGGCGACATCGCCATCAAGGATGAACAGGGCCGCCTGAAGATCGTTGACCGCAAGAAGGACATGGTGATCGTGTCAGGATTCAACGTCTATCCGAACGACATCGAACAGGTCGCCACCCGCTGCCCCGGCGTGCAGGAATGTGCCTGCGTCGGCGTGCCGGACGAAAAGACCGGCGAGGCTGTCAAGCTGTTCGTGGTCAAGGAAAAGGGTTCGGATGTCACGCCAGAGGACATCATCGCCTTTTGCCGCGAACATCTGACGGCCTACAAGGTGCCGAAACAGATCGAGTTCATCGACGAGGTGCCAAAATCGGCCGTGGGCAAGGTTCTGCGGCGCGAGTTGCGCAAATAGGCCCGGAATTCGCCGACCCGGCCGACAGGGGCGGGGGCCCCGGGGCAGTGCTCTTGGCGCGTGGGGTGCTGTGTGGGTTGGGTGTTTTATGCTTGAAATATTTATCCCCGGCGCGGATTATGACGCGGCGGGGGATGGAGAATCGCCCCTTTTCAGGGCGGGTATTCCCGCTCACTTCCGTGACGCAACGGAATTTTGTTGAAAATGGTGCAAAATAGTGCAAATTTCAGGGAAAACCGCCGGGGGATATGCCGAATAATGCACCAATGCGGCATTTGAAAGCCGCCCGGACAAAGACAGAATGTCTGAATACCAACGGGAGGACTATCATGAAGAAAATACTTTCTGCGGCACTTGTCGCAACCATGCTGACAACCCCAGCTGCCTGGGCACGGGACGTCAAGATCGGATTTGTCACCACGCTGACCACGGGCGCTGCGGTGATCGGAAACGACATCAAGAAGGCCGTCGATCTTGCGATGGAACATATCGGCGGCAAGATGGCCGGGCTGAATGTGCAGCTCATCTATGCCGATGACGGGTTCAAGCCTGAAACCGGCAAGCAGGTCACTGACAAGCTGGTCAAGCAGGACAATGTCGATTTCGTTGCCGGCTATATCTGGAGCCACGTTCTGCTGGCCTCGCGCAAGTCGGTTCTGGATGCGGGCAAGTTCCTGATTTCCGCCAATGCCGGACCTAGCCCGATTGCAGGCAAGCTGTGCAACAAGAACTTCTTTTCGACCAGTTGGCAGAACGATCAGACACCCATGGCCATGGGCGAGGTGTTGAACCAGAAGGGTGTGAAATCGCTTTACATCATCGCACCCAACTATGCGGCCGGCAAGAACATGGTCGCCGGTGTCGAGCGCACCTTCAAGGGCAAGATCCTGGGCAAGGACATGACGACCTGGCCGACGCAGCTTGATTTCTCGGCCGAGCTGGCCAAGGCCAAGGCTTCGGGGGCCGAGGCGCTGTTCATCTTCTACCCCGGCAAGGCTGGTGGCGCCTTCATCAAGCAGTACCAGCAGGCCGGCATGAAGGACGTCATGCCGCTTTACACGGTGTTCACTGTTGACGCGCTCAGCCTGCCCAAGCTGCAAAAGGCCGGGTTCACCGATATTCTGGGGTCGCAATTCACCCAGGAATGGGATCCGTCGCTTGATAACGCCCAGAACAAGCGTTTCGTTGCCGATTTCAAGGCCAAATATGGCAGCTATCCGTCGTTCTATGCGGCGCAGGCCTATGACTCGATCTTCCTGATCAAGTCGGCTGTCGAGGCGGTGAACGGCAATCTGGACGATATCGACGGCATGCGCGCCGCGATGAAATCGGCCAGTTTCCCCTCGGTTCGGGGCAAGTTCACCTATGGCAACAACCACTTCCCGATCCAGAATTTCTATCTGCGCGAGGTGGTCAAGGATGCCGATGGCAACTGGACGACCAAGGTCGTCAAGACGGTTTACGAAAACAACCAGGATCCTTACGCAAGCCAGTGCCCGCTCAAGTAAGGGCTAGCTGAAACGAAACGCGCGCGACCGGGTGCTTCCGGTCGCGCGGCCCAGCCAACGCATGGATCTTCGGCCTGTGGACACGACTCTTCTGTTCATCCAGATACTTAACGGCGTGCAGCTGGGATTGCTGCTTTTCCTCGTCGCCTCGGGGCTGACGCTGGTTTTCGGCATTCTGGATTTCGTCAACCTCGCGCATGGTTCCATCTACATGCTTGGGGCCTTCATCTGCGCATCTCTGACATTTCTGGTGGGCAATTTCCTGATTGCCGTGCTGCTGGCGGTGCCGATCACCGGGGTGATCGGATATCTGATCGAGCGGGTGCTGATAAGGCATCTCTATGCGCGCAGCCATCTTGACCATGTTCTGGCGACATTCGGCCTGATTCTGGTGATCGACACCACGGTTCAGATCATCTGGGGCCCGGCAGGAATATCCGTGCCGCTTCCCGACTGGCTCAACGGCCAGACCGAGCTGTTTACCGGCGTCATCGTGCCCACATTCCGGCTGATCATCATCGCGGCCGGGCTGGTGGTCGCGGCGGGGTTGTTCTGGCTTGTGAACTATACGCGCCTTGGCATGCTGATCCGGGCCGGCGCCAGCAACAGCACGATGGTTTCGGCGCTGGGCGTCGATATCAAAACCCTGTTCAGCCTTGTCTTTGCGCTTGGCGCGATGCTGGCCGGGCTGGCGGGCATGCTGATTTCGCCGATCACCGAGGCCTCGATCAACATGGGGGGCGAGGTCATCATCACCGCCTTTGTCGTCATCATCATCGGGGGGATCGGTTCCATGAAGGGCGCCTTTGTCGCGGCCATTCTGGTGGGGCTGATCGACACGCTGGGGCGGTCGTTCCTGGATGACGTGTTCGCGCTGTTCATGTCGCAGAACGCGGCCGAAACCGCGGCGCCGGCGATTTCCGCGATGCTGATCTATATCCTCATGGCGGTGATCCTTGCCTTGCGTCCGCAGGGCCTGTTCCCACCAAAGGTGCGCTGATGAAATCCCTGGACCGAACCGGCTGGATCACTGTTGGCGTCATGCTGTTGCTGGGCGTGCTGCCGCCGTTCTTTTACTGGATCGGCAATGAATTCTATCTGCTGCTGGCGACCCGCCTTGTCATTCTGGCGATAGCCGCCGTCAGCCTGAACCTGATCCTTGGTTACGGGGGAATGGCCAGTTTCGGCCATGCGGCATTTGTCGGGATCGGCGCCTATGCGATGGGCATTCCGGTCTATCACGAATTCTATGGCGGTTTTTCCGCGGCGGCCTCGACAAACGGTCTGTTTCAGCTGGCGCTGTCGGTGGGCCTGTCGGCTCTGTTTGCCCTGATTACCGGCGCGATCAGCTTGCGCACCAGGGGGGTCTATTTCATCATGATCACCATGGCGTTCGCGCAGATGGTGTTCTATCTGTTCCAGTCTCTTGACGAATATGGCGGCGATGATGGTCTGGTGATCGAGATGCGCTCGGAACTGCCCTGGATCAATCTGGACAATCCGTTGCAGATGTATCTGCTGGCCTTCCTGTCGCTGGTTCTGGCAATGGGGGCGGTGCATATGATCGTCAATTCGCGTTTCGGCATGGTGCTGCGCGGGGCCAAGGGCAATGACGAACGCCTGATCACGTTGGGTTTCAACACCTATCTGTATCGCCTGACGGCCTATGTGATTGCCGGGGCGATCTGCGGTTATGCAGGCTGGCTGATGGCCAATTTCTCGACCTTCGTTTCGCCTTCCATGTTAGGGTGGAGCCGCTCTGGCGAGTTGATGTTCATGGTCATCCTCGGCGGCGCGGCAACCGCGTTGGGCCCCGTATTGGGGGCAGCCGCGTTCATATTGATCGAAGAGATCCTGTCGAGTTTCACCGTCTACTGGCACCTGCCCTTTGGCCTGATGCTGATCGGTGTCGTGCTGTTTGCCCGTGGCGGGCTGCTGGGCATGTTGCAGGGCAGGGGGCCCGGAAAATGAGCACGCTTCTGGAAATACGCGACCTGAAGAAAAGCTTTGGCGGGGTGACCGCAACCGATGGCGTCAACCTTTCACTGACGCAGGGAGAGCTGCATGCGATCATCGGGCCGAACGGGGCGGGCAAGACCACGCTGATTTCTCAGCTTTCCGGTGCGCTCCGCCCTGATGCCGGGTCGATATCGTTCAAGGGGGCCGATATCACCCGTCGGCCAGCCCACCGCCGTGCGCGGCTGGGGATCACACGGTCGTTCCAGATCACATCGCTGGTGATGGAGATGAGTGTGCTGGACAATGTCGCGCTGGCGGTGCAGGCCTGCGACGGCCATTCCTTCCGTTTCATCAAGGCGGCCCGCAAGATTTCGCATCTGCGCGAGCGCGCGCAAGAGGTGCTGCGACAGGTCGGGCTGGCCGACCGCGCCGCCTTGCCGGCTGTCGAGCTCAGCCACGGGGAACACCGGCAGCTGGAAATCGCGGTCGCGCTGGCGACGGGGGCCGAGCTGATGCTGCTTGACGAGCCCATGGCCGGGCTGGGGGGCGAGGATTCCGCCCGGATGATCGATTTTCTAAAGGGGCTGAAGGGCAAGCGCACCATCCTCTTGATCGAACATGACATGGATGCGGTATTCGCGCTGGCCGACCGCATTTCGGTGCTGGTCTATGGACGCATCATCGCCACCGGCAGCCCCGACGAGATCAGGGGCAACGCCGATGTGCGCCATGCCTATCTGGGCGAGGAATAGCCGATGCTGAAGATTTCCGGCCTCACCACCCATTACGGATCAAGCCAGGCGCTGTTCGGGGTCGAACTTGAATTCGGCACGGGCCAGGTTGCCACGCTGCTGGGGCGCAACGGCATGGGCAAGACGACCACGATCCATTCCATCCTGGGGATCACCCCGCCCTCGGGCGGCTCGATTACCTTTGACGGGGTCGAACTTGTCGGCATGCCCAGCTTTCGCATCGCCAATCTGGGGATCGGCCTTGTGCCCGAGGGGCGGCAGATATTCCCCAATCTCAGCCTGCGCGAGAACCTGATCGCCACCGCCAGCAACCACCTTGGCCTGCCCGATCCCTGGACGGTGGAAAAGGTCTACGAGCTGTTTCCCGAACTGGCCACGCGCGAGCGTTCCATGGGCAATCTTCTGTCGGGCGGCGAACAGCAGATGTTGGCCATCGGGCGCGCCCTGATGACCAATCCGCGGCTGTTGATTCTGGACGAGGCCACCGAGGGGCTGGCCCCGCTCGTGCGGCAAAAGATCTGGGCGGCGCTGAACCGTATCAAGGGGCAGGACATGTCGATCCTGGTCGTGGACAAGAATCTGTCGGACCTGTTGAAGATCGCCGATCATAATTTCATCATCGAGCGGGGCAAGGTGGTGTGGCGCGGGTCGTCGGACGAGCTGCGCAAGGACCGCGATGCCTTGCAGCGTTATCTGGGGGTGTGATCGCGGCGGCCGCAAGCGGGGATGCGCGCGCGCCGGCGGTGGCGGCGGAACGAGTATTTGGGCAAAGAAGAAGGGAGGTTCTTCATGTCGAAATCGGAATTTCTGGAGCTGATTGCCGATGTTGTCGCGGTCATTGGCGATGACGATCTGGATGAGGCGCTGGAATGCAAGCTGAATGACAATTTCCCCGTGGACGGGGCCGTGTTCCGGCGCCTGAAGGAACTGTGCGCCGAGGGTGAACGCGATGGCTGGCTGATGCAGCGCGAGGCGGGGGGCATCAGGTTTGGCCGTGCGGTCAAACCGGGTGCCGAGGCCGGGCGATTCAGTGTCGATGTGGTGCGCATGCAGGATGTGAAGGGCCCGCATCACATCCATACCACGGGCGAGATCGGGGCGATCATGGCGCTTGAGGGCCAGCCCCGCTTCGACCGATGGGGCGAGGGGTGGTATGTTTACGCGCCCGGCTCGGCCCACCACCCGACGGTCAGCGGGGGCGCGGCCCATGTGCTGTATCTGCTGCCGGACGGGGCGATTGAATTCACAGGAAAATAAGGGCCGGAAAATGCCGGATTCGGGAGGTTTGGAAAGATGAGTGACAAAAATGGTAATGCCGCACTGTTTTTCGTTGAAAGGCACCGTCAGGCGCGCGCCGACAAGCCGGCCTTTGTCGAGGGCATCGAAGGCGGGCGCAGCCTGACCTATGGCGCGCTGGCCGAACAATCCGACCGCATGGCCGATCTGCTGGCCCGCCACGACATCCGCCGCGAGGAACGAGTCGCCATGCTGGTGCTGGATGTCATCGAATTTCCGGTCATCTTTTGGGGCAGCATCAAGGCGGGTGTCGTGCCGGTGGCGCTGAACACCTTGTTGGCAACCGACGTCTATGCCGCCATCCTGAATGATTGCCGCGCGCGCGCATTGTTTGTGTCCCAGGCCCTGCTGCCGGTGGTCGAACCCGCGCTGAAAGACAACCCCTGGATCGAAAAGGTCTTTGTCGTGGGCGGCGACGCGGGCGCGCATCTGGCGTTTGCCGACGAGCTTGCCGCCAGCCAGCCCCGGCCGCTGGTCGAGGCCAGCGCGGATGAAACGGCCTTCTGGCTGTATTCCTCGGGCTCGACCGGGGTGCCCAAGGGGGTGCAGCATGTGCATTCGGCCTTGCAGGCCACCGCCGATACCTATGGCGCGCGGGTGCTGGGCATCGAAGAGGGCGACACCATCTTTTCAGCGGCCAAGCTGTTCTTTGCCTATGGGCTGGGCAATGGCATGACCTTTCCGATGTCGGTCGGGGCGACGGCGGTGCTGTATCCGGCGCGCCCAACGCCCGAGGCGATGTTTGAGGTGATCGCACGCACGCGCCCGACGATATTCTGTGGCGTGCCCACGCTATACGCCGCCATGTGCGCGGCGATGGGGGAAGATCCCTTCGAGGGGGCTGAAGGGATCCGGCGGTCAATTTCGGCGGGTGAGGCATTGCCGGCCGAAATCGGCCGCCATTGGCGCAAGGTGGTCGGGACCGATATCCTTGACGGGGTGGGCTCCACCGAGATGCTGCATATCTTTCTGTCCAACGCGCCGGGGGATGTGGAATATGGCACCTCGGGCGTGGCTGTTCCCGGCTATCAGCTGCGGCTTGTGGATGAGTCGGGCGAAGAGGTGGCCGCGGGCGAGATTGGCGAGCTGCTGGTCAACGGGCCCTCTGCCGCCGACGGTTACTGGAACAAGCGCGAGAAAAGCCGCGCCACATTCGAAGGCGTCTGGACCCGCACCGGCGACAAGTATGAGCGGCGCGAAGATGGCCGGCTGATCTATTGCGGGCGCACGGATGACATGTTCAAGGTCAGCGGCATATGGGTGTCGCCATTTGAGGTGGAACAGGCGCTGATCGAGCATCCGTCGGTGCTCGAGGCCGCGGTGGTCGCACATCCTGATGCCGAGGGGCTGGACAAGCCCAAGGCCTTTGTCGTGCTCAAGGAAGGTGCCAGCGGCGAGGGGCTGGCGGATGAGTTGAAGGATCTGGTCAAGGAAAAGATCGGCAAGTGGAAATATCCGCGCTGGGTCGAGGTGGTGGACGAGTTGCCGAAAACCGCGACCGGCAAGATCCAGCGTTTCAAGCTGCGGGGATAGGGGCGCCTGCTGTTGATGTCGGATTTGAGTATTTGGGCAAAGAAGAAGGGATCTCGCGTGACATGATCGACTGGGCTGATGAAGGGCGGCAATGGCTGGAGGTCGGCGGCAAGCGGCTTGAGGCGCGTTGCTGGGGGCCGGGGCCCACGCAGGCGCCGACGATTGTCTTGTTGCACGAGGGGCTGGGCTGCATCAGCCTGTGGCGCGATTTCCCGCAGGCGTTGGCGCAGGCGACCGGTTGCGGTGTGCTGGCCTACAGCCGCGCGGGCTATGGGCAGTCGGACCCGTCGCCCTTGCCCTGGCCCCTTGATTACATGACGCGCGAGGCG
>WFQE01000051.1 GCA_015487165.1 Paracoccaceae bacterium | reverse complement strand
GGGCATGGCTGCGGCTGATCCCCCAGACCGGCTGGCTGGCCTGGGATCAGGCTTCCGGCTCGGCGCTGGTCTGGACCGGCAGCGCCTGGAGCGGGCTGGACGTGGCCATGGCACTTCTGAGGCGCGCCGCTTCGGTTCGGATCACCGAGGCGCCAGCCAGTTCCGCCATCGAGATCGTGACGGCGGAAGAGCTGCTAGCCGGCCTCGCCGGCGCCAGCGTTGCTTCGACCATCGCCATTCCCGACCGCGCCATCGTGCTGGCGGTCTCGACCCGCACCGTCACAGCAATCACCGGCGCTACCTCATACGATTGCGGCACTGCTGGAACACCTGCCAAGTTCGGGGGCTCGCTGGGGGTCGCTGCCGGCAGCACCAATGTCGGCGTCATCGGCCCGCAGGCGTTCTATGCGCCGACGCCGATCGTGCTCACCGCCAATGGCGGCAGTTTCTCCGGCGGGGATGTGCGCATTGCCATCCAGTACCTGCTGCCGACCGCGCCAGCCGCCTGATCCCTCCAAACACAAACAACGAGAGACCACACCATGACCCCACCGCACAAGGATGCGGGCTTTGTCCGCATGCCCGAAGAGGATTTCGAGGCCATCCTGGCGAGGGCCGCCGAGAAAGGCGCCCGCAAGGCACTGGCCGATGTCGGCCTCGAAGGCCCGGAAGCCGCCATTGATATTCGGGATCTCCGTACGTTGCTGGCCTCCCTGCGCATGGCGCGGCGCACCGCCTGGCAGACCATCGTGCGGCTGATCACCACCGGGTTGCTGTTGGCGCTGATCGCCGGCGTGGCGGTGAAACTCAGGATCTTCGGCATTGGAGAATGAGCATGACTGTGGACGAGATTGCCCGCGAGATCGTGGCGCGGGAAGGAGGTTTTGTGATGGACCCAACCGACCCCGGCGGTGCCACCAAATACGGCGTGACCATCGGAACCATGCGCGCGCTGGGCCTGGATGCGACCGGTGACGGGCGGGTGACGGTCGAGGATGTGAAGGCCCTGACCCGGGCCGATGCCGTGCGAATATTCAGGGAGAGGTATTTCGTTGCCCCCCACATCGACCTGCTGCCCGAACCGCTCCAGCCCTCGGTGTTCGACATGCAGGTCAATGCCGGCAGCAATGCCGTGCGCATCCTGCAGCGCCTACTGGCGGAGTTCGAGGAACCGGTGACGGTGGACGGGTTGATCGGGCCGCAGACGGCCGAGGCTGCAAGACGTGCCCATGACAAGGGCGGGCAATACCTGGTCGACGCCTATGCCATCGCCCGGCGCAACTATTATTTCCGTCTGGCCGATCGCAAACCGCGCTTGCGCAAGTTCGCCCGCACCCGGGCAGGAACGAAGGGCGGCTGGATCAGGCGGGCGGAGGAGTTCATGCGGCCGCGCTATCGGATGACGGAGGCGGAATTTGCAGAGAGGGTGAAATCATGGGGCTGATCGAAGGCCTGTTCGGCTGGCTCTTCGGGGGCGGCATGCGCGATGTTCAAAAGACGGTCGAGACCTTCAGGCCGAACGCCGAGGCGGAGGCCCAGCGGACCGCCGAGTTCCAGGCCGCCGCGCTCAACCAGTTTGGCGCCGAGTTCCGCCAGCAACGCGGCTTGTTCGATCGCGTCATTGACGGCCTCAACCGTCTGCCGCGGCCAGCCATGGCGCTGGGCGTGCTGTTCCTGATCGGCTCGGCCATGGTCGACCCCGTCTGGTTTGCCTCGCGCATGCGGGGGCTTGCCCTTGTCCCCGAACCGCTGTGGTGGCTGCTCGGTGCCATCGTCAGCTTCTACTTCGGCGCCCGGCATCAGGTGAAGGTGCAGGCGTTCCAGGCATCGATGGCAGAAACGCTGGCCCGCATGCCGCAGGTGGTGCACAACATCGAGGCGATCCGAGCGTTGCGCGCGGACAGTCCCGGGGTGGCGGATGTGGTGGGTGATGCCGAGGTGGCGCTGGGCGTGATCGGGCCGGGGGAAAACAGGGCGGTCTCGGAATGGGAGGCACTCGATTGACATTGGTGCGTGCGTCTGCATCGTTTGGTTTCGTCACCAGGTCGCCGAGTATTACTCGCGCGGAGGGTCACAAAAAAAATCAAACCGAACGCCTGTATGTCCGGTGAGCCGGAAGCAGGATTGCCTCTGTAACCTAAAGCCCCATGCTTTCTCCCGACAACGCGCGGCGCGCCGAGTTTAGATCATCCAATGCTTTCTTTACATTATCCGGATTGATGGCTGACACCGAAATCAACAGCCCCTCCAGCAGCGCCAGTGTCCCCGCATGCAGCCCGAACCCCTCTGTCCGACCCCGAGCCACATGCAGTGTTATGTCCGCACGGGTATCTGGGATCAAGGGTCCAGTCGACGTGATCAAGGCAGACTGCAGTTCCAGAGCAGTAACACGATCAAACAGAGCGGAAACCTCGGGATAGGGCCGATCATAGGCAAGGGCGACAACCATGTCCCGCTGCCGCAGTCCCACAAGATCATCAGCAAATTGCAGGCCTGTTTGAGTCATGGCGCGGGCATCAAGACCGAGGCGCACAAGCTGCGCCGCAAAATAACCGGCGATGAAACCGGACGGACCGATCCCGAAAACATGGATTCTCCTCGCGGCGCAAAGTGCCGCCGCCAGAAAATCGATCTCGCTGGGGTCAATTGCATCAATGCAGTCCAGCGCCGACCTGAATCTTCCTGTGACGGCCGACAGTGCCGAATGCCCGCTTCGGTGTGCCTGGTTCAACTCGTTGGACATACGCTCGGACAAAGTCAGCTCTTGCCTTAGTTCTGTCGCCAATGCCTTGCGCAAGTCGTCAAGCCCCCGATAGCCCAGCTTGCGCACGGTACGGATTATTGTCGCGTCGCTTGTACCCACCGCTGCAGCCATTTCCGCAGCTGACGCGTAGAGCGCTGTCTCTCGGTTTTGCACCAGGTAGTCGATGACTCGGCGGTCAGCTGGGGTCAGGTGACCATTCGGAGAAGAAAGGCGATCTGAAAAAGAGGCTGAATTCATAACCACAACATAAATGTTGTAATCGCAACTCTCAAGATGTATTTACTACAACACCCGTGTAGTGATCGCGACTCTCCGAGAGGAATTCCATATGCCGCCCGATTTCTGGACTGTTCTTTTCCCGGCTGTGACGGCGGCCTTTCTTGCGTCAATTGTCGAAGTGGTCGAGGCTTTCACAATCGTGTTGGCGGTCGGCACGACCCGTGGTTGGCGACCCGCGATTCTGGGGACTTTGGCCGCGCTGGGCGTATTGGCGGCAATCGTTATCGTTCTTGGGCCTGCGCTACAGTTCATCCCGATCCACATCCTGCAACTGATTGTCGGCGTCCTGCTGTTGCTGTTTGGAATGGGCTGGCTGCGCAAGGCAGTCCTGCGCGCCGCAGGTGTGTTGCCACTCCACGATGAGGCAGAAACTTTCGCCGAGGAAACCGCCGCGCTGAAATCACAAGCTGGCGCCCCGAATACCTTGCAGTGGATCGCTGGGATTGCTGCCTTCAAGGCAGTTCTTCTGGAGGGGCTGGAGGTCGCCTTCATCGTGATTGCGGTGGGCGCTGGGAAGGGCCTGTTGTGGGAAGCCTCTATGGGCGCGCTGGCTGCTTGTGTGCTTGTTCTCGTGGTCGGCGTGCTCGTCCACAAGCCGCTTGCACGCGTGCCTGAAAACACACTCAAGTTCGGGGTGGGGATCATGCTTTCGTCATTTGGCGTATTCTGGACCGGCGAAGGTCTGGGCGTCGAATGGCCAGGCGCAGATTTGATTCTTGTTGTCCTGGCAGCCTCTTTCTTCCTCGCAGGCTTACTATTTACAAAGATGGCCCGCGCAACATTTGAAGGGAAACCGGCATGAGCATCATAGGCGATGTCCTGAAGGAACTGTTCAAGATGTTCGTAGCCGACCTGCGACTGACACTGGCAATACTCGCCGGCATCGTTGTGGTTGCTCTACTGCTCAAGGAAACACTCGTTAGCCCTGGCGCCGCCGGTCTCTTGCTCGCACTTTTCTGCCTT
>WFQE01000050.1 GCA_015487165.1 Paracoccaceae bacterium | reverse complement strand
TCGCACAGCGGATGCGTCAGGAAATTGAACACCGGGTTCCAGAAGGCAAAGGCGACGATCATGCCAATGATGAAAGCCACCGCCGAATGAATCAGTCGGGTGCGCAGCTCGGTCAGATGCTCGATCAGCGGTGCGCTGGAATCCTCGATCTCGTCCTCGGTGCTCATTTCTTGCCCTTGCTACTGCTGGAGCCGGTTTTTGCGGATCCGCCCGACTTGGCCTTGGAGGCGCCTGCGGCGGATTTTGCCGGGGCCTTCTTGCGGGTGGTCGCGGGCTTTTTGGCGGTGGTCGTCTTTTTCGTCGCGCCGGCCTTGGCCTTGGCCGCCGGCTTCTTTGCCGTCGATTTTCCACCCGTTTTCGCCTTGGCAGGTTTCTTTTCCTCGGCGGCCTTGGCGGCGTCGGCCTCGGTGATCTTGCGACGAATCTCGTCGGGATCGAACTCGGTCTCGGTCAGGCTCTTGGCGGCGTCTGTGACCGAATCGAGGCCCAGATTCTTGACCGAGGTGATCTTTTGCAGGTCATCGGTCACATCCTTGACGCCGGTTTCCTCGGCCGCGGCCTCGAGCGAGGCCTGGAATTCGCGGGCCATGGCCTTGGCGCGCGCGGTAAAACGGCCCAAGGTGCGGAACATGCCGGGCAGATCCTTGGGGCCGATCACGATCAGCGCCACGACGCCGATCACCAGCAATTCGCTCCATCCGATATCAAACATGCGCGCCGTACTCCGCGGTCAAGGATGTCAGGACTTTTCCTTTTCCTCTTCAGGCGTCACGTCGAGGGCCTTGTCGAGGGCCTCTTTTTCAAGCTCTTCCTTGCCTTCGGCAATACCCTTCTTGAACGAGGTAATACCCTTGCCAACCTCGCCCATGAGCGAAGAAATCTTGCCCCGGCCGAAAAGTACCAGCACCACGATGGCAATCAGCAGAAGGCCCGGCAACCCGATATTGTTAAGCATCTTGAGATCTCCCTTGATCTGGAACACCCCGCCAAGGGGTATTGATGGTGTCACCACACTGCAGGACATTTATGGCTTTTGCCGGGAAGATCAAAGCCCAAATCGGCGAAAATCGGGAAATTCCCACCTGTCACGGGCCGCGCGCCGGCGCTTTGCGACAATTTGCTCGCCAGGGGCGCTGCCCCGTATCGGCCCGTCATGCGCAACAGGTGCGCGTCAGGCAGCCATCTGTCGCCGCACCCTGTCGGCCAGATCGCCAAGCGAAAACGGCTTGGGCAAAAAGACCGAGTTGCCGATTTCCGCCTGCTGGCGCGAGAATGATTCCTCGGCATAGCCGGAAACAAAGATGACCCTGGTGTCGGGGCGGCGTTTCAGCGCCTCTTTCACCCATGTCGGGCCGTCCTTGCCGGGCATGATCACGTCGGTCACGAAAACATCTACATGCAGGGCGGGGTCGTCGAGGATACGCAGCGCCTCTTCGGCGTCGCTGGCCTCGATCACCTCGTAGCCCTGCATCCGTAATGCCTTGGCGGCGAAGCTGCGCACCGGGGCCTCGTCTTCGACAAGCAGCACGACGCCCTCTTCGCGCGCGCCGGCAGCCTGAATCAGCGGGGGCCCTGGCGCCGGGGTTGCCTGTGTGCGAACCTGCCCTTCCAGCGCCGGCAGCAGGATTTCGAACACGCTGCCCTGGCCCAGCGCGGAATCGACAAAGATGAAACCGCCGGTCTGCTTGACGATACCATAGACCATGGACAGGCCCAGACCGGTGCCCTCGCCCGTCTTCTTGGTGGTAAAGAATGGCTCGAATATCTTGTCGATGCGGTCACGCGGAATCCCCGAACCGTTGTCGCTGACCGAAATCGACACGTAACGCCCGGCCGGTATGGTGGCACGATCGCGCTGCATCTCGGATTCCAGCACAAGGTTGCGCGCTTCGATTCGCACCTCTCCACCACCGGGCATTGCGTCGCGCGCATTCACCACGAGGTTCATGAAAACCTGTTCCAGCTGCCGACGATCCGCCCTGACGGGCATCAGATCCTTGCCGTGATCGACCCTCAGCACCACCTTTTCGCCAAGCAGCCGGTTCAGCAGATGCGACAGTTCGGACAACGTGTCGCGAAGGTCCAGATCCTCGGGCTGAAGATTCTGCTTGCGCGAAAATGCCAGAAGCTGGTTGACCAGACTTGCCGCGCGGTTGGCGTTCTGGGTGATCTGGATGAGGTCGCCATAGTCTGGATCGCCTTCGTCATGGCGCAGCAACAACAGGTCGCAATGGCCGGAAATGGCGGTCAGAAGGTTGTTGAAATCATGCGCAACCCCGCCCGCCAGCTGGCCGATGGCCTGCATCTTCTGGCTTTGCACGAATTGCGCCTCGAGGGTCTTGAGTTCGGTCGCGTCCTGCAGCACCGCGATCAGGAAGATCTCGCCATTCTCGACAAGGCGCGCCAGCGCGATCTGAAGATAGACCTCGTGATCGGCATCGCGCAGCTGCACCACTTCGGGGCGTTTCGAGGCCCGGCCCGATGCCGCCTCGCGCAGCCATTCGGAAACCGGCCGCCCCAGCCCCTGGACAAGATCGCCCAGTCGCGATTCACCCTCGCGGAAACGGCCCAGCAACGGGCGGGCCTGGCGATTGACCTGTTGCAGCACGCCATCCACCGACAGGCGGACCAGCGCCACGGGCAGATCCTCGAACAGGCGGGTGATGGGGCGGGCGGATTCGTTTTCGCACGGCAGCAGAAAGACCTCTCGCTGGCCGTTCTGCCTGTGAAATTCGGCCACACGCACCCGTTGGCTGCCCGTTCTGGTCGCCAGATGGTTGACGCCGTCATTTCTGATCGGCAGATCGCGAAACAGGTGGTCCAGATGTTCCGGCCGGCGCCCGACCAGCCCAAGCAGGGCCTTGTTTACCCCAAGGATACGGTTTTCGGGCGACAACAGCAGCATCGGCAGACCGATCCCGCCCCCCTGGGCGTCAAGAAGTTCGGGCATCTCTTCGAACCGCCAAAGGAAACCCGCCGGCCCAAGATGACGGATATGAAGGCGCAGGCTGCCCTCTGCCGTCACCAGCCGATGAGAGACCATGCCGCGTTCGCGCGCACGGTTCTGCAGCCGGAATATCAGGCTGACCGGCGATTCCGTGAAACGGGCCAGCATCAGCAGAACCGAGGGACGTCCGACATCGCCGAACAGCTTGTCCACCGCCTTGTTGGAATGGATTATCTCGCCGTCATCACTGGCGATCACCGTGGCCAGGGGATCGTCGGTGACAAGCTCGCGCAACAGGTTCAGGCGGCGGCGCGTGCCGGCTGCGGCCAGCCGCGCAATGCCAATGATCCCAAGGGCCACGGCAAACACCGTCGAGCTGGCAACCGAAAACCCGAGTGCCAAATTGCGGTCCGGCAGGAACAGCCCGCCGGCCAGCAAGACCATCCCCAGCCCGACCAGAATCCTGAGGCCGGGATGCCATTGCTTGAACGATGGCGCGCCTTCGCGCGCGGTTACGGCCATTTCCTTCATACAGGCATTTCCCGCTGGGCAAGAATAGCGTCGCCAGATCAATTAACATCTTGTGGTTGTTATTTCAAAGCTATATTCGTTTACAAATTGCTACGAACAGTCCATCCCCGCCATCAAGTGGGGTAAATTGCCTTTCCCGCACCAGTTCAAACCCGCTGTTGCGGCCAACAAAAGCCCTGATCTGCGCCTGGTTTTCCGCCCTCAGGATCGAGCAGGTCACATATGCCAGCACCCCTCCGGGCGCGACAAGCGGGGCGGCCTCGTCAAGAATGCGGGCCTGCAGATCCACAAGCTCGGCCAGTCGTTCGCCCGTCAACGCCCATTTGCCCGCAGGCGAACGCCGCCAGGCCCCGCTGCCGGAACAGGGCGCGTCAACCAGGACAAGGCCGTAATCGCCCGCGCCGGCGGGATCCGGGACGGTGGCGATCTGCACCCCGGCCCGCGCTGCGCGCTGCGGCAGATCACGCATGCGTTGGGGCGCGCCATCATGGGCCAGAATTTCGGCCTCGGTCAGCGCCGCCATGGCCAGCGCCTTGCCACCACCGCCCGCGCAATAATCGAGGATGCGCCCGTCTTGCGGAATATCCAGAAATTCAACCACCGCCTGAGAGGCGGCATCCTGCAATTCGACCAGCCCGTCCCGATAGGCCCTTGATCGCCCCACGGCGCGTGCATTCTCGACGATTTCCAGTGCCGAGCTTGCCAGAGGATGGGAAACAGCCACGATTCCCTCTTCGGCAAGTGCCGCAATGGCCCTGTCAAGCGTGGCCTTGCGCCAGTTCACCCTGACGAAAACGGGCGCGCGATGGCGCAGGCGCTCCATCACCGGTTCCAGGTCCTCTGCCAGCGAGGCGCCCAGCGCGTCGTCCAGCCAGTCGGGGTAATCAAGACGAACAGGCCGAGGCAGCCCCCCTGCCCCACGCGTGGTCTTTTCAGCCTGTGAAAGGGGCGGCGGGGCGTGGCCTTCGCCGGTAAAAAATTCCTCGGGATCACGTCCCTGCTGGCGCAGCAGCCCGATCATCAATGCGCGCCCCCTGTCCCCCCCGCCAATGGCGGCACAGGAACGGCGCTTTCGCAACACGTCAAAGACAAGATCCCTGATTGCCGCCCGATCGCGCGACCCGGCATAGCGATTGCCCCGCGCCCAGCGCGTCAGCACCTGTTCGGCCGGCTGGCCCTGCTGGATGCGGTCAAGGATCTCGAT
>WFQE01000049.1 GCA_015487165.1 Paracoccaceae bacterium | reverse complement strand
TATCGGGCGTTCGTCGCGAAGGAAAAGCCGGTCTTCGAGGGGAACTGACCATGACCCGCGCCGCGCCGGAGGCCCGCAATGCCTGACCGCTCCTTTCTCGACTGGCCCTTTTTCGAGGACCGCCACCGCGACCTTGCCGAGCGCCTCGAAAACTGGTGCGCCTCCCATCTGCCGGTTGACCACAGCGACACCGATGCCGCCTGCCGCGCGCTGGTGCGCGCCCTGGGCGACGCCGGTTTTCTGCGCCAGTGTGGCGCGCCGCTGGATGTGCGCAGCCTGTGCGTGATCCGCGAAACCCTTGCCCGCCACGACGCGCTGGCCGATTTCGCCTTTGCCATGCAGGGGCTAGGCATGGGGGCCGTCACCCTGTTCGGCAGCCCCGAGCAACGGAAATGGCTGGAAAAGACCACGGTCGGCGCGGCAATTTCGGCCTTTGCGTTGACCGAGCCTGCCTCGGGCTCGGATGTCGCCGCAATCGCGGCGCGCGCGGAACGGGCGGGAAACGAGTATTTGCTCAAAGGAGAAAAGACCTGGATTTCCAATGGCGGCATCGCAAATGTCTATACGGTGTTTGTGCGCACAGGCGAGGCGCCGGGGGCGCGCGGGCTGTCGGCCTTTCTGCTGCCCGCCGACACCGAGGGGCTGGAGATCGTCGAACGCCTTGAAACCATCGCCCCGCATCCGCTGGCGCGCCTGCGGTTCAACGATATCCGCCTGCCCGCAAGCGCCATGATCGGCGCGCCCGGCGAGGGCTTCAAGATCGCGATGAGCGTGCTTGACGTGTTCCGCGCAACCGTGGGTGCGGCGGCCCTGGGCATGGCCCGGCGCGCGCTGGATGAAACCTTGGCGCGTATCCAGACCCGCAAGGTCGGGGGCCAGCCGCTGGCCGATCTGCAGATGGTGCAGGGCCATGTGGCCGACATGGCGCTGAAGATCGACGCCAGCGCTTTGCTGGTCTATCGCGCCGCCTGGGCCAAGGACATGGGTGCCGCACGTGTCAGCCGCGAGGCCGCCATGGCCAAACTGCACGCCACCGACAGCGCCCAAGAGGTGATCGACGCGGCCGTGCAGCTGCATGGCGGCGAAGGGGTGCGCGCGGGCAGCGTGGTCGAGGGGCTGTATCGCGAAATCCGCGCGCTGCGCATCTATGAAGGCGCCAGCGACGTGCAACGCGTCGTGATCGCGCGCCAGGTGATGGGAGGAAAGAAATGAAACTGGGACCAACTGGACATGTGGATACATTCACCCGCGACAGCCTTCCGCCACCCGAGCAGCTGCCCGATTTCCTGCTGGAGGATTACCCCTATCCCGAATGGCTCAATGTCGGGGTGGCGCTGACCGATGCGATGGTCGAGCGCGGCTTTGGCGACCATATCGCCCTGATCGGCAATGGCCGGCAGCGCACCTACAAGGAGCTGGCCGACTGGACCAGCCGCATCGCCCATGCGCTGGTGCAGGATTACGGGGTCAAACCCGGCAACCGCATATTGATCCGCAGCGCCAACAACCCCGCCATGGTGGCCTGCTGGCTGGCGGCGACCAAGGCGGGGGCGGTCGTGGTCAACACCATGCCGCTCTTGCGCGCGGGCGAGCTGACGGCGATCGTGGACAAGGCCGAGATCGAATTCGCCCTGTGCGACAGCCGCATGATGGACGAGATCGTTGCCTGCGGGAAGAACTCGAAATATCTCAAGACCATCATTTCCTTTGACGGCACCGCCAACCACGACGCCGAGCTTGACCGCGCCGCCCTGGCCAAGCCCGTGCATTTCCAGGCCGTGCGCACCGGGCGCGACGATGTTGCCCTGCTGGGCTTTACCTCGGGCACCACGGGCACGCCCAAGGCGACCATGCATTTCCACCGCGATCTGCTGGCCATCGCCGATGGCTATGCGGCCGAGGTTCTGGGGGTGGCGCCGGATGACGTGTTCGTGGGCTCTCCGCCGCTCGCATTTACCTTTGGGCTGGGGGGGCTGGCGGTATTTCCGCTGCGGTTCGGGGCGACCGCGACGCTCTTGGAAAAGGCAACGCCGGAAAACATGATCGAGATCATCGAGACACACAAGGCCACGATCTGTTTCACCGCGCCGACCGCCTATCGCGTTATGCTGCGCGCAATGGACGAAGGCGCCGACCTTTCCAGCCTGCGCTGCGCGGTGTCGGCGGGCGAAACCCTGCCCGCGCCGGTCTATGACGACTGGTTGGCAAAGACCGGCAAGCCGATGCTCGACGGGATCGGATCCACCGAGATGCTGCATATCTTTATCTCGAACCGGCTTGACGACCACCGCCCCGCCTGCACCGGCAAACCCGTGCGTGGATATGAGGCGCGCATTGTCGATGACGACATGCGTGACCTGCCCGATGGCGAGCCGGGCCGTCTGGCCGTGCGAGGGCCGACGGGCTGTCGCTATCTGAACGACACGCGCCAAGCCGATTATGTGCGCGATGGCTGGAACATCACCGGCGATACCTTCTGGCGCGACGAGGATGGCTATTTCCACTTTGCCGCGCGCAATGACGACATGATCATCAGCGCCGGCTACAACATCGCCGGACCCGAGGTCGAGGCCGCGCTGCTGGCCCATGAGTGGGTGGTGGAATGTGCCGTCGTCGCCGCCCCTGACGAGGCGCGTGGCCATATCGTGCAGGCCCATGTGGTGCTGGAAGCGGGCGTTGCGCGTGATGAGGCCACCGTCAAGGTACTGCAGGATCACGTCAAGGCAGTGATTGCGCCCTATAAATACCCGCGCTCGGTGGTGTTCATAGATGCCCTGCCCAAGACCCAAACCGGCAAGGTGCAGCGTTTCAGATTGCGCGAGGGGGGGCGATGACAAGCGTGAAACAGATCGGTCCGACGGGCCGGTCAAGGGGTAAAAGCGCGCTGCTGCCGCTTCGCCGAAAGGCGAAATCGCCTACTGTCACGAGTGCAGGGCAGCGCCCGACCCGAGGGGGGCGCCAAAGCGCCCGCCTGGGGGGCGGGGCGGGCGCTGACCGGCCTGACGGCCGGGCGAAAGGGCTGTGGTGGGAACGGCGCCGTCATTTCGTAATGAATAATCCGCGCGCCGGTTGTTGCCCCGCGCCTGCAGCAATGGGAACCAACTGATGGCGACCGATTTCACCAAAACCCGCGAGATGTTCCACCTGCCCCAAGGCGTGATCTATCTGGACGGCAACTCGCTGGGCCCGCTGCCCCGTGCCGCCGTCGCACGCGTCACCCGCGCCATGCAGGATGAATGGGGCGAGATGCTGATCACCGGCTGGAACAAGGCCGGCTGGATGGCGCTGGCCAGCGAGGTCGGCAACC
>WFQE01000048.1 GCA_015487165.1 Paracoccaceae bacterium | reverse complement strand
CCCCCGCCCAGCAGGGCGTTGGTATAGGGGTAGCAGCAGGTGCCGATCACGTCATGGACCGAGGCACCGTCATCGTCGTACCCATACCAGTCGAGCGTGTCATGGGTGATGGTCGCCAGCGGCCGCAGATGGGGGAAAGACGACCACAGGCTGTCGCCGGTGGACAGGTGGGTGCCGTGCAGGGCGCGGGTCTTGCCGGAATAGAAGCGTTCGGACAGGTCGTTTGCATTCCACAGGTTGAGGTCGCCCACCTGCGGCCCCTCGGGCGCGGTGATGCGAAAGAAATGCCCCTGGGGGACGTGAAAGCAGCGGGCCTCGCGCGGCGCGATGGTGACGGTGTCAAGCAGGCGCAGCGTCTTGCGGGCCTTGCGAAAGGCCTCGGTCGGGCGCTGTGGCAGGGTATCGGTGGGATAGGCGATCACGGGCGGGGCCGCGCGGCGGGCATCGGCGTCGGCGGGTGCAGGGTTTTCGGGGGTGTTTTTCATGGGCTTCCTCGGGTTTCCACATGATCCTGTATCGGATCACCGCGCCGCGCAATGCGCCTGTGTCGCAGGGGCTGAAAAACCCGCGAGATGCGGTTTTCGTTTGCGCGCACATTCGCTAACAAGGGGCGAAAACAGACTCAGGTCAACAGCAAGGTTCAGCCATGTCCCCATCGCGCGACGTCAAGGATTACATCCGCACCATCCCCGATTTCCCCCACAAGGGGATCATGTTTCGCGACGTGACCACGCTGTTTGCCGATGCGCGCGGCTTTCGCACCGCCATCGACCAGCTGCTGTTTCCCTATGCCGGCGAGCGCATCGACAAGGTGGCCGGGCTCGAGGCGCGGGGCTTTATCCTGGGGGGCGCGATTGCGCACCAGCTGTCGGTCGGCTTTGTGCCGATCCGCAAGAAGGGCAAGCTGCCGGGCTCGACCATCGAGCAGGAATACAAGCTGGAATATGGCGAGGCGGTGATGGAGATGCATGACGACGTGCTGCAACCGGGCGAGCGCATCCTGCTGGTCGATGACCTGCTGGCCACCGGCGGCACGGCCGAGGCCGGCATCCGCCTGATCGAGCGTGCGGGTGCCGAGGTCGTGGGCTGCGCCTTTATCATCGACCTGCCCGATCTGGGCGGGGCCGCGCGGCTGAAAAAGCTGGGCATGAAGGTGCATGCGCTGTGTGCCTTCGAGGGGGAATAGGGGCGCTCAGACCTCGATCTGCACCGTCTGGCCGAAAAATACCTCTTGCAGATTGTCGCCGGGGCCGGCGCGGTCAACGACCAGAAAATCCTGCGCATCCCCCAGCACCAGCAGCGGGTGATGCCATGTGCCCACGTGGTAGTTGAGCCCCTGATCGCCACGGCACAGAAAGGCACGGCAGGCAGAGGGTTCGGGGCGCTCGGCCACAACCGCCAGCCAGTCGCGCCCGCCAAGCGGCATGAAGGCCTGGCTGCCCAGCGGGTGACATTCCAGCATCGACACGCGCAACGGTCGGGGCCTGCCGCGAAAGATCGACAGGATCACCTCGGCATCACTGGTCGCCTGTGCAAGTGCGTGAAAGCGGGTGGTATAGCCGTCATTGATCTCGATCGCCGTGGCGGGGTCGGCCTCGATCACCTGGCCGAACGGGGCAAAGGCATCGGCGCTCAGCGGCTCGGGGTGCAGGATCATGGCAGCCTCAGCGCCGGGTGGCGGTTCACATCCTTGTAGAGCAGATAGCGAAACGGCCCCTGCCCGCCCGCATAGCAGGCCTGCGGGCAAAAGGCGCGCAGCCACATGAAATCGCCGGCCTCGACCTCGACCCAGTCGCGGTTGAGCTTGTAGACCGCCTTGCCCTGCAACACATACAGCCCGTGCTCCATGACATGGGTTTCCTCGAAAGGGATCACGCCGCCGGGCTGAAAGGTGACGATGTTCACATGCATGTCGTGGCGCATGTCATCGGGATCGACAAAACGCGTGGTGGCCCAGGCGCCCCCCGTGTCGGGCATGGGGGTGGGGATGATGTCGGCCTCGTTGGTGACAAGGGCGTCAGGCGCGGGGATGCCCTCGACCGCCTCATAGGCCTTGCGGATCCAGTGGAAGGTGGTATCGCTGTCGCTGTTGTTGGCAACCGCCCAGCCGGCCCCCGGCGGGATATAGGCATACCCCCCCGCTTTCAGCGCGTGCTGCGTGCCGTTCAGGGTTAGCGACAGCGCGCCCGAGGTCACAAACAGCACCGCCTCGGCGCCCTGATCGGGCTCGGGCCGGTCCGAGCCGCCGCCGGGGGAAAGCTCGACGATATATTGCGCGAATGTCTCGGCAAAGCCGGTCATGGGACGCGCAAGAATCCAGGCCCGCGCGCCCTGCCAGTGGGGCAGGTTGCTGGTCACGATATCGCGCATCACCCCGTGCGGGATGACGGCATAGCTTTCGGTGAACACCGCGCGGCCGGTCATCAGGCTTTCCTGCGCCGGCAGACCGGCGGCTGGTGTGGCATAGGTCGGGTTGGTCATGGGTCTATCCCTTGAAACAGCCCGCTCAGCTAAAGCGGGATCGGGTGTGCAGGTCAAGGGCCGATGGGGGGCTTGATGGCTGAGGTGCTGGGGGCGCTGCCCCCGTCGCGTGCCGCGACTCCCCCGGACGTATTTAGGCAAAGAAGAAGCCTATGCCGGCGGGTGATGTTTCTTCCAGTGGCGCGCGATATCCAGCCGGGTTGTGACCCAGGCGTCGGTGTAGCCATGCACATAATCAAGGAAACGCGCCAGTGCGGCAGCGCGGCCGGGGCGCCCCGCAAGACGGCAATGCAGCCCCACGGACATCATGCGCCCGCCTTCGGCGTAAAGCGTGTCGAAACTGTCCTTGAGAT
>WFQE01000047.1 GCA_015487165.1 Paracoccaceae bacterium | reverse complement strand
TTTTGGCCTTGGCGGGCGATTCGACGACGACGACGGGCATGGAGAATCCTGTTGCAACAAAGGGGGTATCCGTGGGCGCGGAACATGGTGCCTGCATCATGGGCTTGTCAATGGGGTTATGAAACAAAGGCTGATGCGGCTTGTCCGACGGCCGCGATGCGGGAACAATTCGTGGTGATCGGCGTTATTGGACGCGGCTGAGGAAACCGCCGCCTTGCCGCTGCACCTTGCCGTCAAGTTCAAGGGCAACCAGCTGCGGCAAGACCAGCCCCGCGGGAAGGGCAAGTTCGCGGATCAACTGATCTTCGGCGACGGGCGAGGGGCCGAGCAGCGACAGGATCCTGCGGGAAAGGTCGAGCGCGGGCGAGCCCTCTTTGCGCGAGGGTGCCGGGCGAGGGGGGGCGGATGGCTTTGCCCCTTTGGCGCAGTTCGTGCTGTTTTGTGGCGGGTGGTTCTTTGTCAGCCCCAGCGCGGCAACAACATCCTTTGGCCCGCGCACAAGAGTCGCCCCGTCGCGGATCAGCTGGTTGCAGCCGCCGGCCCGCGGGTCAAGCGGATGCCCCGGCACGGCCATGACTTCGCGCCCCTGTTCGGCCGCCAGCGTGGCGGTGATCAGGCTGCCCGACTTTGTTGCCCCTTCGATAACCACGACGCCCAGAGACATGCCCGCAATGATGCGGTTGCGCTGTGGAAAGTGGTGCGCCCGTGGCGCAAGGCCGAGGGGTTGTTCCGACAGCAGCACGCCCCGCTGCCTGATCTGTTCGGCCAGCTTTCTGTTGTCGGGCGGGTAGATCTGATCGACCCCGCCCGCCATGACGGCAACGGTTCCCGTGGCAAGCGTTGCCTCATGGGCCGCGGCGTCAATACCGCGTGCCAGCCCGGAAACGACCGCCAGCCCCTGTTCGCCCAGCCCGCGTGCAAGGGCACGGGTCATGCGCAAGCCCAGGCTTGAGGCATTGCGTGCCCCGACCAGGGCAACCGCGGGGCGGGGGAGGTGCTCGCGACGCCCCAGCATCCACAGCACCGGCGGCGGGTCGCCGATCATTGCCAGACGCGCGGGGTATGCAGGGGTTCCCAGGCACAACAAGCGCGCGCCCAGCCGGCAGCCGGTTGCGTATTCCCGTTCGGCATCGGCGCGGCTGCAGGGGGTATAGTCCTTGACCCCCGCAGCGCGCGCGATACCCGGCAATGCGTCAAGTGCGGCCGAGGCCGTGCCATACTCGCGCATCAGCCGCCCGAAGGTGGTTGCCCCCACCCGCCGGGAACGGATGAGTTGCAGCCAGGTGATTGCATCGTCTTCGTTCGAGGGGGGAAGAAAACCCCGGCTGGTGTCATCCGCTTTTTCGGTCATATCCGTCATCACCCGGCAAGTGTCAGGCGATTCTGGTTAAGCGGGGGTGAATCCGGTCAGGTTGCGCTGCCGCCCACCGTCAGCCCACCCACCAGCAGCGTCGGTTGGCCGACGCCGACCGGCACCCACTGGCCGCCCTTGCCGCAATTTCCCATGCCGGGATCAAGCTGCATGTCGTTGCCGATGGCGCGCACCTGCTTCAGCACGCTGGGGCCGTCGCCGATCAGGGTTGCCCCCTTGACCGGGGCACCGACCCTGCCGTTTTCCACCAGATAGGCCTCGGTGCAGGAAAAGACGAACTTGCCGTTGGTGATGTCCACCTGTCCGCCGCCAAACCCCACGGCCCAGATACCCTTTTTCATGCCGGCGATGATGTCCTCGGGCGGGGTGTCGCCGCCCAGCATGTAGGTGTTGGTCATGCGCGGCTGCGGGGCGTGGGCATAGCTTTCGCGGCGGCCGTTGCCGGTGGGTTCCATTCCCATCAGCCGGGCATTCTGGCGGTCCTGCATATAGCCGACAAGAATGCCGTCCTCGATCAGGGTGGTCTTGCGACTCGGCGTGCCTTCGTCGTCGAAGCTCAGCGAGCCGCGCCGGTCGGGGATGGTGCCGTCATCAAGCACGGTCACGCCGGGGGCGGCGACGCGTTTGCCCATCAGCCCCGCAAAGGCCGAGCTTTTCTTGCGGTTGAAATCGCCCTCCAGCCCGTGACCGATGGCCTCGTGCAGCAGGATGCCCGGCCAGCCGGGACCCAGAGCCACCTCCATGACACCGGCGGGTGCGGCAACGGCATCGAGGTTGACCCGAGCGATGCGCAGCGCCTCGAGCGCGGTCTTTTGCCAATTGTCGGGCCGGATCAGGCCGTCGAGCCCGATCCGCCCGCCACCTCCGGCGCTGCCGGTCTCGCGCCGGCCGTCGCGTTCGACGATGACCGAGATGTTGAGTCGGCTCATGGGGCGGATATCATGCAGCAGGTCGCCCTCGGGGCGCAGGATCCAGACCTCTTGCAATGACGCCGCGATACTGGCCGAGACCTGAACCACGCTGGCGTCGCGGTCGCGCAGCCAGGCGTCGATCTCGCGCAGGGTTTCCACGCGCACCGAGAAATCGGTGTCGCCAAGGGGATCGGCATCGGTATAGAGGCGCCGGTTGGTCGGCTGCGGCGCATCGGCAAGGGTGCCGCCGCCACTGCCCACGGCCAGGCGCGCAGTTTCCGCCGCGCGTTTCAGGGCGGCCTCGGTAATCTCGGTCGAGTGGGCATATCCCGCCGCCTCGCCCCGCACGGCCCGCAGGCCGAACCCTTCGGCCGCGTCATAGCTGGCATTGCGCAACCTGCCGTCGTCAAATGCCAGCATCTCGGCCCTTCGCCGCTCGAAAAACAGTTCGCCATCATCGGCGCCGGCAGTCGCATCCCGCAGGATTTTCAGCGATTTTTCGCGATCCAGCATCGTTTCAAACGGATCGAACCTGTTCGGTGTTTCCTGCATGTTTTCGTGCTCCATGGCCGTGGGGGGCGAAAAATCCACCTGTTAGCGGCTGAATGCCGCAAAAGAGAAACTTGTTCTTTCTTTCGTATTATGGTTTCTCGGGATCAATAAACAACTGGGGATTCTTTGTTGTCGTCAACAGGGCACCCTCAAAACGGCGGGCAAACCGCCAATAAGGAACGGGAAGAAAACGCATGCGCATCGAGAAATCACTCGTTGGAATCGGCGTGTCCATGGCCATGATGGCCGCAGGGGGCGCGGTCTGGGCTCAGGATGCCCTTAACGGTCTTGAAAGAATTGGCAAGCCGAGGCTGGGTGGCATGTCGCTGCAGCCAGCCGCGACCGAGGTCGCAAGGGACATCCATTTCCTGGACAACATGGTCCTGTGGATCATTTCGGCGATCACCCTGTTGGTGCTGGCGCTGCTTGTATGGGTCATCATCCGTTACAACAGCCGCGCCAACAAGACGCCAGCCACATTCACGCACAATTCGGTGATCGAGGTGCTGTGGACATTGGGGCCGATCGTGATCCTGATCTTCATCGGGGCGTTTTCCTTGCCGGTTCTGTTCAAGCAGCTTGAAATTCCCGCCCCCGACCTGACGATCAAGGTGACAGGAAACCAGTGGTTCTGGTCATACGAATATCCTGATCAGGGCTTCGGATTCGACAGCGTCATGCTGGACAAGGAAGAGCTCAAGGATGCCGGCTATATGTCTGACGAATACCTGCTGGCCGTGGACAATCCTGTTGTTGTTCCGATCGGCAAATATGTCGTTCTTCAGATCACCGGCGCTGATGTGATCCATTCCTGGGCTATGCCCGCCTTTGGGGTCAAGCTTGACGCAATTCCGGGCCGTCTGAACCAGACCTGGTTCAAGGCCGACAGGGAAGGCATCTATTTCGGTCAGTGTTCGCAACTTTGCGGCCAGGGCCATGCCTATATGCCAATCGTCGTGAAGGTCGTTTCGCAAGACGCCTATGACAAGTGGCTGAAATCCGCCCGCCAGGAATTCGCAGGCGAGCCCCGCAGCATAACAGTTGCATCCAACTGACAAGGGGGATGGCGAGCGCGGCCCCGCATTGGCGTCGCGCTTCTCCATTCGGGAATGACAAGATGACAGATGCCACCGTAATAGACCAACCGCGCGACGCAGAGTTCGGCGATTTCTTTGCCCTGCTCAAGCCGCGTGTGATGTCGCTGGTCGTATTTACCGCGGCGGTCGGGTTGTTCACGGCGCCGGTTTCGGTTCATCCGCTTCTGGCCTTTGCCTCGATATTGTTCATCGCTGTCGGTGCCGGCGCGTCCGGTGCGCTGAACATGTGGTGGGATGCGGATATCGACCGGGTGATGCGGCGCACGCGAAACCGCCCTGTGCCGTCGGGCCGCATAAGCCCCGATGATGCGCGCACGGTCGGGATCTGGCTGTCGGTCATGTCGGTGGTCATGCTGGGGCTGACGGCCAATATGGTCGCCGCCGGGTTGCTGGCCTTCACGATCTTCTTTTATGCGGTCGTGTATTCGATGTGGCTCAAGCGCTCGACGCCGCAGAATATCGTTATCGGTGGCGCTGCCGGGGCCTTCCCGCCGATGGTGGGCTGGGCGGTCGCCACGGGCGGGGTTTCGGTGGAAAGCCTGCTGATGTTCGGCCTGATCTTTCTGTGGACGCCGCCGCATTTCTGGGCGCTGGCGATGTTCATGGATGACGATTATTCCCGTGCCGGCGTGCCGATGCTGCCCGTGACCCATGGCAAGCCCGCCACGCGGCGCCATATCATGTTCTATTCGCTGATCCTGGCGCCGGTATCCCTGGCGCTGGCATTCACACAGATCGGCGGGCCGTTGTATCTTGCGGTGTCGCTTGTTCTGAACCTGCTGTTCATCTCGGGCGCCTGGCGTCTGCTGAAGCGCAGCGATGCAGTTGCCGAAGCCGACCGATATGCGGCCGAGAAGAAATATTTCCGCCTCTCCCTGCTGTACATGCTGCTGCATTTCACGGCGCTTCTGGGCGAGGCAGCACTCCGCTGGACGGGGTTTGATTGGGCCGGCTGGCCCCAATGGGTGTAATCATGGCTATCAATCGCGACCACGAACTGCATCAACGCCGGGCGCGCCGCAACATGTGGCTGGGGCTGGTGCTGGGCAGCTTTGTCGTGCTGGTCTTCGGGATCACCATGGTCAAGCTCAAGAACGGGCAGATGATGGAGGCCTTCGATCACACCGTGCGCCCGTCTCTGGTGATGGAACAGAACAAATGAGCGAACCGCAGCAGCCCAAGACAAACAACCGGGTCGCGCTTTACCTTGTCGGGGTCGTGGCGCTGATGGGGGCGATGGCCTGGGCCGCCGTTCCTGCCTACAACCTGTTTTGCCGCGTCACCGGCTATGGCGGCGTGACCAATACCGCCGAGCAGGGCAGCAACAAGATTCTGGACAAGACCATCCGCGTGCGGTTCGATGCCTCGCTGGAACGCGGCATGCCGTGGGAATTCAAGCCGCTGCAGAACGAGATGACCCTGCGCATCGGCGAAACGGGGCTGGCGTTTTTCGAGGCCTACAACCCGACCGACAAGACCATTGCCGGGCAGGCCAGCTATAACGTCACGCCTTTCACTACCGGCTACTATTTCAACAAGATTGCCTGCTTCTGCTTTACCCTGCAGGTGCTGAAGCCCCATGAGAGGGTTAGAATGCCGGTGACGTTCTATGTCGATCCGGACATTATGGACGATCCCGAGGCAAGCCTGGTCAAGGTGATCACCTTGTCCTACACCTTCCATGTCACGGACATCCCGGAAGAACAGGCCAGCCTGGAAAAACCGAACAAAAACAAAAAAGCGACCAATTAAGCCGAATAACGAGGGAAGAACGAAAATGGCGCATGCAAAAAATCATCCATACCACATTCTGAATCCCAGTTTGTGGCCGTTCCTTGGGGCCCTTGGCGCCTTTATCATGCTGGGTGGCGCGGTCCTCTATTTCCACGACATGGGCCCCTGGGCCATGCTTATCGGGCTGGCGCTGGTTCTGTTCGTCATGTACGGCTGGTGGTCGGATGTGGTCCACGAGGGCGAGGTCGGCGATCATACACCCGTGGTGATGATCGGCCTGCGCTATGGCGTGATCATGTTCATCATGTCCGAGGTGATGTTCTTTGTCGCCTGGTTCTGGACCTTCATCAAGCATGCGTTGTATCCGATGACCGAGGGGTCTCCGCTGGTCGATGGCACCTGGCCGCCCGCCGGGATCGAGACATTCGACCCTTGGGGCCTGCCGCTGATCAACACGCTGATCCTGCTGTGTTCGGGCGCGGCAACCACCTGGGCGCACCACGCCATTCAGCATGACGACCGCAAGGGCTTTATCCAGGGGCTGTCGCTGGCGATCTTTCTGGGCCTTATGTTCACCGTGTTTCAGGCGGTGGAATACAGCGAAGCACAGTTCAGCTTTTCGGGTAACATCTATGGCGCCAGCTTTTTCATGGCGACCGGGTTTCACGGCTTTCACGTGATCATCGGCACCATCTTCCTGGCCGTGAACCTGATCCGTGGCCTCAAGGGGCAGATGAATTCCGAACATCACCTCGGTTTCGAGGCCGCAGCATGGTACTGGCACTTTGTCGATGTGGTTTGGTTGTTCCTGTTTGCCGTGATCTATATCTGGGGCAGCTGAGGCGCCCTGTACGCCGGCTCAACCATCATGGCCCGGCCGGAATGATGACCGTATTCGGGGGCGCGGAGGAATTCGCGCCCCTTTCGATTGAGGATGAGCATGACCAGAAAGATGATCTTCCCCCTGTTGTTCGGCATTGTCGGCATCGGGATCCTTGTCAGCCTCGGCCTGTGGCAGGTGCAGCGCCTGACGTGGAAAGAGGGGGTGCTTGCCCATATCCGGCAGGAAATCGTCAAGCCGCCGGTGCCGCTGGATATCGACGCGCCGGGTATCGCGCATCAGAAATACAAGTCGGTCAGCATTTCGGGCCGCCTGACCGGGCAGGAAATTCACGTTCTCATCGGCACCGATCGCATGGGGAACGGTTTTCGTGTGATTTCGCGCCTTGAAACTGCCAAGGGACCGATCCTTGTGGATCTGGGCTTTCTTCCCGAAAGGTGGAAGGACACGCCGGCGCGCAAGGGCAAGATCACGGTGATCGGAAATATCCTGTGGCCGGATGAATATGACTGGTTCACACCTGAACCTGACATCAAGGCCAATATCTGGTTTTCGCGTGATTTGCCCAAAATGGCGGCGCATCTGAAAAGCCGTGAATTGCTGGTGGTTGCGCGCAGCGTTACACCACCCCTTGCCCATATCACGCCCCTGCCGGTTGACACCTCGGGCATTCCCAACAACCACCTGAATTATGCCATCACGTGGTTTTTGCTGGCTGTTGGCTGGTTGGGGATGACAGTTTACTGGCTTTGGCGTATCAGGCGGAGACTCAAGGAAAACAGCTGAGGCAGAGCCATGAAATACATCTCGACCAGGGGCCGCGCCCCGGCCCTGTCTTTCGAAGAGGCCATGCTGACCGGGCTTGCCCGCGACGGCGGCCTGTATGTGCCCGAAAGCTGGCCCGGCATGTCGTTCGACGAAATCGCCGACCTGGCGGGCTGCCGCTATGAAGAGGCGGCCTTTCGCGTAATGCGCCCCTTTATCGGCGATTCATTTACCGACGAGGAACTGACCGGCATCATCAGCCGCGCCTATGCCGGTTTCGACCACGAGGCCCGTTGCCCGTTGGTGCAGATCGGCGAAAACGATTTCCTCCTTGAACTGCATCACGGCCCGACCCTGGCTTTCAAGGATGTGGCAATGCAGCTGATCGGCCAGCTGTTCGAGGTGGCCTTGACGCGCCGCGGCGAAAGGGTGACGATCGTCGGCGCGACCTCGGGCGATACCGGATCCGCCGCGATCGAGGCATTCCGCGGGCTGGACGCGGTGGACGTGTTCATCATGTTCCCCGACGGGCGGGTGTCGGACGTGCAGCGCCGGCAGATGACCACCCCGACCGAGGACAATGTTCACGCGCTGGCGGTGGACGGCGATTTCGACGATTGCCAGGCGCGTCTCAAGGACATGTTCAACGATTTCACCTTCCGCGACGAGGTGCATCTTGCCGGGGTGAACTCGATCAACTGGGCGCGCGTTCTGGCGCAGGTGGTATACTACTTTACCTCGGCCGTGGCGCTGGGCGCCCCGCATCGCCCGGTCAGCTTTACCGTGCCGACCGGCAATTTCGGCGACATCTTTGCCGGCTATGTGGCGCGCCGCATGGGCCTGCCCATCGACCGGCTGATCATCGCCACCAACCAGAACAACATCCTGCACCGGACGCTGGAAACCGGATCCTATGTCAAGCAGGGGGTCACGCCCTCGATCAGCCCGTCAATGGATATCCAGGTCAGCTCGAATTTCGAGCGCGCCCTGTTCGACCTGCTTGATCGCGACGGCCGCGCGGTGGCTCAGCTGATGGAAGAGCTGGCCGAAAAGGGGTCGTTCACCCTGCCGCAAGGGGCGCTGAGCCGCCTGCGCATCGAATTTGAATCCGGCGATTGTTCCGAAGAGGAAACCCGCGCCGCCATCGCCACGCTTTACAAGATGACGGGCGAGGTCGTCTGCCCCCACACCGCCGTTGGCGTCAAGGTTGCTGCCGACAAGCGGATGGTCGGGCGCGTGCCCATGATCACGCTGGCAACCGCCCACGCGGCCAAATTCCCCGACGCCGTGGAAGAGGCCTGCGGCGTGCGCCCCGAGCTGCCTGCGCGCATGGCCGATCTGTTCGACCGGCCCGAACGCATGACGCGTGTCGCCAACGACCTGTCGGCCATCGAGGCCATCATCCGCGAAAGGATCGGCAAGTGAGCGTCAATCTCCACCGGATGAAGAATGGCCTGCGCATCGTGACCGAAAACATGCCGGGCCTGAAATCGGCCTCGATCGGCATTTGGGTCAATGTGGGCGGCCGCCACGAACGGCTGGAACAGAACGGTGTGGCGCATTTCCTTGAACATATGGCGTTCAAGGGCACCAAGACCCGCACAGCGCTGGAAATTGCCGAAACGATCGAGGATGTGGGCGGTTTCATCAACGCCTATACCTCGCGCGAGATGACAGCCTATTACGCGCGGGTGCTGGAAGATCACGTCGATCTGGCGCTGGATCTGATCGCCGATATCCTGCTGAACTCGACTTTCGATGCCAATGAGATGGAAATCGAGCGCGGGGTCATCCTGCAGGAAATCGGGCAGGCCAATGACACGCCCGACGACATCATCTTTGACTGGCTGCAAGAGGCCTCTTTTCCGGGCCAGCCCCTGGGGCGCCCGATCCTTGGCCCGTCCGAAAGGGTGCGCGCCTTTCAGCGCGAGGATCTGGCCGGTTTCGTCGAAGAATTCTATGGCCCCGAACAGA
>WFQE01000046.1 GCA_015487165.1 Paracoccaceae bacterium | reverse complement strand
GTCCGAGGTCGCGGTGGGATATGCCACCATCTATGGCGACATGGCCGGCGGCTATAACCCGATCAAGGATCTCTACAAGACGCGCGTGTTCGAAACCGCCCGCTGGCGCAACGAAAACCACCGCGACTGGATGAAGGGACCGGCGGGCGAGGTCATCCCGCAGCGGGTGATCGACAAGCCCCCCTCGGCCGAGCTGCGCCCGGATCAGAAGGACGAAGACAGCCTGCCGCCCTATGACGTGCTGGACGACATCCTTGAACGCCTGATCGACCGCGACCAGTCGGTGGCCGAGGTCGTCGCCGCGGGCCATGACCGCGCCACCGTCAAGCGGGTCGAGCATCTGATCTATATCTCGGAATACAAGCGGTTTCAGTCGGCGCCGGGCGCGCGCACATCGGGCCGGGCCTTCTGGCTCGACCGGCGCTATCCGATCGTCAACCGCTGGCGCGACGAGGGGTAGCGCGGGGGTGTTTTCCGCGGTCATGCCGCCAGTTGCACATCTGGTCGGATACAGCAGGGGCGGAAGGGGACTTGATTCCCCCGGAATGATCCCCTAACTGCAGGGCCGAGAGGTTGGCACGGGCGAACGCCTCGCCAACCCGGTCAGGTCCGGAAGGAAGCAGCCGTAACGAGTTCCGTTCGGGTCGTTGTCCAGCCTCTCACCTTTCCTCCCCCTTGTTTTCGGCCTGTCGCGGGAAATTCCTGTTGCTGTTGCAATGGGATACGTCTATCAGATGCGCCAAAAAACACCAATAAGGGCAGGACAAGTGGGGCAGAAAATCACCATCAACAGCAGTGGAACCGTCGCGGTTCCCAATGATGCAACGGTAAATGTTGCGATCGACGGAGGCGGGACGGTCACCATCCAGCCTGCTCCGGGGCAGGCGGTCAACGAGCTGAAGATCAATTTCGCCAATTCCGGCGGTGCTCAGGGCGATGTCGTGAACGTCAACCTGTCGCAGTTCAGCCAGAACGGGTTGCAGATCGACCTCAAGAATTTCACCTCAACAGATCAGCTGCATCTTCAGGGGGCGGCGATTACCGGCGTCAACCCGGCCAATCCCAGCCAGATGATGTTCAGCTATACGGGTGCGAACGGCAATACATATACGGGATATGCCGCGCTCAAGGGCGGGACCACCTTCGGGGATGCCAGCGCGCCGCTTGTGATCTGTTTTGCCGGTGGCACACTGATCGAAACCGATCGTGGCGAGGTTCCGGTCGAGGATCTTCAGGTCGGGGACAAGGTGCGCGCGTTATCGGGTGCGCTTCGGCCCATCCGCTGGATCGGGGCGCGCCGCCTGAGCAATGTCAGCCTGGCCCTGGCCCCCCATCTGCGCCCGGTGCGCATCCGCAAGGGGGCCTTCGGCGCAGGGTCGCCGCATCGCGATCTTGTCGTGTCACCACAGCATCGGATCTGTCTTGATACCCCTTGGGCCGAGGCGTTGTTTGGCGAAGAACGGGTTCTTGCCGCAGCGCTGCATCTTGTGAATGATCGGACAGTCACGGTTGCGGCGGATCTGGATGAGGTGACATATTACCACATTCTTTTCGACGGTCACGAGGTGGTCTATTCCAACGGCCTGCCAAGCGAGAGCCTGCATCCCGGCGACATGGCCATGGACGCGCTGGGCAAGGCGGCGCGCGCAGAGGTGCTTGAACTGTTTCCCGAACTTGCTGATCGCGACGGCGAAGGGGAAACGGCACTGCCTGTTCTCAAGCGTTTCGAGGCCGAGGTTCTGGCGAGCTACGGGCTCTGAACAGGGGCGGTGCCCCATTCCATCTGGCCCGCGGTTTCCACGGCACCCGGCCGCGCGACCCGCAGCCTTGCCAGCGCGTCATCAGGGGCCTGTCCGCGTTCGATCATCAGGCGCAGGGCCACCATGCCCGACCGACCCCGACCCGCCATGCAGTGCAGCAATACCTTCCCGCCGCGATCAAGGGTGGCATGCAGCCGTGCCGACAGATCGGCCCATGGCGCGTCGGGTGGCGGGGCACTGAAATCGGCAATGGGAAAATGGGCGTGGGCGATATCCATCAGCGCCAGTTCGCGGCCCAGATCCTCCATGCCAAAGCGGGCCATTTCGGCCATCGTGGTC
>WFQE01000045.1 GCA_015487165.1 Paracoccaceae bacterium | reverse complement strand
TTCAGCCCCATGGTTTCGCAGTCGATGGCGACAACGGGGCCAAGGTCAAGGCCGTCGGGCAGGTCGTTCTGATACAGGTGGTTTGCCATTTTGTGTTCCGTGATAGGGGCAGCCTTGCCGCCGAGTCCTGCAAGTATTTAGGCGCAAGGGCGAAAAAAGGCCACTGTTAGTTGGCGCATCGCCCGGGGCATCACGTATGCCCTGGCTTGGGCATGGTAAAGCAGAAGGTGCTGCCCTTGCCCGGCTCGGATTCCGCCCAGATCCGCCCGCCATGCATTTCGACCAGTTTTCTGGAAATTGCCAGCCCCAGCCCAGTGCCGGTGGCCCTGCGGGTATCGGAGTTGTCGGCCTGGGTGAATACGGAAAAGATATTCGTGATTGCGTCATTCGGTATTCCGCAGCCGGTATCTTGCACACATACCTTTACAAAGCTGCCATCGTCTTTGGCCGTGATGCGGATTTCCCCGCGATCGGTGAACTTCAGGGCGTTGCCGACAAGGTTGACCATGATCTGGTTAAGCCTGATCGTATCAGCCAAGACCGTTGCCCCGCTGGACTCAAAGTTCAGAGTCAGGCCCTTGTCTTGGGCGGTGGGTTGGAACTGCTCGACGATTTCCTGCATCACCTGATCAAGCTGGCATGCCGAAGGGTTGATGGCCATCAACCCGGATTCGGCTTTGGAAAGGTCAAGTATGTCATTGATCAGACAAAGAAGATGCCGGCCTGCCTTGTCCATGGACGAAGCGTAGCGCGAAATTTCCCCGATCAGATCATCGGCACATCGACGGATTGCCTGCGTATCAGGGGAATCCTGTTCAAGCACCTCTTGCAGTTTGCGTGCCGAGGGCAATTCGCGGCTGTTGGCAAGCAGCGGGGTAAAGCCCAGGATGACGGTTAGCGGGGTGCGCAACTCGTGCGTGACGGTGTTCAGGAATTCGGTTTTGGCCCTGTTTGCCTGTTCCGCCTGGTCCTTGGCCTTTTTCAGGTCGGTGATATCAGCGGTGACGGTTGCAGTTCCTCCGTCCGGGGTGCGGCGTTCTTCGATTCGGATCCAGCGGCCGTCGCCAAGGAGCCGTTCCATCGAAGAAGTCGCTTGCCGGTGGTATCGTATTCGTTCGGCGATCCATTCCTCTTCACGGCCAATGGCTTCAGGGATCATCTTGCTGTCTACAATATCTTTCAGGATATCGATAAAGCGGCGGCGTGGGTTGGTGAGGTTGATCTTGTCCCCATAATAACTTTGGAATGTGCTGTTGCAGGCCACCAGATAGTCGTTTTCGTCAAACAGGGCGAGGCCGGCATCGACGGCATCAACAGCAGAGGCAAGCAGGTTTTCGGCCTGTTCCCGCTTTTGTGCCAAACGCGACGCTGTAAGAACGAAAAAGATCGTAAGCAGTGCCCCCAGTATGAATATCAGACGCGTGTGATTGAAATTCGGGGGATGTGCGGGCCACCCTCCTTTCGGGGCAATGGCCATCTGCCATGACCCGTTCGGGAAAATGATATCTGTCAGAACGGGGTCGTTCCTGAACACGGCGTCAGAGCCGTAAAACACCGCACCATTGGCACCGGTTCCGTCCTTGCCCCGCAGGGCAATATCAAACTGGGGGGAATGGTTTGCCAGACCTGCCAGCTTGTAGAAAGTAGATGTGTTGATGACCCCCGACACGATGCCCCACCACTGTTTGTCCGGCTCGTCGGACAGGACGGGCGCCCTGATGATGAACCCCTCGCCCCCCTGCACCAGCTTTACAGGCCCGGCAACAACGGTGCCGCCGATCGCAAGTGCGCGGGAAACGGCGACGAACTGTTCCCGGTTTTTTGAGTAATCGAGGCCGATGACGCTTTCATTGCTTTGAAGCGGATAGACATGTCTGACAACCAGATCAGGGGCGATGGCGATGTCCCGCAAAATGGAATCGTCACCGAGCAACTCGTCAATGATCATGGACAGCCGCCCGTCAATGACGGCCGGATCGGCGTCAATCAAGGCTGCGACGGTTTTCACGATTTCGGCGCTCTGGGCCAGTTTCCCTTCCATTGTTGCGCGCAGGATACTGGCCTGTTGGGTAAGATCGCCACGCAGTGACGCGCGGTATCTCTGGCCGTCGACGCGTTCATAGACATAGGCGATGATGGTTGTCAGGATAACGACAACCAGCACAAGAAACATGTTGAAGACACGCCATGAAATATTGTTGTTTTCCTCGGCCATGTTTCTCCCCGCCCGAAGGATTTTTGCACATATTTCCGACATGTGGCCGGAAATTGTGGTTTGACAGACTGCTAGGGGTAACCGGTGCCGCCCCTTTTGTCCCCTTCAAGGGCAGACTAGCTGTGTTATGTGGCATTGTTGAGGCGAAATTTCGAATTTGCGGTGAGAACAACCATGACGTGCGTCGCCGATTTAGGACAGCAGCCGAACCCCACGGTCACACGCGGCCTTGCATGACGGCTGTACATGGACGGCCGGAATACCATGGCGCTGGATATGGTTGGGATAGGGTGCGGGAAAATATGGTGCCCAGGAGAGGACTCGAACCTCCACGTCCATACGGACACTAGCACCTGAAGCTAGCGCGTCTACCAATTCCGCCACCTGGGCAGGTGTCGTCAGTGACAGGGCATGTATCGCCGGATTTGACCGGTGTCAACGCCCCTGCGGTGCAAAAGGCGATATTTCAAACTTGTTCCCGCCGGCGCATGGGATTATTGGGGAAGCAGGCAGCACGCAAGGAGAGTTTCATGTCCAGCGCACCTAGAATCGCAACAGTTTTCGGGGGTTCAGGCTTTGTCGGCCGCTATATTGTCAGGCGTCTTGCCAGGGATGGCTGGCGTGTGCGGGTGGCTGTGCGTCGGCCCAATGATGCGCTGTTCGTGCGCACCTATGGCAGTGTCGGGCAGGTCGAGCCGATTCTTGCCAATATTCGCGACAAGGCCTCGGTTCGCGCGGCCATTGCCGGTGCGGATGTGGTGGTCAATTGCGTGGGCATTCTGGTCGAGACCGGCAAGCAGAAATTCAATGCCGTCCATGTCGAGGGCGCGGCGCGCGTTGCAAGGATAGCGGCGGATCAGGGGGTTTCCCGCCTGATTCATGTTTCGTCGCTTGCCGCTGACGCAAATTCCGACAGCGCATATGCACGCAGCAAGGCCGAAGGCGAGGTTCGCGTGCGCGAGGCTTTTCCGGGGGCTGTCATCCTGCGCCCCTCGATCGTGTTCGGCCCCGAGGACCAGTTCTTTAACCGCTTTGCCTCTATGGCAATGCTGTCGCCCGTCATTCCCCTGGTTGGCGCCTCAACCCGTTTTCAGCCGGTTTATGTCGATGACGTTGCCGCTGCCGCGATGCGCGGCATCGATGGGCAGGCCGACGGCGGCATATACGAGCTGGGCGGCCCCGAGGTCGAATCTTTCCGCGATCTGATCCAGATGATGTTGCAAATGATTCGCCGTCGGCGCCTGGTCATTTCCTGGCCGTTCTGGCTGGCCCGGATCAACGCCTGGTTTTTCGACATGGCGCAGGCCGCCAGCATGGGGCTGTTCACGAACAACATCCTGACCCGCGATCAGGTGCGCCAGCTGCGCCATGACAATGTGGTTTCCGGCATCTATCCCGGGCTCGAGGACCTGGGCGTCGAGCCCACTCCGATGGAGGGGATCCTGGAAACCTATCTTTATTGTTATCGCCCGCATGGCCAGTACGAGGCCATCCGGGAATCAGCTTCCAAGATGCGGCGGGCGTAATGCCCGCCGTAACGTTTCTACCCAAGTTCTGCAGCTGAAAGATAATTCATGACAGATCATTCCCTTATCGTTTCGCTGGTTCTTGGAATTCTCGAAGGGCTGACGGAATTCATTCCCGTGTCGTCTACTGGCCATTTGCTGCTGGCAGGCCATTTTCTGGGGTTCCATTCGGCGGGCAAGACATTTGAGGTTGTGATCCAGTTCGGCTCGATCCTTGCGCTGCTGGTGCTTTATGCGGGCAAGCTGTGGCAGGTGTTCAGCACCGCCCATAAAGACCCGGAATCGCGCCGTTTCATCCTGTCGGTGACCATCGCCTTTCTGCCGGCAGTGTTCATTGGGGTGCTGGCCCATGATTTCATCAAGAAGGTGCTGTTTGAAACCCCGATGCTGATTGCGATCATGCTGATCCTTGGCGGCATCGTTCTGGTGGTTGTGGACAAGCTGCCCCTCAAGCCGCGCATCCATGATGCGACCAAGTTTCCGTTGGGCATGTCGCTTGCGGTCGGCTTTGCACAGACGCTGGCGATGGTTCCGGGGGTTTCGCGGTCGGGCGCCACGATCGTTGCCTCGCTGTTCATGGGGGCCGACAAAAGGTCGGCGGCCGAGTTTTCGTTCTTTCTGTCCTTGCCCACCATGCTGGGCGCGTTCGTCTATGACCTTTACAAGAACCGCGACGTTCTGGACGCCAGCGCGATCAATGAAATCATTATCGGGTTTATCGCTGCCTTTATCGCCGCCGTCATCGTGGTGCGCTGGGTTCTGGGCTATGTCAGTCGTCACGGTTACGCGTTGTTCGGTTGGTGGCGGATCGTTATCGGGGGCCTGGCGTTGGCGGGGCTGCTGATGCAGTAGCCTTATATATGGCAGCAGTGCTGACCTTTAATGGGTGTTACCTATCGGCACTTTGCTAGAATGCGACAAAACAACCGCCAATAGGTCAGTATTGCTGACTTTTAATCCGGTGAATCACGGTTTATCACCAAGCTCCGTCTGGAATTTGGGATATGCGTGATGGCCAAGCAGTGGATGTTGAAGTTTGTTGACGTGGGGCGCGACATGCCGCCCAAGCGCGACCCCGAGACGCGTCGCAAGGATTATCACGAGATCTATGCCGAGTTTGCCCGCTCGAAAGCCGAAGAACAGGCAAGCCGTTGCTCGCAATGCGGCGTGCCGTTCTGCGAAGCCCATTGCCCGCTGCACAACAACATTCCCGACTGGCTGTTGATGACGGCCGAGGATCGGCTGCAAGAGGCCTATCAGCTCAGCCAGGAAACCAACACCTTCCCGGAAATCACCGGCCGCATCTGCCCGCAGGACCGCCTGTGCGAAGGAAACTGCGTGATCGAACAGGCCGGCCACGGCACTGTTACCATCGGCTCGATCGAAAAATACCTGACCGACACCGCCTGGGACGAAGGTTGGGTCAAGCCGATTGCCCCGAGGGTCGAGCGCGGCGAAAGCGTGGGCATCATCGGCGCCGGGCCGGGTGGGCTTGCCGCGGCCGACCGGTTGCGTCGGGCCGGTGTGCAGGTGACGGTATACGACCGCCATGATCGCGCCGGTGGTTTGATGACCTACGGTATTCCGTCCTTCAAGCTGGAAAAACATGTGGTGCAGCGCCGAGTCAGCCAGCTTGAAGAGGGCGGCGTCGAATTCCGCCTGAATTGCGAGGTCGGCAAGGATATCGGCTTTGACGAGATCCACGACCGCCACGATGCAGTGCTGATTGCGACCGGCGTTTACAAATCACGCGACCTCGGCGGCCCCGGCGCGGGCCTTGGGGGGATCGTGCAGGCAATAGACTACCTTACCGCATCCAACAGATTGAATTTCGGCGACAAGGTTCCCGAGATCGAAAGTGGGGAAATGTGGGCCGAGGGCAAGAAGGTCGTGGTCATTGGCGGTGGTGACACGGCGATGGATTGTGTGCGCACCGCTATTCGCCAGGGGGCCAGTTCGGTCAAATGCCTGTATCGTCGTGACCGGGCCAACATGCCCGGCAGCCAACGCGAAACCCAGAATGCCGAGGAAGAGGGCGTCGAATTCGTCTGGCTGACCGCCCCCAAGGGGTTTGTCGGAAAGAATCACGTCACCGGCGTAAAGGTCGCCCGCATGCGCCTTGGCCCACCCGACGCCACGGGCCGGCAGCGCCCCGAAGAAATCGAGGGATCCACCTATACCGAAGACGCCGATCTGGTGATCAAGGCGCTGGGGTTCGAGCCCGAAGACCTGCCTACCCTGTGGAACCAGCCCGATCTGCCGGTTACCCGCTGGGGCACGATCAAGGCCGATTTCCGCACATTCCAGACCGACATGTCCGGTGTCTATGCGATTGGCGACATCGTGCGCGGCGCGTCTCTGGTGGTCTGGGCCATCGCCGATGGTCGTGCGGCCGCCGACAGCATCTTGCAAAAGCTGAACGCCAAATCTTCGGTTGCGGCCGAATAGGACGCCACAGAACGGAATTTCCGGCGCGGGCCCGCCCGTTGCCGCATCGCCCAAAAGGAGCGGTAAAGATGACCAAATTCGATGAAAACTGGGTTGCCGAATATCAGGCACAGCGTGACCGTCTGGCCCGCGAGGGCATGTATTACTGCGATGACGAACACGCCTCTTGCGGGGTTGGCCTGGTCGTGTCGATCGATGGCAAGCCTTCGCGCAAGGTGGTGCAGAACGGGATCGACGCGCTCAAGGCCGTATGGCATCGCGGAGCAGTCGATGCCGACGGCAAGACGGGTGACGGCGCCGGTATTCATGTGCAGATACCGGTCAACTTCTTTTACGACCAGATCCGCCGCACCGGGCACGAGCCCGATACCGAAACCCTGATCGCCGTTGGACAGGTATTTTTGCCGCGCACCGATTCGGCGGCGCAGGAAACCTGTCGCACGATCGTGGAATCGGAAATCCTGCGCATGGGCTATCGCATCTATGGCTGGCGCCATGTGCCGGTTGATGTCAGCTGCCTGGGCGAAAAGGCCAACGCCACCCGCCCCGAGATCGAGCAGATTATCATCAGCAATGCCAAGGGCGTTGACGAAGAAACATTCGAACGCGAACTGTATATCATCCGCCGGCGCATCGAAAAGGCCGCCGCTGCCGCGCAGGTGTATGATCTGTATATCTGTTCGCTTTCCTGCCGCTCGATCATCTACAAGGGCATGATGCTGGCCGAGCAGGTCGCGGTTTTCTACCCCGACCTGCTGGACGACCGTTTTGAAAGCGCGTTCGCCATTTACCACCAGCGCTATTCGACCAATACATTTCCCCAATGGTGGCTGGCCCAGCCGTTCCGGATGCTGGCCCATAATGGCGAGATCAACACGCTGCGCGGCAATATCAACTGGATGAAAAGCCACGAGATCCGCATGGCCTCAGCCGCCTTTGGCGACCACGCCGAAGACATCAAGCCCATCGTGGCGCAGGGTTCGTCCGACTCGGCCGCGCTGGACGCGGTGTTCGAGGTGATGGTGCGCGCCGGGCGCAACGCGCCCATGGCAAAAACCATGCTGGTGCCGGAAAGCTGGTCGAACAGCGCGACCGAAATGCCCAAGGCCTGGCAGGACATGTATTCATACTGCAACAGCGTGATGGAGCCCTGGGACGGCCCCGCCGCACTGGCCATGACCGACGGGCGCTGGGTCTGCGCCGGGCTTGATCGCAACGGTCTGCGCCCCATGCGCTATGTGGTGACGGGCGACGGCCTGGTGATTGCGGGGTCCGAGGCCGGCATGGTGCCGACCGACGAGGCAACCGTCGTTGAAAAGGGTGCGCTGGGCCCCGGCCAGATGCTGGCCGTGGACATGACCGAAGGCCGCCTGTACCACGACACCGAAATCAAGGACAAGCTGGCCGCCTCGCGCCCGTTTGGCGAATGGGTCGGCAAGATTCGCGAGCTGGACGAAGTGCTGGCGGGCGTCGAGGAACGCGCGCTTTATACCGGCGAGGAACTGCGCCGCCGCCAGATCGCCGCCGGGCATACGCTGGAGGATCTTGAGCAGATCCTGGCCCCCATGGCCGAGGACGGCAAGGAAACGCTGGCCTCGATGGGCGACGACACGCCTTACGCGGTGCTGTCGAACCAGTACCGGCCGCTCAGCCACTATTTCCGGCAGAATTTCAGCCAGGTTACCAATCCGCCGATCGACAGCCTGCGCGAATACCGGGTGATGAGCCTGAAGACCCGGTTCGGCAACCTCAAGAACGTGCTGGACGAGGACAGTGCGCAATCCGACGTGCTGGTGCTGGACAGCCCCTTTGTCGGCAATGCGCAATTTGACGAACTTGTACGCCACTTCAATGCCCCGATGGTCGAAATCGACTGCACCTTTGACGCGGACGCCGGTGACGGCGCGCTGGACGCGGCACTTGCGCGCATCCAGAAGGTCGCCGAAGAGGCCGTGCGCTCGGGCACCGGGCATCTGGTCCTGTCCGATCGTGGCCAGGGCCCGGACCGCATTGCGATGCCGATGATCCTGGCGACTTCGGCGGTGCATTCCTGGCTGGTGGCCAAGGGGCTGCGCACTTTTACCTCGCTCAATGTGCGCAGCGGCGAAGCCATCGACCCGCATTATTTCGCGGTGCTGATCGGCTGCGGCGCCACCGTGGTCAATGCCTATCTGGCCGAGGACAGCCTGGCCGACCGCGCCGCCCGCGGGCTGCTGGACGGGTCGCTGACCGAAATCACCCGCCGCTACCGCGAGGCCATCGACCAGGGCCTGCTGAAAATCATGTCCAAGATGGGTATCTCGGTAATTTCGTCCTATCGCGGCGGCCTGAATTTCGAGGCCATCGGCCTGTCACGCGCCATGGTCGCCAAGTATTTCCCCGGCATGACCAGCCGCATCTCGGGCATTGGGGTCGCCGGCATCCAGAAAAAGCTCGAGGCGATCCACGCCAAGGGCTGGCGCCAGCGCGTCGATATCCTGCCGATCGGCGGTTTTTACAAGGCGCGATCGGGCGGTGAAACCCACGCCTGGACCGCAGACGGCATGCACCTGATGCAATCGGCATGCGACCGCGCCAGTTTTTCGCTGTGGAAACAATATTCGCGCAAGATGCAGTCGAACCCGCCGATCCATCTGCGCGACCTGCTGGACATCAAGCCCCTGGGCGAACCGATCCCGCTGGAAGAGGTCGAAAGCATCACTGCCATTCGCAAACGCTTTGTCACGCCGGGCATGTCGCTGGGTGCCCTGTCCCCCGAGGCGCACAAGACCCTGAATATCGCCATGAACCGCATCGGTGCCAAATCCGACAGCGGCGAGGGCGGCGAAGACCCCGCGCATTTCACGCCCGAACCCAATGGCGACAACCCGTCGGCCAAGATCAAGCAGGTGGCCTCGGGCCGCTTTGGCGTCACCGCCGAATACCTCAACCAGTGCGAGGAACTGGAAATCAAGGTGGCCCAGGGCGCCAAGCCCGGCGAAGGCGGCCAACTGCCTGGCCTCAAGGTGACCGAGCTCATCGCGCGGCTGCGCCACTCCACGCCGGGCGTCACGCTGATCAGCCCGCCGCCGCATCACGACATCTACAGCATCGAAG
>WFQE01000044.1 GCA_015487165.1 Paracoccaceae bacterium | reverse complement strand
GCCCTGTATGACGGGCGGATCGACCTTGCGGCGGCGGTGGAATTGCTGAAAGGTTGAGACATGCTGAAAACCCGCATCATCCCCTGTCTCGACGTCAAGGATGGCCGTGTCGTCAAGGGGGTCAATTTCGTCGATCTGATCGACGCAGGCGACCCGGTTGAATCGGCCAAGGCCTATGACGCCGCCGGCGCCGACGAGCTGTGCTTTCTGGATATCAATGCCACCCATGAAAACCGCGGCACAATGTATGACGTGGCCCGCCGCACGGCCGAACAATGCTTCATGCCGCTGACCATCGGCGGCGGGGTGCGCACGCCCGACGATGTGCGCGCGCTGCTGCTGGCGGGTGCCGACAAGGTGTCGTTCAACTCGGCCGCCGTGGCCGACCCCGAGGTGGTGGCGCAATCGGCCAACAAATTCGGCAACCAGTGCATCGTGGTGGCCATCGACGCCAAGACGGTTGCCCCCGGCAAATGGGAAATCTTTACCCATGGCGGGCGGCGCGGCACCGACATCGACGCGGTCGAATTTGCCCGCCTTGTCGAAAGCAAGGGCGCAGGCGAGATCCTGCTGACCTCGATGGATCGTGACGGCACGCGAGATGGCTATAACCTGCCGCTGACCCGCGCCATTGCGGATGCGGTGAACATCCCGGTGATCGCCAGCGGCGGCGTGGGCAACCTCGATCACCTGGTCGAGGGCGTCACCAAGGGCCATGCGAGCGCGGTGCTGGCGGCATCCATCTTTCACTTTGGCGACTATACGATCCGCGAGGCCAAGGAACATATGGCAAAGGCAGGGATACCGGTAAGGCTATGAGCGATATTCTGACACGGCTGGCAGCAACCATCGAGGCCCGCAAGGGGGCCGATCCCGAAAGCAGCTGGACAGCGCGCCTGCTGGCCAAGGGGCCCGAAAAGGCGGCCGAGAAATTCGGCGAAGAGGCCGTCGAGGCAATCATCGCGGCGGCAATGAACGACCGCGAGAACCTGACCTACGAGGCGGCCGATGTGTTGTATCACCTGCTGGTGATGCTGGCCGCGCGCGATGTGGCGCTGGCCGATGTGCTGGCCGAACTCGAACGACGCGAGGGCGTTTCGGGAATTGCCGAAAAGGCCGGGCGCACGGGCTGAGACACGACAGCGTATCGACAGAAGATTGCCGATAACTGACGGCCGCGGACAGGGTCTGCATGGCAATCGCTTGAAGAGGCGAAGCTGGATGCACGTGAAGCATGCGCCCGCCAAGGGGGCGGGTGGGCGCATGCCGGGCCGCAAGCGCCCCGGCGGTTGGCAATCGGGGCGCGTTGCAGCGCTGGACAACGGTTACAGAGTTTCGGGCGATTGCCCTGTCCAAGCCTGCGCTTTCCGCATTTGTTTCATATATAAAATATTTAACTTGAAAACATCTAAAACAGCGGGCAACATCATCGGAAGCCGACTCGATTGTCGGCATGTGGGAGGAAAAGATGAAGGTTCTGGTTATCGGCGGCGGGCCCTCGGGGCTGTATTTCGCGATCTCGATGAAGCTGCGCGACCCCGGCCACGACATCACGGTGATGGAACGCAACCGCGCCGACGACACCTTCGGCTGGGGCGTGGTGCTGTCGGACGAAACCCTTGACAACATGCGCGAAAACGATCCTGTCAGCGCTGAAACCATCCGCCGGCATTTCGCCTATTGGGATGACATCGCGGTGCATTACCGCGGGCAGGTCATCACCTCGGGCGGGCATGGATTCTGCGGCATCGGGCGCAAGCAGCTGCTGCTGGACCTTCAGGCCCGGGCGCGTGAGCTGGGCGTCAATCTGCAATTCCAGGCCGAGGCGGGCGACGCCACCGAATACATGGACAAATACGACCTTGTGGTTGCCGCCGACGGGCTGAACTCGAAAACCCGCACGGCGCTGGCCGAACATTTCCGCCCGGAAATAGATGTCCGCAAATGCCATTTCGTCTGGTATGGCACGCATCAGAAATTCGACGACGCGTTTACCTTTATCTTCCGCGAAACCGACAAGGGCTGGATCTGGGCGCACGCCTATCAGTTCGACAAGGACACGGCGACCTTCATCGTCGAATGCGCCCCCGACACCTATGCCGCCTATGGCTTTGCCGACATGAGCAAGGAAGAAAGCATTCGCGTCTGCGAGGAAATCTTTGCCGACGACCTTGGCGGCCACAGCCTGATGAGCAACGCCAACCATATCCGCGGCTCGGCCTGGCTGAATTTCCCCCGCGTGATCTGCGAGAAATGGCACCATGAAAACGTGGTGCTGCTGGGCGATGCCTCGGCAACGGCGCATTTTTCCATCGGCTCGGGGTCCAAGCTGGGCTTTGAAAGTGCCGTCGCGCTGGCCGATTTCCTGCATGCCGAGCCCGACATGCAATCGGCCTTTGCCAAATATCAGGACGACCGCCGCCTTGACGTGCTGCGCCTGCAATCGGCTGCGCGCAACTCGACCGAGTGGTTTGAAAATGTCGAACGCTATCTGCATCTGGACCCGGTGCAATTCACCTATTCGCTGCTGACCCGCAGCCAGCGCATCAGCCACGAAAACCTGCGCGAGCGCGATCCCGAATGGCTGCGCGGGGCGGAACGGTGGTTCAATGCGCAGGCCGGCACAGACAGCGACCGCCGCCCCATGTTCGCGCCCCTTTCCTTGCGCGAGATGCGGCTGAAAAACCGCATCGTGGTGTCGCCCATGGCGCAATATCGCGCCCATGAGGGCACGCCGACCGACTGGCACCTTGTCCATTATGGCGAGCGCGCCAAGGGGGGCGCGGGGCTGGTATTCACCGAAATGACCTGCGTGTCCCCCGAGGGGCGCATCACGCCGGGCTGCACGGGCCTGTATGCCATCGGACACGAGGCCGCCTGGAAACGCATCGTCAATTTCGTGCATGCCGAGACTGACGCGAAAATCTGCTGTCAGATCGGCCATGCCGGGCGCAAGGGCTCGACCCAGTTGGGCTGGGAGGATGCGGACAGGCCGCTGAAGGAGGACAACTGGGAAATCATCGCGCCCTCGCCGATTGCGTGGTCACCCGACAATGCGGTCCCGCGCGAGATGACGCGGGCCGACATGGAAATCGTCAAGGAACAGTTCGTTCAGGCCACCGAGATGGCCGAGCGTGCCGGTTTCGACATGATCGAGCTGCACGCCGCCCATGGCTATCTGCTGTCATCCTTCATCACGCCGGTTTCCAACCACCGCAGTGACGAATATGGCGGCAGTCTGGAAAACCGCCTGCATTATCCGCTCGAGGTCTTCCGCGCCATGCGCAGCGTCTGGCCGGATCACAAGCCGATGAGCGTGCGCATCTCGGCCAATGACTGGGTCGGCGAGGGCGGCATTACGCCTGCCGATGCGGTCGAGGTTGCCCGCGCCTTTGCCGAGGCCGGGGCCGATATCATCGACGTTTCCGCCGGCCAGACCACGACAGACGCGCAGCCCGTCTATGGGCGCATGTTCCAGACCCCCTTTTCCGACCGCATCCGCCAGGAAACCGGCCTGCGCACGATGGCGGTGGGCAACATATACGAGCCGGATCACGTCAATTCGATCCTCATGGCGGGGCGCGCCGATCTGGTCTGCATGGCACGCCCCCATCTGGCCGATCCCTATTGGACATTGCACGCCGCCGCCGAACTGGGCGACGATGGCGAAAACTGGCCGTTGCCCTATCTGGCCGGGCGCGATCAGCTTTACCGCCTGAAAGAACGGGAAAGGGAAATGAATGTCAGGGCATGAAACGGGACGCGACATGATACTTGAGGGCAAGCACGCGCTGGTCACCGGTGGCGGCACCGGCATCGGGCTAGCGATTGCGCAGATTCTGGCGGGTGCCGGGGCACAGGTCACGATCACCGGCCGACGTGCCGAGGTGCTGCAAGAGGCCTGCGACGCCAATACCGGGCTGCACCCGCTGGTGATGGATGTGAATGACGAGGCCAGCGTGGTGAGCGGCGTGAAACAGGCCATCGACGCGCGCGGCCTGATCGACATTCATGTGGCCAATGCGGGCATTGCCGAGACCTCGCCCTTTGCGAAAACCTCGCTGGAATTCTGGCGCCGCATCATGACGACCAATCTCGACGGCGTTTTCCTGACCTGCCGCGAGGTGGTGCCGGGGATGTTGGAGCGCGGCTGGGGGCGGATCATTACCGTCAGCTCCATCGCGGGCCTGAAGGGCCTGAAATACGGCGCCGCCTATTCGGCCAGCAAGCATGGCGTTGTCGGCCTGACCAGGGTCTTGTCCGAAGAATACATGGGCAAGGGGATCACCGCCAATGCGCTGTGCCCCGGCTATGTCCGCACCCCGATCGTCGAACGCAATACCGAGCTGATCATGCGGCGATCGAACCTGTCGCGCGACGAGGCCGAGGCCGCGATGAGCCACGACAACCGCCACAAGCGCCTGGTCGAGCCCATCGAGGTTGCCGAGGCCGCGCTGTGGCTGTGCGGGAAACATTCGGATTCGATCAACGGCCAGACCATCGAAATCGCCGGGGGCCAGGTATGACAGGCATGAACAGCGCCCCACAGGCCGCCGCGCACAAACCCGCGCCGCTTTCCAAACAGCGCCTGCGGCTGTGGCTGCAGATGCTCAAGGCCACGCGCCATATCGAAAGCCGCCTGCGCGAAAACATGCGCAACAGCTATGCCACCACCCTTCCCCGCTTTGACGTGCTGGCGATGCTCGATCGAGTGCCCGAGGGGCTGAAGATGTCGGAACTGTCGTCTCGCCTGATGGTGTCGAACGGCAATGTCACCGGCATCATCGACCGGCTGGTGAATGACGGGCTGGTGGTGCGCGTGCCCATCGAAGGCGACCGGCGCGCGACATTGGTGCGCCTGACGCAAAAGGGGCGCGAAACATTCACCGAGATGGCCGCAACGCATGAGGCCTGGGTGGACGAGCTGTTCGCTCCGCTGAGCAACGACGACATCGACTGCGCAATCGACATGCTGGCGCGCTTGAGGGGGAAAGACGAATGACCAACATGGCCGGGCTGAAACCGCAGCATTTTTCATGGGAGGTCCAGGGCGCCGTCGCCGTCATCCGCCTGCTGCGGCCCGAACGCAAGAACCCGCTGACCTTTGATTCCTATGCCGAGCTGCGCGACACATTTCGCGCGCTGAAGGCTGCCGAGGATATCCACGCCGTTGTGCTGGCCCCGAATGAGGGGAATTTCTGTTCCGGCGGGGATGTGCACGACATCATCGGCCCGCTGGTGGAAATGGACATGAAGGGCCTGCTGGCATTCACCCGCATGACGGGCGATCTGGTCAAGGCCATGCTGAATTGCGGCAAGCCCATCATTGCGGCGGTCGATGGTGTGGCCGTGGGTGCAGGTGCCATTCTGGCCATGGCATCCGACCTGCGCCTGGCAACACCGCGGGCGAAATGCGCCTTTCTTTTCAACCGCGTGGGGCTGGCGGGCTGCGACATGGGGGCCTGCGCGATCCTGCCACGCATCATCGGGCAGGGCCGCGCGGCCGAGTTGCTGTATCTGGGGCGCTCCATGTCGGCCGAGGAAGGGTTGGCGTGGGGATTCTGGAACGCCCTGCACGCGCCGGACGAGGTTGAACAGGCGGCCGTGGCGCTGGCCACCCGCATCAGCGAGGGGCCGACTTTTGCCAATGGCATCACCAAGACGCAGCTGAACCATGAATGGAACATGACGCCCGATCAGGCCATCGAAGCCGAAGCGCAGGCGCAGGCGATCTGCATGCAGACCGAAGACTTCCGCCGCGCCTATCGCGCCTTTGTGGCGAAAGAGCGGCCGGTATTCGAGGGGGATTGAGGGGGATGGTGACGATACAACACAAGGTCGGCGCCCGACCCGAGGGGGGTGCGAAAGCGCCCGCCTGGGGGGCGGGGC
>WFQE01000043.1 GCA_015487165.1 Paracoccaceae bacterium | reverse complement strand
GTGCTGGATGGTGTCAAGCCGCTGCTGATGTGCACCGATCCGCCTTACGGGGTGGAATATGATCCCGGTTGGCGAAACCAGACCGGCGCTTCGGCCACCAAGCGCACCGGCAAGGTGCTGAATGATGACCGCGCGGATTGGCGCGAGGCCTGGGATTTGTTCCCGGGCGACGTGGCCTACGTCTGGCACGGCGCATTGCATGCGGCCACCGTGGCCGAGAGCCTCGAAGCGGCGGGGTTCAATGTCCGCTCGCAGATCATCTGGGCCAAGGACCGGTTGGTGCTGAGCCGCGGGGATTATCACTGGCAACACGAACCCTGCTGGTATGCCGTCAAGAAAACCGGCAAGGGCCATTGGGCGGGGGACCGCAAACAGACCACGCTCTGGCAGATCGCCAACAAGGATCAGGATGCGGACACCGTGCACGGCACGCAAAAGCCGGTGGAATGTATGCGCCGCCCGATCCTGAATAATTCCAGTCCTGGTCAGGCGATTTATGAGCCGTTCATGGGGTCCGGCACCACGCTGATTGCGGCCGAGACCACGGGGCGTGTCTGTCACGGGATCGAGTTGAACCCGGCCTACGTCGATGTGGCCATCGAGCGCTGGCAGCAATTCACCGGCCAAACCGCAACGCTGGATGGCACAGATCAAACCTTCGCCGATCTGGCGGAAAACCCGCGCTGAGGCATGCATGAGCTGGGTTTTCATCCCTCCGGAGACACTTCCGGAGCCGCCGACTTGTTCTTCGGCCTGTCGCTCTGCGCCGGTGCCGGCGGGATCGACCTCGGGCTTACCATTGCCTGCCCCGGGTATCGAACTGTGTGTTACGTCGAGCGGGAAGCCTATGCTGCGGCCGTCCTCGTGGTGCGGATGGAAGACGCGGCCCTGGATCACGCACCTGTCTGGGACGACATTGCCAGCTTCGACGGCCGCCCGTGGCGTGGCACGGTGGATATCCTCACTGGCGGCTATCCGTGCCAGCCTTTTTCGGTCGCGGGCAAACGAAAGGGGGCAGACGATCCCCGCCATTTATGGCCGCATTTCGCGCGGGTCATCGGGGAATGTGAGCCCGAATGGGTGTTTCTGGAAAACGTCGCCAATCACCTTGTGTGGATGCCACCCGGTTTGCAAGGAATTTTTGAACTTTTGGATATGTGATCGAGTGCGGTCTTGTGTCAGGCCTTTGTTTGCGGCTTTTCACACGCCGCTGGCCGGTATGGCGATACGCGGATCAGGTCCAAATCTCAACGGCGAGCTTTTGATGCTCTGAGGTGATTCCTGGTTTTCCCAACCCCGATCTGATCGATCATTTGCCCATGCAGTTCATGCCTTCCTCACATCTGTTTACCGATTTCAGGTCAGGTGCAGGTAATATCCCCCGCAACTCCGGCCCTGATCGGATCCTTGTAATCTTCCTGTTTGCTGAGCATGGCCCAGATGCCCCGGGCCATCTTGTTGGCCAGCGCTATTGCAACCACCAGACGCGGTTTCGTGGCCAGCATGCGCTTGAGCCAGGACCCCTCGGGGGCACCTTTGCGCGAGGCTGCTATTACCACCGACATCGCTCCAATGATCAGTAACCGCCTGATATCACGTTGACCCATTCTGGATGTTTTCCCCAGTCGCTGCTTGCCGCCGCTGGAATATTGTTTTGGGACCAGCCCGAGCCAGGCGGCAAAATCGCGGCCTCGTCTGAACACGCCCATCGGCGGGGCAAAAGTTTCGATTGCCAGGGCTGTGATCGGCCCGACCCCGGGCATTGTCTGCAGCCGTTGCGAGGTTTTGCCTTCCCGGGCAAGCGCGTCGATCCGGGCCTTCAGTTTCTTTAGCCGGGCCGTCAACTGATCTATCTGCTCCAGCAAGTCACGGCATACATCGCGGACCAGGTCCGGAAGACGCGTATTTTCATCACCGATAACTTCGGCAAGGCGGGACAAGTTACCCAGTCCCTTTTGGGCGACATAGCCAAACTCGTAAAGATGTGCGCGCAGCGCATTTATGGTTTCGGTCCGTTGGCCGACAAGCTGTTCACGGGTCCGGAATGCAACGGCACGCGCCTGCTGCGAAGCCGTCTTTTGCTCGACAAACCGCATGGTGGGACGCTGTGCCGCCTCAACGATCGCCTCCGCATCGGCCATGTCGTTCTTTTGTCGCTTCACGAATGGCTTGACGTAAACCGGCGCTATCAGTTTGACCCGATGCCCGAACCCCGTCAATTCACGGGCCCAATAATGTGCACTTGCGCAAGCCTCCATCGCGACAGTGCAGGCTGGACGCTCAGACATGAATTTATGAAACTGTACCCTCGTCAATTTCTTTCGGAACACAACAGCTCCGTCCGATGCTGCTCCGTGAAGTTGAAAAACGCTCTTTGCAAGATCGACTCCGATTATGGTAACCTCTTTCATGGATGCCCCTTTCCTTTTTGTGTGGCTGTAACACCACAAACATGGCACATTGCGATGCCGCTGCGGAAGGGTGGCATCCACCCCATCTCAATCTCGGATATCGCGAGGTCAGAGGCGAGCTGGAAGGCCTGGGCTACGGCGTTACGGAAGGATTGTTTACGGCGGCAGAAGTCGGCGCGCCACATAAACGCCAGCGGCTGTTCATCCTCGCCAGACGCAACGAACTGGCCAACGCCAAGGGCCAGCGCGAACGAGAACCGGCAGACCAAACCGACGCCGTCGCAACTGGCCGGCAAGCACGGGATGAACCTTGCGACCAAGGCTGCGATGTGGCCCACGCCCCAGACCGACAGTTTCCGCACACGGGGTGGAGCGCGCAAGAACGAAAAGGGGCTGGACCGGATGGCGCGGGACTGGCCGACGCCAATGGCGAGCGACGGCTGCAAGCCGAGCGGGGGCAACCGCCGCTCCGCCGACCTGACCCATGTGGCAGGGATGTGGTCGCACCACCCGCAGTGGTCGCACCACTCGCTGTGGCCGACCCCGCTGGCGCGGGATTGGAAGGGCACCAACAGTCCGGAGCATGTGAAACAACTGCCACCAGCACGCAATCACATGGACCAACTGGCGAATTTCGCCGTGTATTCCCGCCAGGCCCTGACGATCTCGGGGGATGGCGAGACTACCTCGGATCAGCGCCGCAGCTTAAACCCTCTGTTCGTCGAGTCGCTGATGGGCTGGCCCACAGGGTGGACCGGCTTCGGCTCTGCGGCAACGGCGTGGTCCCCTTGGTTGCGGCGCATGCGTTCCGAATTCTTGCGGCTCGGTTCGGCGATGATGGATGAGGAAATAATGCAGCAACAAAAATTAGGCCAGCAAACGAAATTGTTTGCTGGCCCTTAAATTGTCAGTGACTGGTAGAAAACCTAGGGTTTATTTGCCTTTTCCGCCGCCTGCGGGTCCATTTGAACGGCCGCCTCCAGAAGGGTTTCCTGTTTGGCTAGGCCAACCACCGCCGTTACCTTGTCCTTTACCCATAATACTATCCTTTCAATTTGTTGCAGTCCTAAATAGCTGGGAACTCGCAGTGTTCTATTCAAGGTTGGCGCTGGAAATTTTGTAGACT
>WFQE01000042.1 GCA_015487165.1 Paracoccaceae bacterium | reverse complement strand
TCCCAGGGACGCCCGATCAATTGTAGCCCCAGCGGCAGCCCTTCATGGTTCAACCCCGTCGGAACCGAAATCCCCGGCAACCCGGCCAGGTTGACCGTCACCGTGAACACATCGTTCAGATACATCTTGACCGGGTCCTGATCGGCCATCTCGCCCAGACCGAAGGCGGCCGACGGCGTGGCCGGTGTCAGGATTGCATCGACGCCGGTTGCAAACACGTCTTCGAAATCCTTCTTGATCAGGGCGCGTACCTTGCGGGCGCGATTATAATAGGCGTCGTAAAAGCCCGCCGACAGGACATAGGTGCCGATCATCACCCGGCGCTTGACCTCGGCGCCAAAGCCCTCGGCGCGGGTCTTTTCGTACATCTCGGTGATGCCGTCGCCCGCGTCCAGCCTGGCGCGGTGGCCGTAACGCACACCGTCATAGCGGGCCAGGTTGGATGATGCCTCGGCCGGGGCGATCACATAATAGGCGGGCAGCGCGTATTTGGTGTGGGGCAGGCTGACATCGACGACCTCGGCGCCCGCATCGCGCATCATCTCGGCACCTTGGGCCCAGAGTTTCTCGATCTCGTCGGGCATGCCGTCAAGGCGGTATTCGCGCGGCAGGCCGATCTTCTTGCCGCGAATGTCGCCGGTCAGGGCGGCCTCGAAATCGGGCACGGGGATATCGGCGCTTGTGCTGTCCTTGGGGTCATGTCCGCACATGGCGCGCAGCATGATGGCGGCATCGCGCACCGTCTTGGTCATCGGGCCGGCCTGATCCAGCGAGCTGGCGAATGCGATGATCCCCCAGCGCGAGCAACGCCCATAGGTGGGCTTGAGGCCGACAATGCCGGAAAATGCCGCAGGCTGGCGGATCGACCCGCCGGTATCGGTGCCGGTTGCTGCAAGGCACAGATCGGCAGCCACCGCCGCAGCAGACCCGCCGGACGAGCCCCCCGGCGTCAGAGGCGCATCCGAGCCCTGGCGCCGCCACGGGCTGACCACCGGCCCATAGGCCGAGGTTTCGTTGCTGGACCCCATGGCGAATTCGTCCATGTTCAGCTTGCCCAGCATCACCGCGCCCTGATCCCAGAGCTGGCTGGTGATGGTGCTTTCATATTCGGGCTTGAAACCGCGCAGGATGTTGGATGCCGCCTGGCTGGGGACACCGCGCGTGCAGAACAGATCCTTGATGCCCAGGGGGATGCCGCACAGATCGGGCGCGTCACCGGCCTTCAGGCGTTGGTCGGCCGCTTCGGCCTGCTGGCGGGCGGCGTCGAAAGTCTTGGCGCTGTAGGCATTCAGGGCATCGGCCCCTTCGACGGCCTTGATGCAGCCTTCGGTCAGATCGGCGGCACTCAGATCCCCCTTGCGCAGGGCGTCACGGGCGTCAGCGATGGTCAGCTTGTTCAACTCGGTCATGTTGCTTACTCCACCACCTTGGGAACCGCGAAAAAGCCCTCGCGGGCGTCGGGCGCGTTTGACAGGATCTTGTCCTGATAGCCGCCATCGGTGACCTCGTCCTTGCGCCGTTTCAGCGCCATCGGCGTGACCGAGGTCATCGGCTCGACGCCCTCGACATCGACCTCGTTCAGCTGCTCCATGAAACCCAGAATGTTGCTCAGCTCGCCGGCCAGCGTTTCAAGATCGCCTTCTTCCACCTTGATGCGGGCCAGATGCGCCACACGGCGCGCGGTTTCCTTGTCGATCGACATGCCTGAAATCCTCAGCGTTGGGGTCGGCATCGTTTAGCGCCCGCAGGCGGTCTGTGCAAGCACCGGGTATGGTCGCATCATAGGCAAAATCGGCCAGGGCCTGTTGGCAATCACCGGATCGCACCGGCGCTGGGGAAAATTGCTTCCAGCGTGATGAATTTGACCGCAGCGATCGTCCGATCGGAAGGGAAAATTCGCGCGTTGGGGGCAATTTTCGCCGCGTCCCTTCGGGATTTCGCCCAAATCCACCATTGCGACGCAAATTTTGCTTGAAAGGGGGCCACCCTGTCTGCGCAAAATT
>WFQE01000041.1 GCA_015487165.1 Paracoccaceae bacterium | reverse complement strand
GGCCGAGGCGCTACGCGAGGTTGATGAGGCCATTGAGGCGCTGCGCCAGGCGCGCGAGATTCTGGAGGTGCAAAGATGACCGCGATTTTTCATTCGGAGCCGATGGCGGATGAGCGGCGGACATCGGCGGCGATCAAGATGCTGAGCGCAGGAAAGCCGGTGCGGGTTCGTGTGATTGCTATTGCCGATTGTGACCGACGCCTTCCGTTTCATCGGCGCATTCGAGCAGCATTTGTGCGAGTGCGCGGGCGCGCGACGGGGAAAGCCGGAACTGGAACGGGTTTGCCTTGTGACCTGGTTCGTGCGGTTCTGCAGTGCTGTCGTAAAGGCGAAGACCAATGACGCTGGCTTGTGGAAATACAAGCTCTGTGGTTGCGAAGCTGTCTACGAAGGTCGTCTTCGCCCAATTCACATCGTCGTCTGACATGGGGCCGTCTTTCCCTGTTCATGACTGCTGTCACCATAAGGCTGGTATGGGCAGGTGTCAGTATTCAAAGTCAGCGGAATTTGGCGCGCTGCGGCAGGCGCGCGAGATTCTGGAGGCGTACGAATGATGCGCATCCGGCATATCCCGCGCGAGCGCGACGAGGAGCTGCTGGAGTGGATCCGGCGCAAGATCGACGGCTGGACCTGGGGCGAGATCGCCCGCGCATTCGGGCGCTCCGCAGTCAGCGTGCAGAATGCCTGTTTCAACGTCCGCAAGGCCGATGCGGCCGAGAGCGGCGAAGACGTCACGGGGGCTTACTGGTGAGTGGCCTTCAGACATATCCACCGGCCTCTGCCTCACAGGCTGCTGCTTGTCATGCCGGTGGACAACCTGCCGCGGGGGTTTCCAGCCTCCGCGGCCTTTTTCCTGAATTTGCTGTTAGGGCGGCGGGTGCCTCCCTGTCAGGTGGTAGCGAAACTTCACCCGCCGATGTTGAGTTAACGCATCAGGCGCAGTGCCTCATTTGCGGCAGCCGGATGACACTCTCCACGGAAGACCTCGCCAAGTCTTGCCGGGTTTGTGCCGAGCAGATGCGCGATCGTGGCGTATTTAACCCCTTTGCATCTGAGGATGTGTGCGGTAACCGCATCCTCGAACTCAAGGGATTTACGTTCGATCTCTATCGGGTTGAGTTTGACACCCGTCAGGGGGTGTCTCCGTGTTGCCATAGGAAATCTCCTTTCCTGGCAATAGCGGTCATGGGCAATCGTCTGCCGGTGACCGTGGTGGTCCGCGCATTGTTGGGTGGCGCGGTTTCACCCGCTGGTGGGGTGACCGCGAATCGCCCCACCAGCTACATTTTGTCGCAGGCACGAAATGCGGTAAATGGTTTTCTGTTTTCCACAAAATATGGACGCTTCGTTTCAGGCCTATTCTCAATATTCCTTCCGGATAGAGATCACCGTTTCTCCAGAATTTTTGATCGCGCGGGATGGGGCAGTGCATGCCTTCGACAGCCTGACCAGGGGGCAGGGCTGAATCCCGTACTGCGGGCCCCCGTTTACCTCCCTGTTGAGTGGGCCCCCGGCATCTGCCGGGGGCAGCGGGAGGCAAGGACATGAGCCTACCGGTGCAGATCGACTGGGAAAGCCCGGCCCTGGAGGCGGCGGTCGAGGCGCATCTTCTGCATGTTGGCGTCAGCGTCGATGATCTGGAATCGCGCGCGCAAGGGCTGTTTTGCTACCTGGCAACCCCGTACAGCCGGCGCGTTCTCGACCGGCAAGGGGTGTGGTCATTCGAACGGTCTGCATTTGTTGCCGATCTGGCGGCGTTCTGGTCGGGCAATCTGGCGTTGCGTGGCGTCCGGGCGATCAGCCCGATAGCCCATGCTCACGCCATGATAGCTGCTTGCGATGGCCAGAACCTTTACCCGCTCGATCAAGAGTTCTGGACCAGATGGTGTGCACCGCTGCTGGGCGTGGTTGATGCGGTGATCGTGCCGCCGATTGCCGGCTGGCGCGAAAGCACCGGTGTCTGGCACGAGGTGCGTGAAACGCTCGGGTTTCAGCGGCAGGTCTTCATCATGGAGGGTCTGT
>WFQE01000040.1 GCA_015487165.1 Paracoccaceae bacterium | reverse complement strand
TCGCCTCGACCCCGGCTTTGGCGGCGCAATAGGCCGCAGCACGAGGCAACCCGGTGTGGGCCGCAACCGACGTGATATTGACGATTGCGCCCTGACCGCGTTCCAGCATCCTGCCACCAAAGATGCGGGTGCACAGGAATACGCCGGTCAGGTTCACGTCGATGATCTGCTGCCATTCGGAAAGTTCGGTGTTTTCGGTGCGTTTGTACCAGGGATTGATGCCGGCATTGTTGACCAGGATATCTACGTTTCCGAACAGTCCGGTGGCATGATCTGCCAGGGCCTGAACCTCGACCTCGCTTGATACATCGGCGGCAAAGCCGGTCGCGCCATCGCCAAGCTGCGCCACCGCGTCATCAAGGGTCTTACGGTTGCGCCCGGTGATCAGAACGCGGGCCCCGGCATCCATGAGCGCACGTGCGATTGCCAGCCCGATACCGCGTGAGCCACCGGTAACGACAGCGGATTTCCCCAACAGATCCATGTTCATCTCACAACCTCGTTTCTCCCTTTGATTGCCTTGGCGACCTTGCGCCCGATCGACCAGCGATGCACCTCAGACGGGCCGTCATAGATGCGGAATGCGCGGATGTCGCGAAAGATGCGGTTGACGATGGTATCATCCGTCATCCCCTGGCCGCCCAGAATCTGAACCGCGCGATCGACCACGTTCCACACGGCTTCCGAACATTGCACCTTGGCCATCGAGCTTTCGGTGGTGCCCCTCATGCCCTGGTCGAGCAACCAGCAGGCCTGGAGCATCGACAGCCGCGCGCTGCGCATTTCCATTTCGCTGTCAGCCAGCATGAAGCTGACGCCCTCGTGGCTGGCAAGCGGCTTGCCAAAGGCCATGCGCCTTGTGGCATGATCGGCGGCGATATCCTGCGCCCGCTGCGCCGCCCCCAGCCAGCGCATGCAATGGGTCAGGCGTGCTGGTGCAAGCCGTACTTGTGCATATTCGAACCCCTTGCCCGGTGCGCCAAGGATGTCTTCCTCTTGCAGCACGAGGTCGCGGAATTCCACAACCGCATGGCCGCCCGTGAACGAGCTGTCCATCGAGTTCTGTTCCTTTACCAGAACCACCCCCTCGCGCGGCAAGGGGGTAAGGAACATGGTTGCCTCGCCGTCATGTGGCCCCCCGGTGATCCTCGCCATGATGATCATGAAATCTGCCCCGCGGGCACCTGTGATGAACCATTTCCGCCCGTTGATGACATACCCCTTGCCGGTGTGTCTGGCCGTAGTTGCCAGCAGCGAAGGGTCGGATCCCGCGCCATCGGGCTCGGTCATGGCAAAGCAGGATCGCGCCCCCCTTGTCAGCGGGCCCAGATATCTGTCGCGCTGTTCGGGGCTGGCAACCACGTCCAGAAGATGGGTGTTGCCCTCGTCAGGGGCGGCGCAATGCATCGCTACCGGGCCCAGCATGGAATAGCCCGACGCTTCGAATACGAATGCCCGCTCAATCATGTTCAGCCCCAGCCCGCCATATTCGCGCGGCCCGTGAGGCATGAACAGGCCTGCCTCACGGGCCAGGTCGTTCATCTCGGTGCGCATCTCCTCGCTGGGGCCATGGGCGCCCCAGCGCGGATCCTTTTCAAAGGGAATGATCTTTTCCCGCACAAAAACCCTTGTTCTGTCGGCCAGTTCCCTGGCAAGGGGTGGGGTGGAAAAATCCATGGTTTCTCTCTTTCGTGTGTTTCAGGCCTGCGTTCCGATCTGTTCAAGGCCCATGGCCACAAGATCGGGGATGACCTTGCCCATTTCGCGCCCCCGGTCGGGATCTGCGGCCGTACCGTCAGCGACACGCCGAAGGATGCCGTCGAGAATTGCCGCCATGCGAAAACAGTTGAACGCAATGTAATAGGGCCATTGCGGGATTTCGCCGATGCCGGCGGCCTGACAATACAGGCGCAGATACTCTTGCTCGGTTGGCAGGCCATGGGTGGTTCGGTCCACGCCTTCAAGGCCGGGAAAGGCCCCATCGGCAGGCAGGCGCCATTGCATGCATTGATAGGAAATGTCGGAAAACGGATGCCCGAGCGTCGAGATCTCCCAATCGAGGACAGCAATCACTCGGGGCTCGGACGCATGGAAGATCATGTTGTCCATCCGATAGTCGCCGTGGACCAGCGCCACGCGCTGATCTGCCGGGCAAGGCGTTTCTTCCAGCCAGGCCAGCAGCCTTTCCATGTCCGGGCGCTCGCAGGTTTTCCCCGCACGCCAGGCTTTCCCCCAGCGGGCGATCTGGCGCTGGAAATAGTTGCCGGGGCGTCCGAAATCCGACAGCCCGGCGGCATCTATATTTACCCGATGCAGCGAGGCCAGGGTTTCAGCCATTGCACGATAATATGCCAATCGGTCTGCAGGCGGTATGTCGGCAAGCAGCGGATCCCAGAAAATGCGCCCCTCGACATGTTCCATGACGTAGAAGGGAACGCCGATCACGCTGTCGTCCTCGCACAAAAGCAGCATGCGGGCCACCGGTACGCCACTGTCCCACAGCGCCTTTTGAACGCGATATTCCCGCTCGATCGCATGTGCCGATTTCAGCAGCTTGCCGTGGGGCTTGCGCCTGAGAACGAGTTTCCTGCCCCCCGACATGACCAGCAGATATGTCGGGTTCGACTGACCGCCCGCATATCGGCGTATTTCCTGCAAGGGCCCATCGTCTGGAAACGTGGATGCAAGATGGCGGCGCAACGCGTCAAATGGAATGTCGTCTTTCTGGTTCATTGCAGTCCCTGTCCCGGGGGGTTGCGGATGAGTGCGGCAAGGGTGTCGTGATCGACAAAATCCGCGATCGGCTGATTGAAATCGGCGCCTGCCATGATGCAGCCGCGCTTGAAGTCGTTCAGATGCTTTTTCATCCAGGTTACAGCGGTTTCTTCGTCACCGGCGGCCAGTGCGTCAAAGATTCGCTGATGCGCGGCAATCAGGCGTTCGGTTGACTGTGCAAGGCGGGTGATGACGAAATCCGTCGATGCATACAGCAGGATGCCAAGCGGATCACGTGCGATTGTCAGCGCCTTGTTGCCCGCGGCCTGGGTGATCAGACGGTGAAAATCCATGTCTATGCGGATGATCGCCTTGGCATCGTCACGATTGTCGCGGGTTTGCTGGATATTTTCGGACAGGCGATCGAGGCTTTCGGCCGACATGTTCTGGCAGGCCAGCCTGCAGGCAAGGGTTTCGAGCTCGATCTCGACGCGCCACAGCTCTTCCAGCGTCACCTGGTTCAGTGTGACCGAGCGGATGAAGTTTTCCGACGAACGCCGGGTGTCCGGGGCGGTCACCACCAGGCGCCGTGCCGCGTTGCGGGTGACGAGGCCGCTTTGCTCCAGCAGTCTGATACCCTCGCGTACGGATGACCGCTTGACCTTGAACATGTCGCACAGGGCCGCTTCGGTGGGAATGGGTTCGCCAATGGCAAGCTCGCCACGCAGAATCGCGGCCTCAAGCTGGCGAAAGACCTCCTGATAGGATGTGGGTATTACGATCGGGCGTCCTTTCAAGACAGGCTCCTTTTTTGCTTTTGTTGCGGATGACCAGACGGAATCTGGGCTCTGTCTACATCATCTTCAAATTATTGTTGCAATTCTTGCCATCGTTTGCCTATCGTATGTGTGATTGTCAGACAAAGTGACAAACATATTGCCGGAATACAAGATGAAAACGGTACAAGATCGCTCAGATGGCACGCACACAGCCAGCCCGGTACGGCGGCTGAAGCTGACGCAGGAAAGCATCATCGTCACCATAACGGTTGTCATGTTCGCTGCGTTTGCCCTGTTTCTGCCCGGCTTTCTGTCGGTCGGAAATCTGCTCACGCTGCTGAGGAGCGTTTCGGTTCTGGGGATACTGAGCGTTGGCATGGGGGTTGTCGTGATAAGTCGCGGGATCGACTTGTCGATGGTTGCAACACTTGCCATGGGCACCGCGGTTGCCGTGGTCCTGGCACAGCCAAACCCCTATTTCCCGCAAGGGCTGCCGTTCTGGCAAGGGGCGCTGCTTGGCCTGTTGTTTGTTCTGATCGTCACATCGGCAACAGGCCTGATCATTGCCTATGCCGATCTGCCCGCGGTCTTTGCCACGCTTGCCATGGGTTATGTGATCTATGGGCTGGGCCGGTCACTTTTCCTGTCCGGCGAGGCGAATTACCTTCCGGATGATGCTGGATGGGTGGTTTACCTCGGGCGGGGACTGTTTCACGGGATTCCGGTATCGATCCTGTGTTTCATTGCGGTTCTTGTCATTACGGAAATCATTCTGCGCAAGACGGCTTTTGGCCTGTTCGTCTATGCCATGGGGGATAATCCGGTCGCAGCCCGCTCGGCGGGGGTTCCGGTGCGACCGATCACCGTCGTCATCTATGTATTTGCGGGGCTGGTGGCCTATTTTGCAGGGCTTCTTACGGCAGGCGCGGTCAACAACATCAATACGCGGATTTTCAATTCGACGCTGATCTACGACGTTCTGATGGTCGTTGTCGTTGGCGGAATAGGCCTGTCAGGCGGCAAGGGAAGCATGAAGAATGTGGTTTTCGGGACCCTTCTCATCGGCACCCTGCTGAACGGCATGATCATCATGAATGTATCCTACATCCAGCAAAACCTGATCAAGGGGGTCATCTTGCTGGCGGCGATACTGGCGGACACGATCTTCAATCCGAGGGACGAGCAGACAAGCCAGCAGGGGGATATCTGACCCTCTGCAACACAACATCAATTTCAACCCCGGGAGGAACAAATGAAACAGATGATCAAGGTGATTGCGGCGGCGGCACTGACTATCGCAGCCCCGCTTGCAAGCGGCGCGCAGACCGGAAAGATGGGTATTAATGACCCCCAGCGGGCGGCTGTCTATGATGCTCTCAAGGGCAAGAAGGTGGTTTTCGTCCCGGTCGCGCTGGGATTCGACCTGTCCGACGGCTGGTATGCCGGCATGAAAAGCCAGCTTGAACCGCTCGGGATTTCGGTCGATGTGCGTGACCCCAACTGGAGCGCCGATGCCGGAGCGCGAGCCATCGCCTCGTTGATTGCGGAAAGGCCCGATGTGATCGTGGCCCACAACCCCGACGTCCAGACCTATGCCAAGCTGTTACGCAAGGCTGAAAAACGCGGCATTCATGTCGTGCAGATCAACATGAAGTCCGCCTATGCAACCGATGCCTTTATCGGCGCTGATTATGTAGATATCGGACGACGGGCAGCCCAGGCAGTGGTCGAACGCTGTGGCGCCGGAACGTCCGGCAAGGTCGCCATCGTCCAAGGTGTCGTGACGGCCGCCGCCAGCGCCTATCAGCTGCGCGGAATATCGGATGTTCTGAGCAAACATCCCGAAATCAAGATCGTCTCCAACCAGGCCGCCGATTGGGACGCGACCAAGGCGCGCGCCATCACGGAAACCACCCTGCAGCAGAACCCCGATCTTTGCGGGATCATCGGTTTCTGGGACGGCATGGATGTGGGAACAGGGGCCGCAGTCAAGCAGGCGGGCAAGGCGGATTCGGTTTTCGTGGTCACCTCGGGTGGCGGCGGAAAGGCCGGTTGCGACAACCTGCGCCAGGGTGTTTTCGATCTCGATATCAGCTATGACGTTCCCGGCCAGGCGCGCGATCTGTCCAATGCGATCGAGAGCATCCTGCAGTCGGGTTTCAAGCCGGGCGCCTACAAGTATACCCTGTATACACCCTTGCAGATGCTGACCCGCGACAACCTGGAAAAATATCGGACCTTCGGGGCCTGCTGGACGGTGGACGACCTCAAGTCGAGATAACCGTCGGTCAATAGTCAGGCGGCGCCTTCGTGGCGCCGCCCCCAACCCCGTACTTCGCACCCGAGGTCAACCGTGTTCAGAACCGATCTCTACCGAAAATGGCGATACCGCCTGATACCCGATCATGTGCTTGGGGAAATCCTTTCCAAGCGCTGGATCGACAATGCCATACCGTTCTCGGTTCTGACCGTTCTTGTTGTCAGCCTGTATTTCAGCCTTCCCGGTTTCTTTGACGCTTACGCCGTAGGTGAATACAGCCGCCAGTTCGCCGAGCTGGGCCTTGTCACGCTGGCCATGACCATCGTCATGCTGGGCGGCGGGATCGATCTTTCGGTGGGCTCGATCTTTGCGATCGCGAATTTCGTGGCCCTGTATTGTGTGCATGTGCTGTCTCTTGATCCGCTGCTCGCCCTTGTCGTCACACTTGCTGCCGGTATCGGATGCGGGGCGCTGAACGGGGTCCTGATCGGCTATTTCAAGATGCGGGCGTTTCTGACCACGCTGGTGACGCTGATCATTTTTCGTGCCGTTGTCGACATGCTGTTGCTGCGGTATTCGCTGGAGATCTCGTCGGTCTTTCCAGATTCCGAGCTTTGGGCCCAGATCGGGGACGGCGCCCTGTTTGACACCGTGCCTTACACCTTTCTGATTGCCGCAACGATTCTCGTTGTCGCCCATATCGTGATCAGCAGAATGCGCCCGGGCTGGCACCTGATGGCCGTGGGCGGTTCGCGGCGGTCTGCTTACAACGCGGGAATCAAGGTCAGGCGGACGGTCTTTTTTACCTATGTAGCAAGCGGAACGCTGACGGCCATGGCCGCCTACATGTACGCAGCCCGCCTTGCCAGCACCGGCGCCGAAACCGGAAAGGGGATGGAACTGGTCGTGCTGACGGCGGCAATCCTGGGTGGCACGAGCCTGGGTGGAGGGCGCGGCTCGGTGGCCAAGGCCGTGTTCGGATCCCTCATCGTGCTGCTGTTGTCCAATGCCCTTGTGCAGTTTGGCATTCAGGGCGGCGCAACGGCGTTGATCTTTGGGTTGATCCTGCTGGCCTCGGTTATCATCGAAGTGCGTTGGAGCAAGAACCGGGGCAAGATACTGAACAAGGTATATGTCTCGCCAACCTATGTGCGGCTGCCGGATTCCCCTCCGACCGAGGCTGACAGCGGTTCGCCTTATGCCGTCAATGACAAGCTGCGCCGTGTAGATGTGATCGGTCTGGGTCAGATCGAAGGGCCGGAGGATGTGATTCTCGACTCGGATGGAAACCTGTACTGCGGCACGCGGCACGGGGACATTGTCCGGTTCTTCGGCCCGGATCATACCCGCCACGAGATCTTTGCGCATACCGGGGGCCACCCGCTGGGGATGGCCTTTGACCGGGATGGAAACCTTGTCAGTTGCGTCAGCGGCATGGGGGTCTACAAGGTCGATCCCGCCGGAAATGTCAGCAAGGTGACCGACCAGACCAACCGTTCATGGACGTCGATCATCGACGATTCGCGGCTCAGCCTTGCAGATGATCTGGATATCGCACCGGACGGCCGGATCTTCTTTTCCGAGGCGACCAAGCGTTTCGATCTGGAAACATGGCCCGTGGATGTGATCGAAAGCCGGGGCAACGGACGGATCGTCTGCTGGTACCCGGATAGCGGCAAGACAAGAACGGTTCTTCCCAGCCTGCGCTTTCCCAACGGTATCTGCATCGCGCTGGACGGCCAGTCGCTGTTCTTTGCCGAAACATGGGCCTGCCGCATATCGCGCTACTGGTTCGACGGACCAAAGGCAGGCAAGGTCGAGATACTGATCGACAACCTGCCCGGCTATCCCGACAACATCAATCGTGCCTCCGACGGAAACTATTGGCTGGCCCTGGTGGGAATGCGCGGCCCCGCGATCGACCTGGCCCTGCAGATGCCGGATTTTCGTAAACGCATGTCTCAAAGGGTGGCGTCGTCAAACTGGCTTTTCCCGAACATCAACACCGGATGCGTGGTGAAGTTCAATGAACAGGGTGAAATCCTGGATGCGCTGTGGGATCTCGGGGGGGTCAACCATCCGATGGTGACGTCAATGCGCGAACATCAAGGGTACCTGTATCTTGGGGGCATCTACAACAACCGGATCGGCAAGTACAAAATTCCCGGGGCCGACCCCGACTGGCAGGGGGTGGCGACCTATTGGGGCCCTGACTGGAGGGCAAAAAAATGATGACTGCGCTGCGACAACAGATCGACCGTTTCTTTGGTCGCGGAGATGCAAGCGTCTTTGTGCCCGTCATGGACGGTGCGCTGAAGCCCAATGAAATACTCGACACATTGGAAGCTGCCCTTGAGGTCGAGGGTGTCGACAATCTGGTTTCATCGGGCAGCCGTCTATTGGCGAGTAGCGGCAGTACACTCCTTCATCTCGATGCATCCGGCGGGCCCTGTCCCATTCACCAGTTTCCCGATCCGATCTCGGCACTTGCCACAGATAACTCGGGACGTATTGCGGTCGGCCTTGCCTCGGGACGGGTGGCGGTGATCGAGCAGGGGCAGTCGCAACCCGCGGCCGAGATTTCCATCCCGTGTCCCACGGCCCTGTTGTTTGACGAAGGCGATCTTTGGATTGCGAGCGGATCGCAGAGCAACGGGCCCGAGCAGTGGCAGCGCGACCTCATGACCCTGGGCAAGAGCGGCGCAATTCACCGCTGGGATACCAGGAGTGACACGACAAGCGAAATTGCCCGGGGCCTGGCCTGGCCATACGGCCTGGCAAGGATGGATGACGGCGCCATTCTTGTTTCGGAAAGCTGGCGGCATCGTCTGGTTCGCCTGCCACCCGGCAACCGGCGCGATGGCGTGATCCGTCCGGAAGAGACACCACTTGCAGGCCTGCCCGGATATCCTGCAAGGATCGTTCCCGACAGCGGAGGCGGGTTCTGGCTGGCCATCTTTGCCCCGCGCAATCAGCTGATCGAATTCGTTCTGCGTGAAACGGAATATCGCCAGCGCATGATTGCGTCCATGAAGCCGGAGTTCTGGATTGCGCCTTGCCTGCGTTCGGGCAGCGATTTCCGCGAACCCCTCCAGGGTGGCGGGGTCAAGCAGATGGGGGTGCTCAAACCCTGGGCGCCGACGCGATCCTATGGCCTGGTGGTGCATCTGGACAAACATCTTGAACCGACCGCCAGCCTGCATAGCCGGGCCAACGGCCATGTGCATGGGGTGACCAGCATGGCACTGCATGGGCGCAATGGAGCCCCACATCTGTGGATCGGGGCAAAAGGCGACGGGGTGGTGGTTGTCGTGCCCGAGAAAGGAGCCCTTGATGACTGACACGCCTATCGTCGAGATCCGCAAGGGCATGAAGGACTTTCATGGCGCGGTCGCCATTTCAGATATCGATTTCGCGCTGGCGCCGGGCGAGATACATGCGCTGGTTGGCGAAAATGGCGCCGGCAAGTCAACGCTGACAAAGGTGATTGCGGGCGTGCACCGCTTGTCATCGGGCAAGCTGTATCTTGATGGGCACGAGGTCGTTTTTGATTCCCCCGCCGACGCATTGGCCAGGGGATTGGCGATGGTCTATCAGGAAAACAGCATGGTTCCTGCCATGTCGGTGGCCCAGAATATCTATCTGGGTGACGAAAAGATGTTCAATGGCCTGCGCCGACTGAACATCGCGGCGCAGCAATTTCTGCAAAAGATGAATTTCACCGTCAATCCGACTCAGAACGTGGCCGAACTGGGTGCGGCCAAGCGGCAGATGGTCGAAATCGCGCGTGCCGTGCATCACAATGCCCGGGTGATCATTTTCGACGAGCCCACGGCTTCGTTGACGCCCGAGGAAAAACACCATTTCTTTGGCCTTCTCCGCCGCCTCCGAAAGGAGGGGGTCTCGATCATCTTCATTTCGCACGCCCTGGAAGAGGCACTGGAAATTTCCGACCGGATCACCGTCATGCGCGACGGCCAGATTGTTGATTCCGGCCCTGCAGCGGAATTCGATCGCGCGCGTATCGTGCGCGGCATGATTGGCCGCGACCTGAGCAACTCGGCCTATGCCGATCTGCACGAGCGCGACGTCCGTCAGCGCAAGGCCGGGCGGCGCGTGCTGAGCGTCGAAAACATCTCCATGGGCGCGATGGTCAGAAACGCGTCGTTTTCGGTCTTTGCCGGGCAGATTACCGGTGTTTTCGGCCTGATCGGCTCGGGTCGAACCGAAATGATGAAGATCGTGGCGGGCATCTACAAGCGCAACACGTTCCATGGGGGAAATATCGTTCTCGAGGGGCGGCGGGTCAGATATCGCGTTCCCAGCCCCGCCGTGGCCGACGGGATCATCTATGTCACCGAAGACCGCAAGACCGAGGGCATCTTCGAGAACATGACCATCCAGGAAAACATCCAGGTGGGCGATACCGTCGCCACCGGACATCCCTGGAACGTCATCAGCACGAAACAGGCCCGAGAGCTGGCGCAATACTGGATCGACAGGTTGAAAATCCGTGCAATCAGTTCAAACGCCAGGGTGATCGAGCTGTCGGGCGGAAATCAGCAGAAGGTGGTGATCGCCAAGGCACTGACCAAAAAGCCCAGGATTGTGATTTTTGACGAACCGACGCGCGGTGTCGATGTGGGCGCGATCCAGGAAATTCACCAGTTCATCGAAGAGCTGGCCGACGAGGGCATCGCCGTGGTTGTCGTTTCCTCCTACCTGCCCGAAATCATGGTTCTTTCCGACCGCATCCTCGTGGCACGGCAGGGCCAGATCGTCGAGGAATTTTCGGCCCATGAGGCGGACGAGGAAAAGATCATGTTTGCCGCTGTGCATTGACGGTCCTGCAAAAGGGGGGGACAAAAGGTGACTGACGCTGGACTGACCGTTCGGGAAATTCATCGCGAAACGCATTTCGGCGATCGCGACATTCTTTGCTATCGGGATCGGCCCCGCGACATGCGTGCCATGTTCGACCAGGCAGTTTCGCGGGCACCTGATCGGGTGGCCATACACGACTCCTCCGGCTCCATGACCTATGCCGATCTCGATCGGTCCGCTGCAGATCTTGCTGCCGGGCTACAGAAACTGGGTCTGTGCGCTGGTGATCGTCTTGCCCTGAATACGGCCAACAAGGCAGCCTTCGTGGTGGCGGTCATTGCATGCTTCAAGGCCGGTTTTATCGCCATGCCCGTCGGCCATCGGCACCGCAAGGCGGAACTTGCTGCACTTTATGATGATGCCGGTGTACGTGCGGCACTTTTCGACGATGTGACCGCCGACCAGCAGCCCGCGCCGCGAGAGGTTGCATCCCTCGAATTCCTGATCGGGGCCAACGCGACCCGCAAGGATGCAACCCCATTTGACGAAGTGATTGCCGCGGGCCGGGGCCGCGTCCCGGATCAGCCCCCTGTTGACGAGGAAGCCTGCGCGGTCCTGCTGTACACTTCGGGAACGACGGGCAAGCCCAAGGGCGCAAAGCTGTGCCATCTGGGGATGGTTCATTCGGTTATCCATTTCCAGGAATGCCTTGGTCTTGAGGATGGGGAATGCACGGTTCTCGCCGTTCCCTGCACACATGTCACGGGGCTGATTGCCCAGATCATGACGATGATCGGCTGTGCGGGGACAACCGTGATGATGCCCGAATTCGACACCCATGAATTCGTTGCACTCGCCCGGCGGCATGCGATGACCTACACTGTTCTGGTTCCGGCCATGTATGCGTTGCTGCTGCATCGTCGGGCGCTTGCCCCCGAGGGGCTGGAAAATTGGCGCATCGGTGCGTTCGGTGGCGCCCCCATGCCCGATGCCGTGCGAGAAGGTCTGGCGCAGGTTCTGCCCCATCTTGGTCTTCACAACGCCTATGGAGCAACCGAAACGACGTCACCAACCACCATCGTTCCCCTGGGCGATACAAATGCCGGCGACAGCGTTGGCAAGGTCGTGCCATGCGGCGAGGTCCGAATCGTCGATGAATCGGGCGTGGATCTGCCGGATGGCCGCGAAGGTGAACTGTTGATCAAGGGGCCCATGGTGGTTCCGGGATACTGGAACAATCCCGAGGCTGACGCCGCATCCTTCGATAACGGTTTCTGGAAATCGGGAGACATTGCCACCCGTGACGCGCAGGGCCATATCCGAATCCTCGATCGCAAGAAGGATATGATAAATCGCGGCGGCTACAAGATCTTCAGCGTCGAGATCGAAAACCTGCTGATGCAGCTCGACGGCGTGGAAGAGGCTGCCTTGGTTCCGTATCCCTGCCCCATTCTTGGCGAACGATCCCATGCCTTCGTGGTGACACATGATGCGTCGCTTGGCGCGGGTGAGCTGCGGGCATTCCTTGCCGAGCGTGTTGCCGACTACAAGATACCCGACCGTTTCACCATCAGTGACGATCCCCTGCCGCGAAATGTCAACGGCAAGATCATCAAGGCGGTGTTGCGCAGACATGCGGCAAAGCTGGCCGAGGATGAGAAACAGGAACAGTAATCGGCATTGTGTGCCGATCCTTGAAACCGACGATGCGTGCAACCACCGAAGGAACAACAAGATGGATTTCGACTATTCCGACCGCTGCAAGGAGCTTCAGGCGAAGCTGACGGATTTCATGGAGGCCCATATCGTGCCGCGTGACAAACAGTGGCATGAAGAGGTGAAGGCGGGCAAATACCCGGTGTCCTTCATGGAGGATCTCAAGGCGCTGGCGAAATCCGAGGGGCTGTGGAACCTGTTCCTGCCGTCCCTGCGCGAGGACGAGCCCGGCGAGGGGCTGAGCAATCTCGACTATGCGCCGCTGGCCGAGATCATGGGCCATGTCTTCTGGGCCTCCGAGGTGTTCAACTGCTCGGCACCCGACACCGGCAACATGGAGCTGCTGCACATGTTTGCCACCCCCCAGCAGTATGACCAGTGGCTCAAACCCCTGCTGGCGGGCGAGATCCGCTCGGCATTCGCGATGACCGAACCGGATGTGGCCTCGTCCGATGCCACCAACATCCAGACCAGCATCCGCCGCGAGGGCGATGAATATGTCATCAACGGGCGCAAATGGTTCATCACCAATGCCGCGCATCCCGATTGCCGCATATTGATCGTGATGGGCAAGACCGACCCGGACGCCGAACCCCACCGCCAGCAGAGCATGGTGCTGGTGCCCATGGACACGCCGGGTGTGACAGTGGTGCGCAACATCAACATCCTCAACCACTTCTCGCCCGAAGGCCATTGCGAGATCACCTTTGAAAATGTGCGCGTGCCGGCCAGCAACCTGCTGGGCAACGAGGGCGACGGCTTCATGATGGCGCAGGCGCGTCTGGGGCCGGGGCGGATTCACCACTGCATGCGATCGATAGGACAATGCGAGGTGGCGATGGACCTGATGTGCGACCGGGTGCAGGATCGCCGGACATTCGGCAAATACCTGGCCGAGCGCGACAATGTTCTGGAGGGCATCGCGCGCTCGCGGGTGATGATCGAACAGGCGCGCCTGCTGGTGCTGAAAACCGCCTGGCTGATCGACCGGCACGGGGCGCGGGCCGCGCGCAAGGAAATCTCGATGATCAAGACGCTGGTGCCACAGCTGCAATG
>WFQE01000039.1 GCA_015487165.1 Paracoccaceae bacterium | reverse complement strand
GATCGAACAGGCGCGCCTGCTGGTGCTGAAAACCGCCTGGCTGATCGACCGGCACGGGGCACGGGCAGCGCGCAAGGAAATCTCGATGATCAAGACGCTGGTGCCGCAGCTGCAATGCGAGGTGTCCGACCGCGCGATCCAGGTCTTTGGCGCCATGGGCATCAGCCCCGACACACCGCTGGGCGACATCTATACCTGGGGCCGGGCGCTGCGCATCGTCGATGGCCCGGACGAGGTGCATCTGCGCACCATCGGCCGGCTGGAACTGCGCGAACGCCGCGACCGCCTGGGCGCATCCGCGCGTTACCTGTATGTGTGATCACAGAGCCGGGCGTTCATATCTGACATGAACGTTCGGCCATTACACGCTGTTTTGAAAAGAAAAGTGCAGGCTTCTGTTGCCAGGTGCCTGCGAACCCCGCCAGTCCTTGCTAGAGGGCTGGACTTGAAGGTTTCGATGAACCGCACTGCTTACGCAGCGAGGGCCATCGGAGCTTTGTTGTCATTTGCAACTAGCTTAGATGTACCGATAACGGTGGTAACTCACCGGGCGAAAGCTAACCCCTTTAGACGTCCGTCGATCCTGTTTCGGCCCCATGATCCCCAAATGAAGGATTTTGGTGGAGCCGCCGGGTACCGCCCCCGGGTCCGGTCCGCTTATTACGGGCGCGTTTATCGCCATAGTCCCTTGCGGGACGGTCTGAATATAGGATTGCGCGCGCCGTTCATCAAGGGGTGAACAGCCTACCAGTGCCCGATATTTTCCATGCTAGCCCAGGGTTCGGCAGGTTCAAGCGCGCCACCCATCTGCAGCAGCTCGATCGAGATGTTGTCGGGGCTGCGCACAAACGCCATGCGCCCGTCGCGCGGCGGGCGGTTGATGGTGACGCCGTTATCCATCAGGTGGCGGCACATGTCATAGATGTTTTCCACCTCATAGGCGAGATGGCCGAAATGGCGGCTGTCGCTGGGCAGGCCGGGGTCGCCGTCCCAGTTCCAGGTCAGCTCGACCGGGCAGTCCTCCTGCCCCGGCGGCGCCATGAATACCAGCGTAAAGCGCCCTTCGGGGAAATCGCGCCTGCGCGTGACCTCGAGCCCGAGAAGGGCATAGAATTTCATGCTTTCTTCCAGATCCTTCACGCGGACCATCGTGTGCAGATAGCGGATCTTCATGTGTCTTGCCCCCTTGCATGCTGATTACTTGCGCCAACTCTCTCGAATTCGCCGCTGCGGGGCAACAGCAAATTGCCCCCAAGGCTGGTATTCGACCTTGCGATAATGGCAATATATGGGAAACAACGATTCGAGGCCCCCATGACCCTGACCCCCGAACAGCAAGCCGAAATAGAACAGGCCCGTGCCAAGGAAAACCGAACGCTGCGGGTGACGGCACCGGGCATGGAAAAGCACCTGTACACCGCCCATCCGGTGCTGGATCACGGGTTCGTGCGGGTGATCGACTATATGGGCGATGACAGTGCCATCTGCCAGGCGGCGCGGGTGTCCTATGGCAAGGGCACGAAATCGGTGCAGAATGACGAGGGGCTGATCCGCTATCTGATGCGCCACTGGCACAGCACGCCCTTCGAGATGTGCGAAATCAAGCTGCATGTCAAACTGCCGGTCTTTGTTGCGCGCCAGTGGATCCGCCACCGGACCGCCAATGTGAACGAATACTCGGCCCGCTATTCCATCCTTGACCGCGAATTCTATATCCCCGCCCCCGAACAGCTGGCGGCGCAGTCAACCGTCAACAACCAGGGCCGGGGCGCGCCGCTGACGGCCGAGGAATCGGCCCGCGTTCTGGAAATCCTGAAAACCGATGCGGCGCGGTGTTACGACCATTACGAGGAAATGATCTCGGATGATGGCAAGCAGGGCTTGGCGCGCGAACTTGCGCGCATGAACCTGCCGATGAACATCTATACCCAGTGGTACTGGAAGGTCGATCTGCATAACCTGTTTCATTTCCTGCGCCTGCGGGCCGATCTTCATGCGCAGTATGAAATACGCGTCTATGCCGAGGAAATCTCGCGCATTGTGGCCGACTGGGTGCCGCACGCCCACAAGGCGTTCGAGGATTACCGCATGGGGGCCGTCACGCTGAGCGCGCAGGCGATGGACTGCCTGCGCCGGATGCTCAAGGGCGAGGAGGTCAACCAGGAAAATTCGGGCATGAGCGCGCGTGAATGGCGTGAGTTTCAGGACGTCATCGGCTGATTGCGGGGGCGCTGCCCCCGTCGCTGGCGCGACTCCCCCGGAGTATTTTGGCAAAGAAGAAGGTGATTATCCTCCTGCCCTTGAAACCCTCGGGATCGCCCCTAACTGTTTGATAGAGGCAACAAATCCAGGGGCTTGAGATGCAGTTCATCCTACACAACGACGACACGATTCACGGCTTCGACGAGGCGCAGAAATTTGCACGCGAGGTCGTCGGCAAGGCCCTCAAGGGGCGCGAAGACCGGCTGAGCCGCATCGAGATATGGGTCGCCGACGAAAATGCCGGAAAATCCGGCCCCGACGACAAGAAATGCACGATCGAGGCGCATCCGCGCGGCACGAAACCGGTCACGGTTCATGCCAATGCCGATGCGGTGATCCCGGCGATACGGGCGGCGGCAAGCAAGCTGGCGCATGCGCTGGAACACAGGCTGCACAAAAGCTGACAAGAAAAAAGCCCCGGAAGATGCCGGGGCTTTTGTTTGTCGGGCATGGGCAAATGGTCAGCCGACCAGTTCGAGCCCCGAAAAGAAATAGGCGATCTCGACCGCGGCGGTTTCGGGGGCGTCCGATCCGTGGACCGAGTTTTCGCCGATCGAAAGCGCAAATTCCTTGCGGATGGTGCCCTCGGCGGCCTCGGCCGGGTTGGTGGCGCCCATCACTTCGCGGTTTTTCGCAATCGCATCTTCGCCTTCCAGCACCTGCACGACGATCGGGCCCGAGGACATGAATTCGCACAGCTCGTCATAAAACGGGCGTTCCTTGTGGACGGCATAGAACACGCCGGCCTGTTCCTTGGTGATGTGAATCCGCTTTTGCGCGATGATGCGCAGGCCCGCGGCCTCGAGCTTGGCGTTGATGGCGCCGGTCAGGTTGCGTTTGGTCGCGTCCGGCTTGATGATCGAAAAGGTGCGTTGGATCGCCATGTGGGTCATCCTTTCAGGGCTGTCTGGCAGGCCGTGAGCGGCCCGCCGAGGGTGTGAATTGCGCACCCGTTAACACGCCACCTCGCGCTTGAAAAGCGTCGAGTTGCCCCAATTCGACCGATTGACAGGCGGGGCAAGGGTGGCGCAAATGCGCCATGCTCAGGATCAACGATATCAGCTTTTCCATCGAGGGGCGCCCGCTGTTCGAAAACACCGGCGTGATCATCCCCACCGGCCACAAGGTCGGCCTTGTCGGGCGCAATGGCACCGGCAAGACAACCCTGTTCCGCCTGATCCGCGGAGAGCTGGAGCCCGAAGGCGGCAGCATCACCGTGCCACGGGGCGCGCGCATCGGCGGTGTCGCACAAGAGGCCCCCGCCAGCGATGATTCGCTGCTTGATACCGTTCTGGCAGCCGACACCGAACGCGCGGCCCTGCTGCACGAGGCCGACAGCACGCAGGATGCCGGCCGCATTGCCGATATTCACACCCGCCTTGGCGATATCGACGCCTGGTCGGCCGAGGCCCGCGCCGCCACCATCCTGGCCGGTCTTGGCTTTGACAGTGCGGCCCAGAAACGGCCCTGCGCCGATTTCTCGGGCGGCTGGCGCATGCGGGTGGCGCTGGCGGCGGTGCTGTTTTCGCAACCCGACATCCTGTTGCTGGACGAGCCGACCAACTATCTTGATCTGGAAGGCACGATCTGGCTGGAAAGCTATCTGGCGCGTTATCCGCATACGGTGCTGGTGATCAGCCACGACCGCGACCTGCTGAACAAGTCGGTGGGCGCAATCCTGCATCTGGAACACCGCAAGCTGACGCTGTGGACCGGCGGCTATGACCAGTTCGCCCGCCAGCATGCCGAACGTCGGGCCCAGGCCGAGGCCGAGCAAAAGAAGCAACAGGCCCAACGTGCCCATCTTCAGGCCTATGTCGACCGCTTTCGCTACAAGGCCAGCAAGGCCAAGCAGGCGCAAAGCCGCCTCAAGATGATCGAGCGGATGGAACCCATCACCCTGCTGCGCGATGCGGCCACGGTGCAGTTCCACTTTCCCTCGCCCGAGGAGCTGTCGCCGCCCATCATCAAGCTGGAGGATGTCACTGTCGGCTATGACGGCAAGCCGGTTCTCGCGGGGCTGAACCTGCGAATCGACCAGGATGACCGCATCGCCCTGCTGGGCGCCAATGGCGAGGGCAAGTCGACGCTGTCGAAACTGCTGGCGGGGCGACTGACGCCGATCTCGGGGCAGATCCATGCGTCCAGCAAGCTGCGCATCGGCTATTTCGCCCAGCATCAGGTGGACGAGCTGTATCTTGACGAAACCCCGCTGCAACATCTGCGCCGCCTGCGCCCTGACGAGGTGCCGGCAAAGCTGCGCGCGCGCCTTGCCGCCGGGGGGCTGGGCGCCGAGCAGGCCGAAACCGTGGTGGGCAAGCTGTCGGGCGGGCAGAAATCGCGCCTGTCGCTGCTGCTGGCCACGCTTGATGCGCCCCATATCCTGATTCTGGACGAACCCACCAACCACCTGGATATCGAAAGCCGCGAGGCCCTTGTGCGCGCGCTGAACGATTATGCCGGCGCGGTGATCCTGGTCAGCCATGACGCCCATCTGGTGACAATGGTCGCCGACCGTCTGTGGCTGGTGCGCGCAGGCCGGGTGCGCCCCTTTGACGACGACATGGAGGCCTATCGCAAGCTGCTGCTTTCCGAACGCCGAACCGATACGGGCGGGCGCGCAAAACAACCGGTGCCGTCCGCCGGACCCAAACCCAAGCCTAAACCCAAGCGCAACCCGGCGGAAATTCGCCGCATGACGGCACCGCTTCAGGCCGAGGTCTCGAAATGCGAGGCGCGGATCACCAGATTGGAAGAGATGCGCGAAAAGCTTGACGCCCTGCTTGCCGACCCCGACACCTATGACGCCGCCAATACCGCACGCCTGCGGGAATTGCAGGCCAAGGACGCCGAGCTGAACCAGGCCCTGAAACGGGCCGAGGAATTGTGGCTCAAGGCGGTAGATGCGCTGGAAGCGGCCAGAAAGGGGTAGAGAATCATGGATGGCGACAGTATCGGGCGGGTGATCTATCTGGTTCTGCTGCTGCTTGTCGTCGGCGGCTGGTTCTTTGCCCAGAACCGCCAACGCCTGAACAAGACCCTGCAACAGGCCGTGCTGTGGCTGTTCCTTTTTGCGGGCATGGTCATCATCTACGGGCTGAGGGACGATCTGCGCCGTGCCGTCATGCCGCGTTCGACGATCTCGGTTCAGGGCGACCGGATCGTGATCAACCGCGCGGCCGACCGGCATTTCTATGTCACCCTCAAGCTGAATGACGAGCCGGTGCTGTTCGTCGTGGACACGGGCGCAACCAACATGGTGCTCAGCCGCGATGACGCGCGGCGCATCGGCATCGACCCTGACAAGCTGGTCTATTACGCAACCGCCCAGACGGCCAACGGCACGGTGCGCACCGCCCGCGTCCGGCTGGAAACTGTCGAGCTGGCCGGCAAGGTTGATCGCAACGTCACCGCCTGGGTCAATGACGGGCAGATGGATGGCTCGCTACTGGGGATGAGTTATCTGACGCGCTTCAGCAAGATCGAGATCAACGGCGACAAGATGATCCTGACGCGTTAGGCGCCACCTTCCGACAACCCACCAAGGCCCGCCGCCCATTCATCCAGGAACAGGTCGATGGATTCGATGAAATCGGGGTCGTGTTCCTGCCTGTTGATGGTGGCATGCAGAACCACCGTTTCGGGCGCGGGTGGCAGGTCGGTCGTGATTGTCCAGGCGAGTGCGTTAGGGCAATCGGGCAGATGAAACCTTACCCCGCCCCGGATCAGGTCGCGGCGCACGACAAAGCTGCCCCACAGGCATTGCATGCGCCCCTGCTCGCCCTCGATATCCTGAACCGCGCCGATTTCGCTGCAAAACTGCGGTAGCGACGCCACCGTCAGACGAGTGTGCAAGTCGGATTCATCACAAGCGATATCAACAGTGCGGAAAAATTCCATTGGCTGCCTCGGGTCACGTTTGAAATCCCCGACAGGCAACAATGTGGCGTCGGGGAATTCAAGCGATACGCAGCGGCACGCCCCTTCAGTCAAGAATACCGGGCAGGTTCAGCCCCTTTTGTCGGGCGCAATCGAGCGCGATGTCATAGCCCGCATCGGCATGGCGCATGACGCCCGTTGCGGGATCGTTCCACAACACCCGTTCCAGCCTGCGTGCGGCATCATCCGTGCCGTCGGCCAGAACCACCATGCCCGCGTGCTGGCTAAAGCCCATGCCGACACCGCCGCCGTGGTGCAGGCTGACCCATGTCGCGCCGCTGGCGGTGTTCAGCAGCGCATTCAGCAGCGGCCAGTCGCTGACTGCGTCGGATCCATCGCGCATTGCCTCGGTCTCGCGGTTGGGCGAGGCGACCGAGCCGCTGTCGAGATGGTCGCGCCCGATCACGATGGGCGCCTTCAGCTCGCCGCGGGCGACCATTTCGTTGAAGGCCAGTCCCAGCCGGTGCCGATCACCCAGCCCGACCCAGCAGATCCGCGCCGGCAGGCCCTGAAAGCTGATCCGCGCGCGCGCCATGTCCAGCCAGTTATGCAGATGCGGATCATCGATCAGCTCTTTCACCTTTTCATCGGTGCGATAGATATCCTCGGGATCGCCCGACAAGGCCACCCAGCGGAACGGCCCCACGCCGCGACAGAACAGCGGGCGGATGCAAGCGGGCACGAAACCCGGAAAGGCAAAGGCGTTTTTCAGCCCCTCTTCCAGCGCGACCTGGCGGATATTGTTACCGTAATCCAGCGTCGGGATGCCTTGTTCGTGAAACGCCACCATCGCCTCGACCTGCTGTCGCATTGACGCACGCGCAGCGGCCTCGACCGCGGCCGGGTCGCTTTCACGCCGCTGACGCCATTGGCCCAGACTCCAACCCAGGGGCAGATAGCCGTTTACCGGATCATGGGCGCTGGTCTGATCGGTGACAAGGTCGGGGCGCACGCCCCGGGCCAGCAATTCGGGAAAGACCTCGGCCGCATTGCCCAGCAGGCCGACAGATCTGGCCTCGCCCGCCGCTGTCCAGCGAGTGATCATCTCCAACGCCTCGTCCAGTGTCTCGGCGCGGGCATCCAGATAGCCCGTGCGCAGGCGGAAATCGATTCTTTCGGGATCACACTCGACCGCCAGACAGCTGGCGCCCGCCATGACCGCCGCCAGGGGCTGCGCACCGCCCATGCCGCCAAGCCCCGCGGTCAGTATCCAGCGGCCGACAAGATCGCCACCGTAATGCTGGCGCCCGACCTCGACAAAGGTTTCATAGGTGCCCTGCACGATGCCCTGGCTGCCGATATAGATCCACGACCCCGCGGTCATCTGGCCGTACATCATCAGCCCCTTGCGATCCAGCTCGTTGAAATGTTCCCAATTCGCCCAATGCGGCACGAGGTTGGAATTGGCGATCAGCACGCGCGGGGCGTCGGCATGGGTGCGGAACACCCCCACGGGTTTTCCCGACTGCACCAGCAGGGTTTCATCCTCGCCAAGGGTTTTCAGCGCATCCAGGATCAGATCGAAATCGCGCCAGCTGCGCGCCGCGCGCCCGATGCCGCCATAGACCACCAGCTCGTGCGGGGCCTCGGCGACCTCGGGGTCGAGATTGTTCTGCAACATCCTGAAGGGCGCCTCGGTGGCCCAGCTGCGGCAGGTCAGATCGCTGCCCCTGGGCGCGCGGACGATGCGGGTATTGTGACGGGGGTCGTTCATCTGTTCATCCTTCCAGTCTGATTGCCGGCCTTGGCAGCAATGCGCCATCGCGAACCAGTTTCCTTGCCTGCGCGATATCCGGTGAAATCTGCCGGTCCTGCCCCAGCGCGGGCACATGGGAACGCAGGGTTTCCATATGGGCGGCAAGTGTCGGGCTGGTTTTCAGCGGCGCGCGCAGCTCGATCCCCTGCACGCCGGCAAGCGCCTCTATGGCGATGATGCCGGCAAGGTTTTCAACCATCTCGCCCAGCCGGCGCGCGCCGTGACAGGCCATCGATACATGGTCTTCCTGATTGGCGCTGGTGGGCGTGCTGTCGATGACCCGGGGGTTGGCCAGCGCCTTGTTTTCACTCATCAATGCGGCCGAGGTGACCTCGGCGATCATCAGCCCCGAATTCAGCCCCGGATCGGGCGACAGAAATGCCGGCAAACCAAAGCTTAGCGCCGGGTCCACCAGCAGCGAAATGCGGCGTTGCGCAATCGCCCCAAGCTCGGACAGCGCCATGGCGATCTGATCGGCGGCAAAGCCAACAGGTTCAGCATGGAAATTGCCGCCGGACACGATGCTGCCATCATCCAGCACCAGCGGATTGTCGGTCACGGCATTGGCCTCGATTTCCAGCACGCGCGCCGCCTGGCGCATGATGTCCAGCGCCGCACCCGCGACCTGCGGCTGGCAGCGGATGCAATAGGGATCCTGCACACGTTCATCGCCGTCACGATGGCTTTCACGGATTTCCGAACCCGTCAGCATCTCGCGCAGCGTTGCGGCCACGGCAATCTGGCCCGGCTGGCCCCGCAAGGCGTGTATTTCGGCCCGAAAAGGCGCGCCCGACCCCATCGCCGCCTCGGTCGCCAACGCACCGGTGGTGACCGAGGTAACCGCCACACGCCAGCCGTCAAACAGCCCCGCCAATGCCAGCGCGGTTGAAACCTGGGTGCCGTTTATCAGCGCCAGCCCCTCTTTCGGGCCAAGGCGGATGGGGTGCAACCCGGCCTGTGACAAGGCCCCTGCCCCATCCATCACCGTGCCGTCAAAGATGGCCTGCCCCTCGCCAATCATCACCGCCGCCATATGGGCAAGCGGGGCCAGATCGCCCGATGCGCCGACCGAGCCCTGCGCGGGAATGACCGGCAGCACCCCCCTGGCCAGCATCTGCTGCAACAGTTCAATCACCTGCCACCGAACCCCCGAGGCCCCGCGCCCCAGCGACACCATCTTGAGCGCCATGATCAGCCGCACAACATCGGCATCAAGCGGCGGCCCCACGCCCGCCGAATGGCTGAGGATCAGGTTGCGTTGCAGGCGTTCGGTATCGCCGGCGTCGATCCTGATGCTGGCCAGTTTGCCGAATCCGGTATTGACCCCGTAAACGGGCGCGCGCCCTCCCGCCGCCTGCGCGACGATGGCGGCCGCGCGTTCCACCGCGCTGCGACAGCCCCTGTCGATCTCAACCAAAGCACCGCGATAGATGCGCTCCAGCTGCGCAAGGCTCAGATTGCCGGGAACCAGTTTCATGCCCGCCCCCCGATGATGCGCTTCCAAAGCGGGTTGAACCCCATGCGATAGGCCAGCTCGGCCGGCTGTTCGACATCCCACACGGCCAGATCGCCCCGCATGCCGACCTGCAACACCCCCCGATCGCCAAGACCAAGCGCCCGGGCGGCATTGACCGTCATTCCGGCCAGCGCCTCGGCAGGTGTCAGGCCGAACAGGGTGCAGGCCATGTTCATGGTCAGCAGGGGCGAGGTCAGCGGCGACGAGCCGGGATTTGCATCACTGGCAATGGCAATCGGCACCTTGGCGCGGCGCAACGCATCTACCGGCGGGGCCTGGGTCTCGCGCAGTGTGTAATAGGCACCCGGCAGCAGCACCGCGACAGTCCCGGCCCGCGCCATGGCTGCTATTCCCCGGTCATCCAGATATTCCAGATGGTCCGCTGAAAGCGCCCCCTTGCGCGCGGCCATTTCTGCCCCACGATTATTTCCCAACTGTTCGGCATGCAGCCTGATCGGCAGTCCCATGGCGCGCGCAGCATCGAAAACGCGCGCGATCTGGTCACGGTCAAAAGCGATGGATTCGCAAAACCCGTCAACCGCATCGACCAGCCCCTGCGCGTGGGCCTGACACAACCCGGTGATCGCCACGTCATAGATATAGGAATCCGCGCGCCCTGCATATTCGGGCGGCAGGGCATGGGCGGCCAGCCAGGTGGTCACGACCCTGACCTGCCGGATCTCGCCCAGCCTGCGCGCGGCGCGCAGCATGTTGATTTCGGTTTCGATGTTCAGGCCGTATCCCGACTTGATCTCGACCGTCGAAACCCCCTCGGCCAGCATCGCATCAAGACGCGGCAGGGCCTCGGCCACCAGCTGTTCGACCGACCTGCCCCGTGTCGCGTTGACGGTGGACATGATCCCGCCACCGGCGCGCGAGATATGTTCATAGCTGGCCCCATTAAGGCGCATCTCGAATTCAGAGGCACGATTGCCGCCATGCACCAGATGCGTATGGCAGTCGATCAGCGCCGGCGTGACAAGGCGCCCGCCCAGATCGACCTGTTCGGAAACCGCCATCTCAGAGGGAATGTTCCGGTCATCGCCCATCCACGCGATCACCCCGTCCGGCCCGATGACCAGTGCCGAAACGAAATCCTGCACCCCGTCAGCCGTCACAATCCGGCAGTTTCGATAGGCAATAGGGCTCATGGGGGCACTTTCTTGTATTATCTGTGGTTATGGTTATTATGTCTGCACATATTATCTTGTCAACGAGGCTTTCGGCATATGCAGATAATTTGGGCAGAACAGGCGCTTACCGGGTCGGGTTGGCAGCGGCACCTGCGAATCGAGATCGCCGATGACGGGCGGATCAGCAGCCTGACCCCCGACAGCCGCCCCCAAGGCACACGCCTTGGCATCGCGCTGCCGGCGCCCGCCAATCTGCATTCCCACGCATTTCAGCGCGCCATGGCAGGCCTCGCCGAACAGCGCAGCCCGCAAGGCCAGGACAGCTTCTGGAGCTGGCGCGCCTTGATGTATCGTTTCCTTGAGCTGCTTGACCCCGACGACGTCGAGGCCATCACCGCTTATGCTCAGCTCGAAATGCTCAAGGCGGGCTTTGCCGCGGTTGGCGAGTTTCATTATCTGCACCACGCGCCCGGCGGGCAGCATTATGACAATCCGGCCGAAATGGCAGGCCGCATCATGGCCGCCAGCAGACAGACCGGCATCGGGCTGTGCCTGCTGCCGGTGCTTTACATGCAAGGCGGATGTGATGGCCGCGAACCATCACCGAAACAACGCCGTTTCCTGTGTGATTTCAACGACTATTCCAGGATTCTTTCAGTAACGGAAAAAGCTTCTGCCGGAATGCCCGAAGATTTCTCGATTGGTGTCGCGCCACATTCTCTGCGGGCTGTAACGCCCTGTATTCTTGACGAAATACCGGCACTGACATCCGGCAACCCCATTCACATACATATCGCCGAACAACAGGCCGAGGTCAGCGAGGTCAGCGCCGCACTTGGCGCGCGCCCCGTTGAATGGCTGCTGGAAAACCAGCCGGTGGATGAAGCCTGGTGTCTTGTGCATGCGACCCATATGACCGGGGCCGAAACCCGCGCCCTAGCCGCCAGCGGCGCGGTTGCGGGCCTGTGCCCCATCACCGAGGCCAATCTTGGCGACGGAATCTTTCCGGCCCACGCCTTTCTGGCTGCGGGCGGGCGTTTCGGGCTGGGAACCGATAGCAATATCCAGATCGATCTGGCCGGTGAGATGCGCATGCTGGAATATTCGCAGCGCCTTGGACGGCAAGAACGCAACGTTGTCGCACAGCAGGGCTGCTCTTGCGGGGCGACCTTGCTGGCATCCGCCTGTCGCGGCGGGGCGCAGGCGCTGGGGCGCAACAGCGGGGCGATTGCAGTGGGCAAACTGGCCGATATAGTAGAGATCGACTTGCAACACCCCGACTTCGAGGGGCTTGAGGGGGATCGTCTGATCGACAGCTGGATATTTGCCCGCACATGCAACAAGGTGCGCAATCTCTGGTCGGGCGGGCGTCATGTGATCATGGACGGCCAACATGCGCAAGAAGCCGACATCACCAACAAGGCCGGCCGCGTTTTCCGCCGCCTGAGGAGTGCCCTTTGAGCAGACTGACCAGCTATCGCGACATCAAGAAAATGGTTCTGGACAGGATCCAGAGCGGCGCCTGGCCGCCCGGCGCGCTGATCCCGCGCGAAACCGAACTGGCAGCCGAATTCGGCTGCGCGCGCGCCACCATCAACAGGGCGCTGCGCGAACTTGCCCAGGCCGGGGTTCTGGAACGCAGGCGCAAGGCCGGAACCCGCGTCAGCATGACCCCCGTGCGCAAAGCCACGCTGGACATCCCCCTGATCCGGCGCGAGGTCGAGGAAAGCGGGGCAACCCACCGTCACCGTCTGCTGACATGCGAAATGTCGGTGCCGCCCGCCCATATTGCCGCCCGCATGGGCCTGCCGCTGGAACGCACGGCGCTGCATGTGCAAACCCTGCACATGGCGGATTCGGCCCCCTATTGCCTTGAAGATCGCTGGATCAATCCCAAGGCCGCCCCCGAAGCGTTGAGCGCAGATTTCGCGGCCCTCAGCGCCAATGAATGGCTGGTGCAGAACATCCCCATCAGCGCGGGCGAAATCGCCTTTCTGGCCGAAAACGCCAGCGACGCGGATGCCGAAATCCTGAACGCGGCACCCGGCGCCGCACTTTTCGTGGTCGAGCGTCTGACACGCATCGCGCAAGAGGCGGTGACGCATGTGCGCATCGCCTATCGTCCGGGCTATCGGATGACGACCGGAATCTGAGCTGCGATCTACTTGGGCGCCATGCGGATCGCGCCGTCTAGCCGGATCACCTCGCCATTCAGCATGGAATTCTCGATGATGTGGCGCGCCAGCGCCGCATATTCCGCCGGATCCCCCAGACGCGACGGAAACGGCACCTGCGCGCCAAGGCTGTCCTGCACATCCTGTGGCAGCCCGGCCAGCATGGGCGTGCGAAAGATCCCCGGCGCGATCGCCATGACCCGCACACCGTCGCGGGACAGGTCGCGCGCCATGGGCAGCGTCATGCCGACGATACCGCCCTTTGACGCCGAATAGGCCGTCTGCCCGATCTGCCCGTCAAAGGCGGCAACGGATGCGGTGTTGATGATGACACCACGCTCGCCATCATCGGTGACGGGGTCTGCGGCAACCATGCCGGCGGCAGCCTGCGACGAACACAGGAAGGTGCCGATCAGGTTGATGCGAATGACGCGCTCGAAAAAGGCGGGATCCTGCGGGTTTCCGTCGCGATCAACCGTGCGCGCGGCAACGCCGATGCCGGCGCAGTTGACCATGATGCGTTCCTGCCCCTGTGCGGCACGCGCGGCCCTGAACCCCTCGGCGACCGAGGTCGGATCGCTGACATCGACGCGCAGGAAATGACCGCCCAGCTCGTCGGCCAGGGCCTTGCCCTTCTCTTCGTTGAGATCGAACAGGCACACGCCGGCGCCGGCACCTGCCAGATTGCGCGCGACAGCCTCGCCAAGCCCGGATGCGCCCCCGGTAATGATTGCCTTGATGTCTGAATTCAGTTTCATCACACGCCCCTTCCGAAATGAACTTTCCGGCATGTTTTTATGCCCCGCGCAGCCAGCTGCAAAGGCCAAAACGCGGCCCCGACGCAGCGGAACGGCCCGATGGCGCCGTGGCCCCGGTCAGAACGCCCTGACCGCAACGCCCGCCTTTTCAAGACGGTTTCGCACGGCTTCGGCCAGTCGAACCGCATCAGGGTTGTCGCCATGAACGCAGACGGTTTCGACGCGAACCGGAATTCTGACGCCATTGACCGAGGTGATCGCCTGCTGATCGACCATGCGCAGCACATTGTCGGCGGCGATTTCCGGGTCATGGATCACGGCGCCCGGTTCATGGCGCGACACCAGCGTCGCGTCGTCATTATAGGCGCGATCGGCAAAAACCTCGCACACATAGGGCCCACCGACCGATTCCGCCGCACGCTGGATTTCGGTTTCGGCAACCGCCATGATGACCAGATCCTGCGACAGCTGGCGCACCGCGCGGGCAAATACGCCCGCCATCCAGCCATCGGTCATGCACATGTTGGACAGCGCGCCATGCATCTTGACGTGGCGCAGGCTGGTGCCTTCGGCCGCAGCAATCGCCTGCAATGCGCCGATCTGGTAGATGATCATCGCCGCCAGCTCGCCCGCGCTGTTGCCCGTGATACGCCGCCGGCCAAAGCCGTGCAGATCGTCAAAGCCGGGATGGGCCCCGATACTTACGCCCTTTTCCTGGCACAGGCGGGTGATGCGCACCATCTCGGCCGGATCTCCCGCATGAAACCCGCAGGCCACATTCGCCGAGGTCACGATATCCAGCATTGCGTCATCATTTCCCATGCGCCACGGGCCATAGCTTTCGCCAAGATCGGCGTTCAGATCAATCTGGGTCAAACTCGCCTCCATCGGTTACACCGCTGATCAGGTTATAGGACAAAAGATCCCCGATGTCTCGCGGATCGCGTGTGACCGGGACTACCATCGAGGGCAGCGCCGCAAGCATCTTGCGATGCCGTGCAAGGGCCTCGACCGCCTGCTGCCGGTTCACCAGATCGAATGCAAAAGACTGCCCCGAGGGGATCTGCACCAGCGCCGGCAGATCGGCCGTCGCAACCGTCGCGATACGCGGATACCCCCCGCTGGAGCCCCGGTCGGCCAACAGAACCGTCGGCGTTCCGTCGCCTGTCACCTGTATATCGCCAAGATTGATGGCATCCGATGCGATGGTCAGGCCGTCCGCCGCATCAATACCGCCGCCCTGCAGGGCAAGGCGCATTCCCATGCGGTCGCGCTGGGGGGTCACGGTGATGGTTTCGGCAAGCAGGCGCGCGCGCTCGGCCTTGGGGAAGACCTCGGATTGCGGCCCCCATAACAGGCGCAGCCTTCGCTGCTCGAAATAAGTCGGCGGCGGCAGCATCACCGGCACCGCTTCGCGCGGCTGTTCGCCCACGGGCAGCACCTGACCGGCCTCAAGCCTGTGCCCCAGCCCTGCGCGCCGCAATGTCGAGCGCGATCCGAGCACCTTTTCCGTCAGGAACCCGCCGGCCACATGCAGATAACCATAAACGCCGCTGCGCGCGGCACCGATATCCAGCTGGTCGCCCTGTTCCAGCAGGAACGATTGCCGCCAGGGTTGCGGGGCCCCGTTGACGCGCAGATCCATCTCGGCGCCCGAGCTTGCCAGCCACATCGCCCCATGCGCGCGGAAACGTCCGCCCATGCCGGCGAATTCCAGCGCCGCATCATCACGCCCATTGCCCAGCAACACCTGCCCCTCGGCCAGCGCATATTCATCCATCGCCCCCGAGCTGGTCACGCCATAGCGCAGATAGCCGGGCCGCCCCCGGTCCTGCACCGTCGCCGTCGCCGCAATCGAAAGGATTTCCAGCCCGCTCATGACCCTTCCTCGTGCAGCAGCGCATCCATGTCATAGGCCGCATAGGCGGCATAGGCGGCCTCGTCCACCGGCTCGAACCGCACCCGGTCGCCGGGGCGCAGCAGGAAGGGGATCTCGCTGTGCGGGTTGAAACTGCGAAACGGGGTACGCGCAATCTGTCGCCAACCGGTCGGTATCGGCGTCGAGGGCAACACCGTCTGGCGCACGGCAACCAGAACCGCGCCGGCCGGAACCTCGGGGTTCAGCGTGGTGCGACGGGGGAAATCCCAGATCTTCGGCAACTGCCCCAGATAGGCCAACCCCGGCGCGAACCCCAGCATGGCAACGGTCAGCACCGCCCCTGCGTGGCTGTCGATCACCTGATCCTCGCGCAGGCCCATGAGATCGGCCACCTCGCCCAGATCGGGCCCGCGCATGCCGCCATAAACCGCCGGAAGCACCCATTTCCGGCTGCGCGCGGGCGGGCCGGCTTGATACCAGTCGCGCGCGGCAAGCATTTCCCGCAGCATGTCCTTCAGCCGCTCATAGGGCAGTTCGAGCGGGTCGAATCGCACCAGGAAAGATCGAAAGGTCGGCACCGTCTCGATCACGCCATCGGGGCGGCGTTTTTCGAATTCGCCGTCAAATGCCAGCACTGCCGCGTTGATGGCGGGGTCATAGCGGTCGCCAAACTCGACCAGAATCCCCATATCCCCCGCGGTCAGGATTCGCGGCCCCTCGGGGCGTGCCATTTCCGATGTCTGCCCTTGTTCCATGCCCGGCAATCTGGCACCCCGGCGCGCCGGTCGCAATGATGTTTTCGTGAAATCCAATCTTAAGGAATCACGGCTAGCTTTCGCTGCGGGGGCGTTGCTCGGAAGGGTGCGCAAATGACGATGGGTGGTGTTTCGACCAGGGCGGCAACCTCGGAACTTACGGATTCAGGCGCAGGTGAAATCGGCGACACCCGAATCACATTTCCGCGCCCAACAGAAATCGATCCGACCCCGGACAGGATCGAAACGGCCATTGCCTCGACCCATGTCAGGCCCACGGCCAGCGGCCGGCGGGTTGCCGATCTGACGATACATGCCACGGGGCTGACCGCCCCCGAAAAAGCCGCCATCCTGGCCCGGTTGCTGCTGGCGGCAGGCGACGACAGCCCGATCACCGGCCTGCCACCCGAACAGGCGGCCCGCCTGATCCGGGCGATGTGCTGCCTCAAGCCGGTCAGCGCGGAAACCACCCTGGCGGTGATCGACGAATTCCTTGAAAATCTTGGCCCGCTGAACCTGCGCTTTCCGACAAGCATCGAAGACGCGCTTGCGCTGCTGCCAACCGCCCCGGATGACGAGATCAAATCGCTTTTGTTCGGCCCTCCAAAGCCCCCCGAGGAAGATACCGACATCTGGGAACGCATCGCCGCGCTGGATGTCGATCTGCTGGTCGAAATCCTGTCGGATCAGACGCCGCAGGTCTGTGCAATCCTGCTCAGCCGGCTCAAGCCGACATTATCGGCAGAAATCGTGTCGCGCCTTGACGAGGCCCACGCCAATGCAACGCTGGTGGCCGCGGCAACCATGGGCCAGATCTCGCAGGAAACCCTGACCGCCACGGCCCAGGCCCTCATGCAGATCGTCGACGCGCGCAACCAGACCGGCCCGCTGCCCGGCTCTCCGGTCGAGCGCGTTGCCGAGATCATGAACTTTACCCCCGGCTCGCAACGCGATGCGCTGCTTGAAAAGCTGGCAGAGTCCGATCCGGAAATGGCCGAAGAGATCCGCAAAAACATGTTCACCTTCGCCGACATACCGGCGCGCATCAATGAAAACGACGTCTCGAAGGTGGTGCGCGCAGCCGACAACCAGATGCTTGTGACCGCGCTGAAGGGCGCCGGCGAAAAACATGCCGATGTGGTCGATTTCCTGCTTGGAAATATCTCGAAACGGCTCGCCGAACAGCTGCGCGAAGAGGTTGGCGAATTGCCACCGGTCACGGAACGCGATGCCGATGCGGCGATGAATACGATCATCGCCACCATCCGCGACCTCGAACAGGCCGGCGAGATCACCCTTGTCCTTGCAGACGAAGAGGACGAAAGCGCCAGGGCGGCCTAGGACGCGTCGCCCGCCAGCTCTTCCTTGGCCTTGGCCAGATATTCGTTGAGCTTGGCACGAATGGTCGCCTCGTCGGCCTTGTCGCCAAGATCGCCCGACAGCTTGCGCACGACGTCGTCGATGCCGGCCTCTTCAAAGTCGGATTTCACCACTTCCACGGCATAGGCCTCGGCCTCGTCGCCGGTTTTGCCCAGCAGCTCGGCGGCCCACAGACCGGCCATCTTGTTTGCCCGGGCGCGTGCCTTGAACTGCATTTCCTCGTCATGGGCAAACTTGGCTTCGAAGGCGTTTTCGCGTTCGTCGAATGTGGTCATGTCCGTCTCCGCAGATCCTGGGTTGTCGTCCCTCCCTATATGACCATGGAAGGCTGGCATGGCAAGCCTGTGACCGCGGTGAACTTGCAGCTTGACCGCGACTCCTTGCCCCTGCGGCGGGGGCCCCTCCTTGCCCCTGCATCGCACAGCCTCTATAGAAGCGGCAAATGCTGAATCGGCCCCTGGAAACAGGCCTGTTTGCGCATCCCCCGCCGAGATCGGAGTCCAGGCATGTCACGCCGCAAGAAAATCTATGAAGGCAAGGCCAAGATCCTGTATGAAGGCCCCGAGCCCGGCACGCTGGTGCAATATTTCAAGGATGACGCCACGGCCTTCAACGCCGAAAAGCACGCGGTGATCGAGGGCAAGGGCGTTCTCAACAACCGGCTCAGCGAATTCTTCATGCAGGGGCTGACGGCAATCGGCGTGCCCAACCATTTCATCCGCCGCCTGAACATGCGCGAGCAACTGATCCGCGCGGTCGAGATCATCCCGCTCGAGGTTGTCGTGCGCAACATCGCCGCCGGCTCGATCAGCAAGCGCCTTGGCATCGAGGAAGGCACGCAGCTGCCGCGGCCCATTGTCGAATTCTACTACAAGGACGACGCGCTGGGCGACCCGCTGGTCAGCGAAGAGCACATCATCGCCTTCAACTGGGCGACCCAGCAGGACATGGACGACATGGTTGCGCTGGCGCTGCGGGTCAATGATTTCCTGTCCGGCGTGATGCTGGGCGCCGGTATCCGGCTGGTCGATTTCAAGATCGAGATCGGCCGCGTCTATGAGGGCGACTTCCAGCGCCTGATCGTGGCCGACGAAATCAGCCCCGACAGCTGCCGCCTGTGGGATATCAAGACCGGCGCAAAGCTCGACAAGGACGTGTTCCGGCAGGATCTGGGCGATCTGGCGGACGCCTATACCGAAGTTGCCAGCCGCCTTGGCCTGATCCCCAAGAACGGCAGCGGCAGTTCGCGGCCCAAGCTGGTCAACTGACGGAAGGAAACCTGGAATGAAGGCTCGCGTATTCGTGACACTCAAGCAGGGCGTTCTCGACCCCCAGGGCGAGGCCGTGCGCCATTCGCTCGAGGCACTTGGCTTTGACGGCATCAATTCGGTGCGCCAGGGCAAGGTGATCGAGCTGGATCTGGCCGAAGACGATGCAGGCCGCGCCGAAACCCTGGTGTGCGAGATGTGCGAAAAGCTGCTCGCCAACACGGTGATCGAAGATTATCGCGTGGAACTGATGCCATGACCATGAAGGCCGCCGTCATCGTCTTTCCCGGCTCCAACTGCGACCGTGATCTGGCGGTGGCGTTCAAGGACGCAACCGGCCGCGCGCCCGAAATGATCTGGCACAAGGAAACGGCCCTGCCCGCGGGGCTTGACGTGATCGGTATTCCCGGCGGGTTTTCCTTTGGCGATTACCTGCGCTGCGGCGCCATTGCGGCGCGCTCGCCCATCATGCGGGCGGTTGCGGATTTTGCTGCCCGCGGCGGCCATGTTCTGGGCATCTGCAACGGGTTTCAGGTGCTGACGGAAACCGGCCTTCTGCCCGGTGCCTTGATGCGCAATGCGGGGCTGAAATTCATCTGCAAGGATGTCGATCTGACCGTGCGAACCACTGACAGCGCCTTTACCTCCAGCTATGAAAAGGGCCAGCATATCCGCATTCCGGTGGCCCATCACGATGGCAACTATCTGGCCGATGCCGAGCTGCTGAAACGCCTGCGGGGCGAGGATCGCATCGCATTTACCTATGATGACAACCCCAATGGATCGGTTGCCGATATCGCCGGCATCCTTTCGGAAAACCGGCGCGTGCTGGGCATGATGCCGCATCCCGAGCGCATGAATGACGCAACCCTTGGCGGGCGCGACGGGGCGCCGCTGTTCCGGTCACTGGCCGAGGCGCTGGTATCTGCCTGAACCCCCGGGGGCTGGCTGCCCCCTCTTGCCTGCGGCAATTCACCCCCGCGAGTATTTGGACAAAGAAGAAGCAGGCGGGAAGCGGCTACAGGTAATCGGCGCGGCTCAGCCCGTATTTCGCCATCTTTTCATTCAGCGTCCGGCGCGGAATGCGAAGCTCTTCCATCACCGCCGAGATCGATCCGCGGTGGCGGCGCATGGTGTTGTCGATCAACATGCGCTCGAAGGCCTCGACATATTCACGCAGAGGCTTGCCTTCGCTGACCATGGTTGTCGGCAGCTCGGCATTTTCAGACATCAAGAGCGAGGTGATCGAGCCGCCCCCGCGCCTGCTTTGCAGAACCGCGCGTTCGGCCAGGTTGATGAGCTGGCGGACATTCCCCGGCCAGGGGGCCTGCAACAGATGCGCGGCCTCTCGGGCGGAAATTTCCGGGGCTTCGCAGCCATATTCATCGGCGAATGTCTCGGCAAAGCGCTTGAACAGGATCAGGATATCCTCGCCCCTCTGCCGTAGCGGTGGCAGGGTCAGGTGCAGGGCCGAAATGCGATAATAAAAATCGCTGCGCAACTGATCTTCGCAGCGGGTTTCGGAATCGGCGATATTGCATATCCCGACAAGACGCACGGGGGGGGAATCGCCGGTCAATGCCTGATCGTTCATCAGGCTGACGAGCCGGGCCTGCAAGGCCGGTGAAAGCGCCTCGACATCCTCAAGGCAAAGCGTTCCGCCGCGCACCTCTTCGACCAGGGAAAGGCCTGCACCTTCGGGCGGGGGGCCAAAAAGACGGGCTGAAAGTTCTTCTTCGGGATAGGCTGCGCAGCTGATGCTGAGAAACTTGCGCCCCTGACGCGGGCCGCAGGCGTGCAGCGCATGAGCAACAAGGCTTTTGCCGGTGCCGGTTTCGCCGTCGATCAGGACATGATTGTCGGCTTGGGCCAGATCAAGAATATCCTCGCGCAGACGTTCCATGACAGGGCTCGAGCCCACCAGCTTGCGCAGCAATACGGTGCCGTCGGACAGCTCGCGGCGCAGGGCGCGATTGTCCATGGCCAGACGCCTTGTGTGAATTGCCCGGCGGGCGAGATCAGCCAGACGATCGGGGTCAAAGGGCTTTTCCACGAAATCATAGGCCCCGATGCGCATGGCCTCGACCGCCATGGGCACATCGCCATGGCCGGTAATCAGGATGACCGGCAGCGCCGGATCCATGTTCATCACGCGGCGCAGAAATGCCATGCCATCCATGCCGGGCATCTTGATGTCGCTGATGACGATGCCCCTGAAATCTGGCGAAAGCCGGGCCAGCGCCTCTTCTGCGCTGGCAAATGTTTCGGTGTTGTAGCCCGACAGCGAAAGCCACTGCGAGATGGACTTGCGCATGTCTTCTTCGTCATCGACGATGGCTATGCTCATACTGTCAGACATCTTTGGCCCCGTATCATTAGGCGTATCATTGTGCTGCCTCGGCATCATCGCCAAGCAGCGGAATCCGAATTTCGAAAACGGCGCCACCCGAGGCTGTATTGCGCGCCGTAAGACGCCCGCCAAGATCGTTCACGATACCGGACGAGATGGCAAGCCCCAGCCCGACACCTTCACCCGGTTTCTTGGTCGTGTAGAAGGGCTCGAACAGCTGGTCGAGATCGTCAATCCCGCGGCCATTGTCACGTATCGACAATTTGGCCATCTCGCCCGCCGACAGCAGGATATCAAGCTCGCGGTCATCCTGTTCCTTCATTGCATCAAGCGCGTTGCGCAGAAGGTTCACAACCACCTGTTCAAGGCGCAACCGGTCGCCCAGCACCATGACCGGCTCGGACGGCACGTTCTGCGTGATCTTGACCTGCATCTGGTTCAGCTGAGGTTCCATCATGGCAAGCGCGCCGGACAGGGCTTCGCGAAGATCCACCGGCGCCAGTTCCTCGCCCCCCTTGCGCGCATAGGATTTGAGCTGCCGGGTAATGGTGGCCATGCGCCCTATCAGATCGTCAATGCGCTGGAATGACGAAAGCGCCTCGTCGGGGCGGTGGCGCTGCAACAGCAGCTTTGCCCCTGCCAGATATGTCTTCATCGCGGCAAGCGGCTGGTTCAGCTCGTGGCTGACGGCGGCTGACATTTCGCCAAGCGCCGCCAGTTTCGAACTTTGCTCGAGGCTCTGTTCCGCAACCCGCAGGTCGCGCTCGATCTTTTCGCGTTCTTCGATCTCGCGCGAAAGCCGCTCATTCAGCGCCTTCAGGGCAATGGATTCGCGTTTGAACAACAGCGATTGCTGCACCGCACGGCGCGAAAGCACATAGAAAGTCAACGCGACAAGGATCGAGAACACCATGATCTCGATCGCCAGAACGCCGTTGACCCGCTCACGCACCGGCGCGAAGGTGGAAAAATAGGTGATCCGCCACCCCTGAAAGCCCACCTTGCCGTCGATACGCATGATGGCATAGCCACGCGTGATGGCCTCGGCCGGGCTTTGCTCCCAGTCGCCGGCGGCCCCGATCGCGCGCTCGATGACACTGGGGGCGGCTCGCACCTTCAGCGCCTCGTCAACGGTCTGGTATTTCCATTTCGGTTCTGATGACAGGATGACCTGCCCCTTGGAGTCGGTCACCATGATCGACTCTCCGGCATAGGCCCATTTCTGTTCGAGACGTGACAGATCGACCTCGACCACGATCACGCCGATACCCTGCTTGCCGCTTTCGATCTTGCGCGAATAGCTGAACTGCAAACCACCTGTTTCCAGTTTCTCCATGGTGAAAACCGTGCCCTTGTTGCGCAGCGCGTCAACGAAATAGGCGTTGTTGCGGTGCTGCGTGCCGATCAGCTTGCGGTCGGTTGCGGCAACGGTGCGCCCGACGCCATCCAGCAGCATCAACGAGGCCGCCCCGATTTCATCCTTGATGGAAATAAGCCGCTGCGAGGTCGCCGCGAAATCACCCGAATTCAGCGCCGAAATCAGGGCCGGGTCGCGCGACAGCAGCAGCGGCACAACGGATGTGCGCTTGAGTTCGCTCAGCAGGTTGCCGGCATAAAGCGCAAGGCGCAGCTCGGCCCGTGAACGGGTTTCCTGTGTGAACCTCTGGGTCAGATAGACGTTCGAGAACCAGACAAGCAGCAGCGCCACACCGATCACCGCAGCAACGATCAGCCGTGCGACTGGGGTCGTTCGGGGGGTGGTCTTGTCGGGGGTGTTTTTCTGCCTTGCCATTGACGGGCAGTTTACGCCTGCGCTCCGCCTGCCTCAAGCGAATTGCCGCAAGCAGGGGTGCGGGCGTCGCAACAATGCTTGTCTTGGCGCCTTGCGGGGGCCATAACCGCCAGACAGGGCGAAACAGGCGCAGGATCAGACATGGCAGACGGCGACCCTCTGGTCATTTTCACCCCTTCGGGCAAGCGCGGGCATGTGGCACCGGGCACAAGCGTGCTGGACGCGGCCCGCAAGCTGGGCGTCGATCTGGATTCGGTCTGCGGCGGGCGCGGGATCTGTTCACGCTGTCAGATCACCCCCTCTTTCGGCGAATTTCCCAAGCACGGGCTGAACGTGGCGCGTGACGCGCTGTCAGAATGGAACGCTGTCGAAGAACGCTATCGGCAAAAGCGCGGCCTTGCCGAGGGGCGGCGCCTTGGCTGTCAGGCGCGTATTCAGGGCGACGTGGTGATCGACGTGCCCCCCGAAAGCCAGGTGCACAAGCAGGTCGTGCGCAAACGCGCCGAGGCCCGCACTGTCACGATGAACCCGCCGACCCGGCTGTTCTATATCGAGGTCGCCCAGCCCGACATGCACGACCCGTCAGGCGATCTGGAACGCCTGAAACAGGCCCTGCGCGAACAGTGGAACGTGAAAGATGTCACCGCCGATTTCGCAACCCTTGCCGATCTGCAAGCCATCCTGCGCAAGGGCGACTGGAAGGTCACCGTTGCCCTGCATATGGCGGGCGAAAATCATGCGGCCGAGATCATCCGCCTGTGGCCCGGCTTTTTCGAGGGCCCGCTTTACGGGCTGGCCGTGGATCTTGGATCGACCACCATCGCCGCACATCTGTGCGACCTCCAGTCGGGCGAGGTTGTTGCCTCGAACGGGGTGATGAACCCGCAGATCCGCTTTGGCGAAGACCTGATGAGCAGGGTCAGCTATTGCACCATGAACGAGGGCGGCGCTGCCGAGCTGACCGCAACCGTCCGCACAGCCCTGAACGCATTGTTCCGGGATATCGCGGCCGAGGCCGGAATTTCCCCCGAGCTGATCGTCGAGATGGTTATCGTCTGCAATCCGGTAATGCACCACCTGCTGCTGGGGATCGACCCGTTCGAGCTTGGCCAGGCGCCCTTTGCCCTGGCCACGGCCGATGCGCTGAATCTGTGTGCGGGCCAGCTGGGGCTGGACAGCATTGCGCCCGCCGCACGCCTTTATGTGCCGCCCTGCATTGCCGGCCATGTGGGCGCGGACGCCGCCGCCGTCGCCCTGTCCGAGGCGCCCTACAAGTCGGACGATCTGGTGCTGGTGGTGGATGTCGGCACCAATGCCGAGATCCTGCTGGGCAACCGCGAGCGCGTTCTGGCCTGTTCCTCGCCCACGGGCCCGGCTTTCGAGGGCGCGCAGATCTCCAGCGGGCAACGCGCCGCCCCCGGCGCGATCGAACGGGTGCAGATCGACCCCGCCACCAAGGAGCCGCGCTTCAAGGTGATC
>WFQE01000038.1 GCA_015487165.1 Paracoccaceae bacterium | reverse complement strand
TTGCGGATGAGGCGCCCGTTCAGCGCGCCGCCGCGTTTTCCCCGAAACAGCGGGTCATCCGCGGGCAGGTCGTGGGGGCACAGGCGGCGGTATTCCTCGACCGCGGCGCGCGCAACCGGCAGCACCGGCACCAGCCTTTCCTTGCCGCCCTTGCCGGTGATGCGCAGAACCTCGGGCAGGGGGGCGTCACGGCCCTTCAGCGAAAGTGCTTCGGAAATGCGCAGCCCGCAGCCGTAAAGCAGGGTCAGCACGGCGGTATCGCGGGCGTTGATCCATGCGTCGGGATGTTGCAGATCGACGGTTTCGATCAGCTTGCGCGCCGCAGCCGGATCAATGGGGCGGGGCAAGCGGGCCTGAAAACGCGGCGCGCGGGTGGCCAGCACGCTGGAGGCATCGAAATCGGCCCGTTCCGCATACCAGCGATAGAACCCCTTGACCGCCGAAAGTGAGCGGGCCAGCGAGCGCGCCGACTGGCCCCTTGCGCGCTCATGCGCCATCCACGCGCGCATCTCGGCCAGGCCGATGCCGCGCAGCTGTGCGGGCGTCAGGGCCCCGCCAAGATGGTTTGACAGGAAACCCAGGAAATTCATCAGGTCATGACGGTAGGCTTCAATCGTCCTGTCGCCCGCACCCTTCAGCGCACTTTGCGAGGCAAGCCAGTCATCGACAAGCGCGATACTGGCAGGAGCCGCGGGGATGAGCGCGCTTTGCGTCATCTTGGGCCCCGCCTGCGCATCAGCTTAGCCAGCGGCGCATCATGCGTTCAAAGGCGCCGCCAAGGAAGGCCAGCAGATCGGTGCCCTGATTGGGATGAAACTTGTGCGGATCCTCTGACCCCAGGGCCAGCATGCCGGGCAGGTTGCCGCTGCCGAGATTCAGCTTCATCAGCGCTTCGGACCTGATCCAGGGCGCCTTGTCGCCGTAAAGCGTGGTTGATCCCTTGGCAACCTGGCGCAGGGTCACGTCGCGGTCGGTCATGTTGCGCCCGAAGGTCAGATATTCCTCGATGCTGCCGGGGGCGTAAAAGCCGATGACATTGCCGTATTCCTTGACCAGGCGATCCTGCACCGGGTCTTCGGCGGCCGAGGATTCAAGGCACAGTTTGACCATGTCCACCCGCAATATGTCGCGCACCTCACCGTCGAGGCTGCGCAGGAATTCGGTGAAATCCAGCGGTTCCAGCAGTGCCATCACCGCGCGCTGGATCTGGCGCGAGCCTGACAGGTTTTCATAGGCCGCGGCGATCACCGTGTTGTGGGTGTCTTCCAGCCTCTCGAACCGTTCCTCCAGCCGTCGCAGGACCACGTCGCGCAGGTCAACGACATTCTGGCCGTCGCGCTGGCTGTTGGCACGTGCCAAGGCCTGCATCAGATCCTTGTCGCCAAGGATCACCTCGGGTTCGGCCAGAATACGGTCGCGCAGTTGGTCGAGTGATGTCGTCTGCCTGTTCATTGCCTGCCCCTTGTTGTTGTCCTGCATGTCCTCTTCAGAGGATCTTTTGCCCGGTCTTTTCCCAGTCTTTCAGAAAGGTCGCCAGCCCCTTGTCGGTCAGCGGGTGTTCCACCATCTTGCGCAGCACCGAGGGCGGCGCGGTGGCCACGTCGGCGCCGATCCTGGCGCATTCCGATATGTGGTTGACCGACCTGATCGAGGCGGCCAGTATCCGGGTTTCAAAGCCGTAATTGTCATAGATGGTGCGAATGTCCGCGATCAGATCAAGGCCGTCCAGGTTGATGTCGTCCAGCCGCCCGATAAAGGGGCTGACGAATGTTGCCCCGGCCTTGGCCGCCAGCAGCGCCTGGTTTGCCGAAAAGCACAGCGTGACATTGACCATGCGGCCCTCGGTCGTCAGGGTCTTGCAGGCTTTCAGCCCGTCCCATGTCAGCGGCACCTTGATGGCGATGTTGTCAGCGATCTCGGCCAGCTTGCGGCCCTCGTCGATCATGCCCTGGGCGTCGGTCGAAACCACCTCGGCGCTGACGGGGCCATCGACCAGGGCGCAGATCTCGCGCGTGACTTCCAGGATGTCGCGCCCGGATTTCATGATCAGCGAGGGGTTGGTGGTCACACCGTCAACAAGGCCAAGCTCGGCCAGCTCGGCGATATCGTCGATTTCAGCGGTATCCGCAAAGAATTTCATCTGCCTGCCTTCGATATTTGTGCGCCGGTTGGTCCGGCCTGCTCGATCTGGGGGCGATCTTACAGCATGGCCGAGTCGCTGCAAAGCCATCTTTGACCGAGGGGGAAATATTTTGGCGGGTGATGCGGGCGTCGTCGGGGCCGGGCGCTGCCCGGCCTTGCGGCCGGACGTCAAGTTCCGTCACCAGTCGAAACGCTGCTCACATGCCTGACACCGCGCCCTTTCCGAAAGGCACCCCCGTTGCCGTGCTGACGACCGAGCCGCTCGACCGTCTGCTCGATTACCGCGCTCCGGAAGGGGGCTGCGCGGTCGGCTCGTTTGTCGAGGTGCCATTGGGCCCGCGCAAGGTGCTGGGTGTCGTCTGGGGGGCGGGACAGGGGTTTGACAAGGCCCGTCTGCGCAGCGTCATCCGCTGCCTTGACGTGCCGCCCATGCGCGAAGAGATGCAGAACTTTCTGCAGCGCGCGGCCGACTATACGCTGTCGCCGCTGTCGGCCATGCTGCGGCTTGCAACCCGCGCGCCGGGGCTGATGAACCCGCCGCATATGCGCCACCTTTACGCGCTGGGCCACGGCCAGCCCGAGCGCATGACCCCAGCCCGCGCGCGCGTGATCGCGGTGCTGCGCGAACATGGCGGCCTGCCTTTCACCCTGGGCGAGCTGGCCGATCTGGCCGGCGTTTCACCCAGCGTCGTCAAGGGGCTGGTCAAGGCGGGTGCGGTGGTCGAGGTCGCGGCCCCCCGCGATACCGCCTATCCGCCGCTTGACCACGCGCGCCCCGGCAAGCCGCTGTCGGCCGACCAGCAGGCGGCCGCGCAGGCCATATGCGCAGGCGTTCGCAAGGGGGGTTATGGCACCTGGTTGCTCAAGGGGGTGACGGGCTCGGGCAAGACCGAGGTCTATCTCGAAGCGGTCGCCACCTGCCTGCGCGCAGGCCGTCAGGCGCTGGTGCTGTTGCCCGAAATCGCGCTGACCTCGGAATTCCTGAAACGTGTCGAGGCCCGTTTCGGCGCGCGCGCGGCCGAGTGGCATTCCGGCGTCACCATGACCGAACGGCGTCGCCTGTGGCGCATGGTCGGCGCAGGCGGGGCACAGCTGGTTGTGGGCGCGCGCTCGGCCCTGTTTCTGCCGTTTCGCGACCTTGGCCTGATCGTGGTGGACGAGGAACACGACCCCTCCTACAAGCAAGAGGACGGTGTGCATTACCACGCCCGCGACATGGCCGTTCTGCGCGCCAGTATCGCGGGCGCACAGGTGGTGCTGGCCTCGGCCACCCCCAGCCTTGAAAGCTGGGCCAATGCGCAGGCGGGCAAGTATCGGCGGCTTGATCTGGAAGAACGCTTTGGCGTGGCCGAACTGCCGCAGATCGACGCCATCGACCTGCGTGCCTATCCGCCGGAACGGGGCCGCTGGATATCCGAACCGCTGCAACAGGCCGTGGATCAGCGCCTGCAGGCGGGCGAACAGGCGCTCTTGTTTCTGAACCGTCGCGGATATGCCCCGCTGACCGTCTGTCGCGCCTGCGGGCATCAGATCGGTTGCGATCACTGCGATGCGCGCATGGTCGAGCATCGGTTTCAGAACCGTCTGATGTGCCACCAATGCGGTGAAACGAAACCGATGCCGCAAAGCTGCCCCTCCTGCGGGGCCGAAGATCGCCTTGCCCCGGTCGGCCCCGGTGTCGAGCGTCTGGCCGAAGAGGCCGAGGCGCTGTTTCCAGACGCCCGCATCGCGATCCTGTCGTCCGACCTTGCGGCCTCGGCACGCGCCATGAAGGCCCGGATCGAGGAAATTGCCGCGGGCAAGGCCGATGTCATCATCGGCACACAGATCGTTGCCAAGGGGCACAACTTTCCCCTGCTGACGCTGGTCGGGGTGATCGACGCCGATCTGGGGCTGCAGGGGGGTGATTTACGCGCGGGCGAGCGCACCTTTCAGCTGATGCGCCAGGTTGCCGGCCGTGCCGGGCGCGCCGACCGCAAGGGGCTGGCGCTGATCCAGACCCATCAGCCGGATCATCCGGTGATCAAGGCGATCCTTTCGGGCGATGACGAGGGTTTCTGGCGCGCCGAGGCCGCCCAGAGGCAGGCCGCCGGCATGCCCCCCTATGGGCGGCTTGCGGGCATCATCCTGTCGGGGCCGGATCTGGCGGTGCTGAGCGATCTTGCCAACCACATGGCGCGCAACACCGCACCGCTGCGGGCCATCGGCGCACAGCTGTTCGGCCCCGCCCCCGCGCCGATTGCGCGCATTCGCGGGCGGCATCGTATCCGCCTGCTGGTCAAGGCGGCCAAGGGGGCGCCGTTGCAGGATGCCCTGTCACGCTGGCGGGCGCAGTTTCGCATGCCCCCGAATGTCAGGCTGGTGATCGATATCGACCCGCAGAGTTTTTATTGACGGGCGGGGTGCCATCGCTTTGGCTGGTCAATCGTGATCTCGAACGGTAAAAGCGGCGCGTATTGCGTCAATGCGGGCGAAAAGCGTCATGTCAAATGCCATCCGACCCAAGCCTGGGATCATGGAGATCGACCTTTATGTCGGCGGCGAAAGCCGGCTGGAAGGGTTCGACAAGGTCTGGAAGCTGTCCTCGAACGAAAACCCGCTGGGGCCGAGCCCGCGGGCGGTCGAGGCCTATCACGCGGCCGGGGCCTCGCTGGAACGCTACCCGTCGTCGGATCACGCCGCGTTGCGCCGCGCCATTGCCGATGTTCACGGTGTCGATCCCGACCGGGTGATCTGTGGCGATGGCTCGGACGAGGTGATCGCCTGGCTGTGTCACGCCTATGCCGGGCCGGGCGACGAGGTGCTGGTGACCGAGCATGGCTTTTCAATGTATCGCATATCGGCGCTGGCGGCCGGCGCCACCCCCGTCGAGGTGGCCGAGCGCAACCGCCGTGTCGATATCGACCTGCTGCTGGCCGCCGCGAACGCGCGCACGCGGCTGGTGTTCATCGCCAACCCCGCCAACCCGACCGGCACCATGCTGACCTCGGCCGAGCTGGCCCGTCTGGCCGCGGGGCTGCCGCCGCAGGCTCTGCTGGTGATCGACGGCGCCTATGCCGATTTTGTCGATGGGTATGATGGTGGCCGCGCGCTGGTCGAAAGCCGCGAAAACGTGTTCATGACCCGGACATTTTCCAAAATCTACGGCCTTGGCGGCCTGCGCATCGGCTGGGGTTACGGGCCGCGCGCGGTGATCGATGTGCTGAACCGTCTGCGGGGGCCGTTCAACCTGACCGCGCCGTCGCTGGCCGCCGCCGAGGCCGCCGTGCGCGACATCAGTTGGACCAACCACTGCCGCGCCGAAAACGCCCGCTGGCGCAGCTGGCTTGCGCGGCAGCTGGCCGAGGTCGGGATCCCGTCGGACCCGTCATTTGCCAATTTCATCCTTGCGCGCTTTGCCGACGAGGCAACGGCCGACGCCGCCGATGCCTTTTGCCGTGGTCGGGGCATCATCTTGCGCAAGGTCAAGGGCTACAAGCTGCCCCATTGTCTGCGCATCACCATCGGTGACGAGGAAGGCAGCCACGCTGTCGCGCGCGCCTTGCGCGATTTCATGGAAAAGGAACAGGCATGAGCGTGATCTATGACAGGGTGGCCCTGCTGGGGCTGGGGCTGATTGCGGGCTCGATGGCGCTGGCCATGCGCGAAAAGGGCCTTGCGGGCAGGATTGTCGGCCATGCCCGCAGCGCCGAGACCCGCCAGACCGCCCTGGAAATCGGGCTGGTGGACGAAGTGTTCGACACCGCGGCCGAGGCCGTCAAGGGTGCCGATCTGGTCGTGTTCTGCGTGCCGGTCGGGGTCATGGGCCAGTTGGCCGCGGAGGTCGCGCCGCATCTCGAAAAAGGGGCAACGGTGACCGATGTCGGGTCGGTCAAGGGGGCGGTCATCAAGGCGATTGCCCCGCATATCCCCAAAGGCGTGCATTTCATCCCCGGCCACCCGCTGGCCGGCACCGAACATTCCGGCCCGCGAGCGGGCTTTGCCAGCCTGTTTCATAACCGCTGGTGCCTGCTGACCCCGCTTGAGGGCACCGACCCGCAGGCTCTCGACCGCCTGCGCCGCCTGTGGACAGAAATGGGCGCCAATGTCGATGAAATGGATGCCGCACATCACGATCTGGTGCTGGCGGTGACCAGCCATGCGCCGCATCTGATTGCCTATACGATGGTTGGCGTGGCCGATGATCTGAAACGCGTGACCGAGCGCGAAGTCATCAACTACTCGGCCGCCGGATTTCGGGATTTCACCCGCATCGCGGCGTCGGACCCCACCATGTGGCGCGACGTGTTCCTGAACAACAAGGAGGCGACGCTTGAAATCCTTGGCCGCTTTACCGAGGAACTGTTCGATCTGCAGCGCGCCATCCGGCGTGGTGACGGGCAGCAACTGTTCGATTATTTTACCCGCACAAGAGCGATCAGACGTGGTATCATCGAGGCCGGTCAGGACACCGATGCCCCCGATTTCGGGCGTGTCGAAAAGGACTGACCTTGAGCAACAAGAAGAAAAACGACTGATACAGGCAATGTAAACATGCGGGCAGCAAATGCCTTGGCACTGGTTTTATGGGTCGGCGGCACGCTTGGTGCACTCGCCGGGGCGCCGCTTTGGTCGCCGCGCCCCATGCCGCGGCCTGAACCCACATCAGACACCACATCAGACACCTTGGCCAGGGAAATCCTTGGCATGATCACGGCTTCGGGCCAGCCTCCGCAGGGGGCGACCGCAACAGGCCGCCTTGCCCCGGCAGACAGGATGCTGGTCGAGCGCGAACTGCAAAGGCTTACTGCTGATACCGTGGTTTCCCGCGCGGATGCGCGTGGGGGTGGCGCGGTGGCGGCGTTGTCGGCGACTGGAAATATCAGCCGGTGGAAGCCCGGCAGCGCGCCGGTGAGATTGCCCTCGCGCCGCGTGCGGTTGCGCAAGCCGGGCGAGGCGCGTCCACAGGAAAGGCTGGCGTCAAGAACGCCTCCGCCGCCCGTGGTGCGGTTGGCGGTGCCCCCCGATGCATCGGGGCCAGGGCTTTGCGGGGATCCACGGATACAGGGTGTTGCGATCGCGCCGATCAGGGGGCCGCGACCCGGCTGCGGCGTTGTCAACCCGGTGCGCATATCCTCCATCGCGGGGGTGACCCTCAGCCAGCCGTCGATCATGGACTGCAACACCGCACGCGCGTTCACGCAGTGGATCACGGGAACGCTGAAGCCCGATTTCGACCTGCGCGGCGGGGGGGTGAAGTCGGTCAAGATACTTTCACACTATTCCTGCCGGACAAGGAACAGCCGCCCTGGTGCCAAGCTGTCGGAACATGCCAAGGGCCACGCTGTCGATGTTGGCGCGATCACCCTGCAAAACGGGCATGAGATCACTGTGAAACAGGGCTGGCGAAATCCGCGCGACCGGATGGTTCTGCGCCGGCTGCATGACGGGGCGTGCGGGCCGTTTGGCACGGTTCTGGGGCCGGACGCCAACCGCTATCATCAGGACCATTTCCATTTCGATACCGCGAAATATCCCGGCGGGCCCTACTGCAAGTGACGGGCAAGACTGTGCCCGAACAAACAAAAAGGGCCGGGGATGAACCCGGCCCTGATATCAAGCGCCTTTGGCGCTGTCCTCAATTACGATTGCCGAGGAACTGCAGCAGGAACATGAACATGTTCAGGAAGTCGAGATAGAGGTTCAGTGCCCCCATGATCGCCGACTTGCCCAGCCACTCGCTGTCGCCATTATGGGCATGCACGACATAGGTGTTCTTGATCTTCTGCGTGTCATAGGCTGTCAGACCGGCAAAGATCAGCACGCCAAGCGCCGAGATTGCGAACTGCACGGCGGAAGACGCCAGAAAGATGTTCACGATCGAGGCCACCAGCAGGCCGATCACGCCCATGATCAGGAAGGTGCCAAAGCCAGACAGGTCTTTCTTGGTGGTATAGCCATAGAGGCTCAGACCCGCAAAAGCGATGGCCGTTACCAGAAAGGTCTGGGCGATGGAAATGCCGGTATAGACCGCAAAGATGTAGGAAATCGACAGACCCATCAGGGCCGAAAAGACCCAGAACACGATCTGTGCGGTTGCCGCGCTCATCCGGTGGATCATGGCGCCAAAGCCAAAGACGACGGCCAGAGGCGCAAACATCACGACCCATTTCAGGGGCGACTGGAAGATCGCGATCAGCATCGCCTCGCTCGTGCCCACGACATAGGCGACAACGCCGGTGATGATCATGGCCACGGACATAAGGCCGTAGACCTTGTTCATGTAGGCGCGCAGACCCTCATCGATCTGGGCAGTGCGGACGCCCGCACCGGTGCGCCTGATTGTCTCGTAATCGGCCATCTAGACCCTCCTCCTTGGTTGCAAACCTTGTTGCGACACAGTTCAATCCATTGCTGACAGAGGGGAACCCCACCGTCTTGGCCAATATATCGGGTGTTTCCCGCAACATTTCAAGGAAGTTGGCACTCAATCAGTCGTGATTTCTGTGCCAATCCCCCGGGGGATGCGGGGTGGCCGGTTCTGGCTGTCGTCAGATCGTGACGACGACCTTGCCGGTCGATTTTCGGCTGCGCAACAGCTCCAGCGCCTCATTGGCCCTTTCCAGCGGCAGTTCGTGGCTGACATGGGGTTTCAGGCGACCCTGGTCGAACCATTTGAACAGTTGGGCAAAACTGTCGGTCAGCACCGAGGGTTTGAACTTGGCATAACCCCCCCAGTAAAAGCCGATCACCGTCAGGTTCTTGACCAGGATGATATTGGCAGGAATTTGCGGAACCTCGCCGCTGGCAAAGCCCAGCGGAATCAGCCGCGCCTCGGGGTTGCAGGCGCGCATGGCGGCCTTGAATTGCGCCCCGCCCACCGGGTCATAGACTACATCCGCCCCGCCGAGCGCCTTGACGCTTTCGCGGATGTCGTCCTTTTCGCTGTCGATCAGGTGGTCGGCGCCGGCCGCTCGGGCGATTTCCAGCTTTTGGGGCCCGCGGGCGCAGGCGATGACCTCGGCCCCCATCAGTTTGCCCAGCTCGACGGCCGTCAGGCCGATGCCGCCGCTTGCGCCCAGCACCAACAGGCGTTCGCCCGCCTGAAGGCGCGCGCGATAGTCCAGCCCCACATGCGAGGTGCCATAGGCGATCAGGAACGCCGCCGCCTGAACATCCGACATGGCATCCGGCACCGGCACGCAGGCGCGCGCATCATAGCAACCATATTCGGCCAGCCCGCCAAAACCCGCATAGACGGCGACACGCTGCCCCTTTTTCAGATGGGTGACGCCTTCGCCAAGGCTTTCAACCGTGCCGCAGATTTCCATGCCCAGGGTAAAGGGCAGGGGGGGCTTTTCCTGATAGGTGCCCTCGATCAGCAAGAGGTCGCCGAAATTGATCCCGACCGCGTGGTTGCGCAGCAGCACCTGCCCCGGCTTTGGCGCGGGGATGTCGGTTTCGCGCAGCTCAAGCGGCTTTCCGTATTCCGTAACCTGCATTGCACGCATGATCGGGCTCCGTTCAGTGGTTCCTGTTCATCCGCGATTTGGCACAAAGGGAGGCGTCAACTCAAGAACGCCGCTGCGTCGCCTGCCTGCGCGTGGCCAGCAGGATCAGCAGGCTTGCCCCATTCAGCAGCGCGGCCAGCAGGGTGACGCGGCCAAAGCCGGCGCCTTCAAAGATCTGGCCCATCGTGAATGTTCCGGCCGCGGCGGCGATATAGGTAATGCCCGAATACAGCCCTAGAACCGCGCCCTTTGAACGTGGCGCCAATGCTGTCAGCCCGGTCACGATGGTGTTCAGCAGCTGGTTGTTCAGCCAGCCCCAGGCGGTAATGGCAACCAGATAGACGCCATAGGAGGGCGCCATCCCCATGCCGATCAGCGCAATGGCCGCCGCCGGAAAGCCGATCAGCCGCATCCGCGCGGTGCCGATCCGGTCGATCATGCCCGCCATCAGCGAGGCCGCGCCAAAGCCGATGCCATAGAACAGCGCGATCAGCCCGGCGCGGCCGGTCGAGATGCCGAAATCCCTGATCGCATGTGCGCCGGTATAGGTATAGGTGCCGTAAAACACCCCCATGAACAGGAAACAGACCAGATAGGCCGTCAGTCCACCGGGGATGAACAGCGGCGCAAAGCGGCCCATCGGCTCGGCATCCTGCGCCGTGATATGGCGGTTTCTGAACCGCGCCGTAAAGGGCAGGGTCGCGATGCCTATGGTGCCGATCAGCCCCAGCATCACCCGCCAGCCCAGCACATCGGCCAGAAACGCCCCCAGCGGGATTGCCGCAATCAGCGAAATCGACCAGCCAAGGATCACGCGGCCCAGAATTCGCGCCTCCTGCCCGGCGGGGGATATATCGGCGGTCAGCGCATAGATGGCCGGCAGCCCGACCCCCGCCGCCAGCCCGACAAGCCCTTGCGCGGCCGTAAGCCAGACCCAGCCCGAGGCCAGTGCCGCGATCAACTGCCCCACGCCTCCCACCACCATGGCAAGCATCAATGCGCGCGCAGTGCCAAAGCGTTCAAGCGACGCGCCCAGCCACAATGCCGACACCGCCGTGCCGACACCAAAGGCCGTAATCGCGCGACCGGCAACCGCGACCGAAACCCCGAAATCCCGGGCGATATCCGTCAGCACGGGCGACAGCACCAGCCCGTTCGTGCCGATGATGCCGATCAGCGCCATCAATGTGAAAACCTTGCCGCGCATTTCCCGCAATCCTTTCATGGTGTATTAGTTGTAGTGAAACGTCAGGGGGCAAGGGCCAATCGTCGATCTGACGTGACGTGCGCAATTGCCTCTGGCTATTGAGCGTGGCCTGCTGTAAGGCCGCCCGGAACCTCTGACAGAGAAAAGATACAAAGGGCCGAAGGCATGGAACTTCGCAATATCGCCATTATCGCCCACGTCGATCATGGCAAGACCACGCTTGTTGACGAGATGCTCAAGCAGTCGGGCATCTATCGTGACAACCAGACGGTCGTCGAACGGGCCATGGACAGCAATGACCTGGAACGCGAGCGCGGTATTACCATCCTCGCCAAGGCGACCAGCGTCGTATGGAACGGGATCCGCATCAATATCGTCGACACCCCCGGCCACGCCGATTTCGGCGGCGAGGTCGAGCGCATCCTTTCCATGGTCGATGGCGTGGTGCTGCTGGTCGATGCCGCCGAGGGCCCGATGCCCCAGACCAAATTCGTCACCGCCAAGGCGCTGGCGCTGGGCCTGCGCCCGATCGTTGTGCTGAACAAGGTCGACAAGCCCGATGCCGAACCCGACCGCGCGCTTGACGAGGTGTTCGACATGTTTGCCGGCCTCGGTGCCGATGACGACCAGCTTGATTTCCCGCATCTCTATGCCTCTGGCCGCGCCGGCTGGGCCGATACCGAACTTGACGGCCCGCGCAAGGGTCTGTCGGCCATGTTCGACCTGATCATCAAGCATGTTCCCGCCCCTGCACAGCTGTCGCGCCGGGGTGAACCCTTTTCGATGCTGGCCACCACGCTGGGTGCCGACCCCTTTATCGGCCGCCTGCTGACCGGGCGCGTCGAAAGCGGCACGCTGAAGGTGGGCGAAACCGTCAAGGCGCTGTCGCGCGAGGGCGCGCGCGTCGAACAGTTCCGCGTGACCAAGATCCTGGCTTTTCGCGGCCTGACCCAGCAGGCAATAGATCTGGCCGAGGCTGGCGATATCGTGTCGATTGCCGGCATGACCAAGGCGACCGTTGCCGACACGCTGTGCGCGCTGGATGTCGATACCCCAATCCCGGCGCAGCCCATCGACCCGCCGACCATCACCGTGACCTTCGGCATCAATGACAGCCCCCTTGCCGGCAAGGAAGGCAAAAAGGTGCAAAGCCGCGTGATCCGCGACCGCCTGATGAAAGAGGCCGAAACCAATGTGGCCATCCGCGTGACCGACACCCCCGGCGGCGAAGCCTTCGAGGTGGCCGGGCGCGGCGAGTTGCAGATGGGCGTCTTGATCGAGAACATGCGCCGCGAGGGGTTCGAGCTGTCGATCTCGCGTCCGCAGGTGCTGTTCCGCGACATCGATGGCGTTCGTCATGAGCCGATCGAAGAGGTCACCATCGACGTCGATGACGAATATACCGGCGCGGTGATCGAAAAGCTGACCGGCCCCCGCAAGGGCGAGCTGACCGAAATGAAACCCGCCGGTGCCGGCAAGACGCGCATCATCGCACTGGTGCCCTCGCGCGGGCTGATCGGCTATCACGGCGAATTCCTGACCGATACCCGCGGCACGGGTGTTCTGAACCGGGTGTTTCATGGCTGGGCGCCCTACAAGGGCAATATTCCCGGCCGCCGGGCAGGGGTGCTGATCTCGATGGAAAACGGGGTTTCGGTTGCCTATGCCCTGTTCAACCTGGAAGATCGCGGCCGCCTTTTCATCGGCCCGCAGGAGCCCGTTTACAAGGGTATGATCATCGGTGAGCACAGCCGCGAGAACGATCTCGAGGTCAATCCGCTCAAGGGCAAGAAGCTGACCAACGTGCGCGCATCCGGCACCGACGAGGCCGTGCGCCTGACGCCCCCCGTGCGGATGAGCCTGGAACAGGCCATCGCCTATATCGACAATGACGAGCTGGTCGAAGTCACCCCAAAGGCGATTCGCCTGCGCAAGAGACACCTGGATAGTCACGAGCGCAAGCGCGAGAGTCGCAAAATGCAAGATTAACCCACAAGATGTTTTGCATTTTGCATTGTGAAATGCAAAACATCTAAAAATTGTGGTATTATCTGACCGATTAAACCCTCTATTGTGGGGTCTCTTGCGGGTTGTGTGAAAAATATACGTTATAAATCAGTGGAATGCCCGGTATGTTCGAAAAATATGTTGGATATGTCCTGAACTTTCTTGCAGTTGGCACGAAAGTTGCTTGATATACGTATGAGGGAACTCAAGGAGTGAAGTAAATGAAACACCCAGTAGACGTACATGTAGGCAAGCGTATTCGCCATCGGCGCTGGATGGTGGGCATGACCCAGCAACAGCTTGGCGAGGCCGTCGGAATCAAATTCCAGCAGATCCAGAAATATGAAACGGGCATGAACCGCGTCAGCGCGTCCCGCCTTTGGGATATCGCGCATGCGATGGACGTGCCGGTCAGTTTCTTCTTTGAAGGTCTGGAAGGCGAGGGAGAGCAGAGCGCGACCAAGGCGACAGCAGCCGGCGATCTGCTTGCAGACAAGGAAGCGCTGGAACTCGTTCGCTCCTATTACGCAATGCCGGAAAATCAGCGCCGGCGACTGTTCGACCTGGCCCGCGCCCTCAGCGACGCGGCCTGATCACCATTCCTGACCGGATACGTCTTCCTGTTCTTCAGGTTGACGGGTTCGCTTGGTTATGACACCCCGTTGAGGCGCCACTCACCGCCTCAACGGGGTTTTTCATGTCCGACATCGACGCCGATCTTCGTGCGAATCTTGTAACCACTGCACATATGCTTGCTGATGCTGCCCGTCCGGTGACGTTGCGCTGGTTCCGCAGCGCGGCGCTTGCCACCGACAACAAGCAAGCGGGCGGATTTGACCCCGTGACCGAAGCAGACCGGGCCGCAGAGGCAGAAATGCGCCGGATTCTTGCGGTGCAGCGCCCCGATGACGGTATTCTGGGCGAGGAACATGGCGCAAAGGCGGGAAGCAGCGGGTTGATCTGGGTGCTTGACCCGATCGATGGCACAAGGGGTTTCATCAGCGGCACACCCACATGGGGCATTCTGATTGCCGTCAACGCGGGCGGTGCGCCGCTATACGGGATCATCGACCAGCCCCATATCGGGGAAAGGTTTTTCGGGGGATTGGGGCAGGCGGGCTATCGCGGACCGCGCGACGAAACCATTTTACGGACGGGGGGCTGTCAACGGCTTGATCAGGCAATCCTGTATTCAACCTTCCCCGAAATCGGCACGGATGCCGAACGCACCGCTTTCCAGCGCCTTGCCGCGCGGGTTCAGCTGGTCCGTTATGGCCTGGATTGCTATGCCTATGCGTTGCTGGCCGCGGGTCATGTCGATCTGGTGGTCGAGGCCGGTTTGAACGCCTATGACATTCAGGCACCCATCGCGGTAATCGAGGCGGCAGGTGGCATTGTCACCGACTGGAATGGAAACCCGGCCCACGGGGGCGGAACCGTGATTGCCGCCGCCACGGCGGAATTGCATGAACAGGCCCTTGCGCTGCTGTCGGGGCGATGACGGGAGTGGTTCAGTCGTTATCCGAATAAAGGTCGAGTTCGATAAAGAAGGTGGTGCCTTCGCCCAGCTTGCTGACGTAATCGATGCTGCCACCATGGGCCTCGATGATCTGGCGAGAGATGTTCAGCCCCAGGCCTGTTCCACCGGTCTTGCGCTGATCGGATGAATCCACCTGCATGAATTTTCCAAAGACCCGTTCCCTGGCGTCGTCGGGGATGCCGATCCCGTAATCGGTGATCGAGACGCGCGCCTTGGAATTGGTCATTTCAAGGCGGATATCGACGACCCCGCCCTTGTTGGAAAACTTGATCGCGTTGGCCAGAACATTGACGATCACCTGGGTCAATCGATGATGATCACCCTTCACGAATATCGGCTGGTCGGTGCCGTGGCAGTGGATGGTGACATTCATCGTGCGTGCCATGCATTCGACCGAGGCAGCGGCTTCCTTCACCAGTTCGGCAAGATCGACCCTGTCCATCCTGAAGACCATCTTGCCTGCCTCAAGTTTTTGCAGGTCAAGAAGGTCATCTATCAGCAGGGCCAGCCGGTTGCTGTTCTTGTGGGCGATTTCGGTGATGTTCTGTGCCTTTTCGGGCAGCTTCCCGAGGGCCCCGTTCACCAGCAGGCCAAGCGCGCCCTTGATCGAGGTGAGCGGCGTGCGCAGCTCGTGGCTGACGACCGACACGAATTGCGACTGCATCTTGTATGCGGTTTCGGCACGGTCGCGCTCGGAGCGCAGATTGTCGATCTGGACAAGGCCGTTGCGGTAGAATTTCAGAAATATCCGCGAGCAATCGACGATAAAATACAGCACGAACAGTACGGTTGCGAACTGCATCCAGAGATCCGAACCGATAGCAGGGCGCGCGATGACCAGGTCACGCGCGGGGATATAGATGAAGGCCGACCCATAGATGACAAGCCTGACAAACAGCACCCCCGGGAGCTGATGGTTGTTCATTGCCGCGAAAAGGGCCGCCGAGAACAGGAAAAACAGCGGTGCAAAGTGAACGATCTGGCCCTCCTGACGGGAAACCAGCACGACATACAGGCTTACGGTTGATGCGCTGAGGATGGAACTTAGTGTCAGAAGGCGCAAAAAACGTTCTGCTTGCTGCACGTCCTGACCGTCCCAGCGCAATACCTGTTTTGAAACATGCAGGTCGATGAATTCCGCGACAAGGCAGAGGAAATAGCAGATCAGCGCTATCTTGAGATCAAGAAAGATCCCGACAATCACGGTTGCCCCAAGGAACATCAGCTGTCGCTGCCAGAACAGGCTCAACCCGCCGCGAACATAGTCTTTTATCTGTTGTTCCAAAACGTTCATGATAAATTCCCCGCCACGGCCTTCCAGCGCGCCTGTGTCGGAAACCAGAATTTTCTGATATTGTTGTGCCCCGAACAGATCATGGTAACTCGAACTTACGCCTCGTATATGGTATGCCATTGCAGCGGTCTTTGCCCCGATGTCCGCCAAGAAACCACTTGGCCACGCATGGGGGCACGCTGCAACGTATCAGGGTTGTATAACTGCCGCCTGATCGTGGCATCAAAAGGGCGAACAGCTGGCAATTTCGCGGATTGTTGGCTGAAAAGGGCGGCTGATCAGGCGTGTGCGGTTTTGTCTTGTATTGCGAAACCCGCTTGTATTCATTCCGCAAGGGTCAGCAGCAGATCCAGATCGAGATGACGTTCCAGATGTTCTGCCAGACTGTCGAGCGTGGCCTCTATTTCGGCCGAAAAGGCCAGCCCCGATCCTTCACCGCCCATTTCGCGCAGCCACAGGGCGCGGAACCGGTCTGAAGCAAACATTCCGTGCAGATAACACCCCTGCACCCTGCCATCGCGCGACATTGCGCCTTCGCGCCGGTCGCCGATCGCCAGCCAGGCGCGCTTGCAGTCCGGGCCGGTTGTGCGGCCCATGTGAATTTCATAGCCTTGCAGCATCACGCCGCTGGCCAGGTGTTCGGCCTCTATATTGGCCAGATGTTTTTCGGGTTTCATTTCGGTGACCACATCGAGCAGCCCAAGCCCGGCAACCCTTCCGGGTGGCCCTTCGATGCCATCCGCATCAATGATTTCGCGTCCCAGCATCTGATACCCGCCGCAGATGCCCAGAACCCGCCCGCCGCGCCGGACATGGGCCATCAGGTCGATATCCCAACCTTGCTGGCGAAAGAATTGCAGCTCGGCAATCGTGGCCTTTGTGCCGGGGATCAGGACAAGATCGGCAGTGCCCGGCAGGGGGGTGCCTGGCTCGATGATCTCGATGCTGACGCCGGGCTCAAGGCCGAGGGGGTCGAGATCATCGAAATTCGCGATTCGCGAAAGGCGTGGCACGGCAATGCGAAACGCCCCCTGATTGCGGGTGGGCCGAATATCCATGATGTCTTCGGCGGGTAATTTCCCTGCATCATCGAACCAGGGCACGACGCCAAGGGAATGCCAGCCGGTGCGCTCTACGATCTCGCTGAGGCCCTGGTCGAAAAGGGTCGGGTCGCCGCGAAACTTGTTGATGATAAACCCCCTGATCCGCTTTCGATCCGAAGGGGAGAGAACCGCACTGGTGCCGACAATCTGTGCAATGACCCCGCCCCGATCGATATCGCCAACAAGCACGACAGGCGCATTTACCGCCTCGGCAAAGCCCATATTGGCGATATCACCATCGCGCAGATTTATTTCGGCCGGTGATCCTGCGCCTTCGACAATCATCAGATCGGCGCGCTTGCGCAGGCGTTCATAGCTTTCGACAACCGCCGGCAGCAGCTTGGGTTTGAGCTGTGCATATTCCCGCGCCCGGACCGAGCCCAGACGCCGGCCCTGCAGGATCACCTGCGCCCCTGTTTCGGTTTCGGGTTTCAGCAGCACGGGGTTCAGGTCGGAATGCGGATCTACCCGCGCGGCCCAGGCCTGCAACGCCTGCGCACGGCCGATTTCGCCGTGGTCCACGGTGACGGCCGCGTTGTTTGACATGTTTTGCGGTTTGAACGGAAAGACGGTCATGCCCCGCTGCCAGAAGGCACGGCAAAGCCCCGCAACAAGAAGCGACTTGCCGACATTCGAGCCGGCCCCCTGAATCATGATCGTTCTGGCCATGCACCCCCCTCTGTTCGAGGCCTATCTCATAAGGCCCCCTGAAAAAAGCGCCAATAGCCGTGGCATCCAGTCAAATACGGGGGGTGGCCATATTCGGCGCGCCTGCGTTCGGGAAGGGCAGCTTGCCCCCTGATTCTGCCACGCTGGGATGTATGTATTCGGACGGGTCTTGCAAAGGCCGCCGTTTCTGGCGCAGCAGGAAATATTTTCCGATCCCCCGAAATGTTCCGTAAGCCGGGGCCGTCGGATCTGTCGGGAACTCGGCCCGCCACCCGCCTGGCAGTGGCAGGCCACAGGTTTCGGCCTTTTCCAGCATCCAGACCAGGGGAATGTTTGCCAATGGCCGGGCCTTTGAAAACCCTCCTATCTGGCCGCCAACATCGGGGTGCGCGCCGCGAAACCATGCCTGTTCCAGATGCCCGTCCCAATCGGGCCTTGTATGCCACAGGACCGGGGCAAAGGCCTTGCGGGTTTCGTTCAGGGCCAGCGCGTGAAAGCCGTTTCTTACTGACGAGCCCAGCGCGGCATTGTGAAAGTCCACAGGTTGCGGTGCCAGCCGCCAAAGTAGCGGATAGGGGATTCCCAGAGACTTCACCGTATCCCAGACACCGATCATTTCGATTGGCGTTTCGGGGTGACAGTAAAGTTGTGCGAAACTGGCAGCGGCTTTTCCTGGCTTGGGGTTCCGATAATGCCGGAAAACCCGGTCCACATGGCGTTGGGTTGCAAATTCCTGCCGCAGTAGGCCGATCTGGTCGATCACGCCGGCCAGCGAACGCACGGCATAGGCGCCGCGGGAAAAACCGAACAGGAAGATCCTGTCACCGGGGCGGTATCGGGCGGCGATGAACCCATAGGCCTTCTGGATCTGGCGGGTGATGCCGCGCCCGGCCGCAAGGTCGATCAGGCTGTACATGTTGCACCACTGGATTCCCTCGACATAGAAAAGCGACATGTGGGCCGAGGGCGCAAGCCTGCACAGCAGCTTGTAGGTCAGCCCGGCATTGCTTTCGAATTCGGGCTGAAGGCTGCTGAGGGTGCCGTCCATGATGACGACATGGTTGATGGGTTTGCGGGTCATGTACTTGCAGATATGGGTTGTCGCGGCGGTCTGGCCAAATCACTTCACCGGTATCATTTGCCGGGGCCTTGCCATATTCATTGCAAAATTCGGTGAATCGCGTCTTTATGACTACGGATATCTCCTTGGGAATGGCGCGCAATGACACTTCAGGGTTTCCAGAAGTTCGATTTCGAAGGCCCGCTTGGCGATGGTGATTCCGTCAGCCACCGGGTCTATTATCGTGGCGAGGGCCCGCCCATTGTCATCATGCAGGAATTGCCCGGCATAGGCCCGCAAACACTGCGCCTGGCGCTGGGCCTGATCGACGAGGGATATAGCGTCTATCTTCCGCATCTGTTCGGCCCCCTTGGAAAGGTCAGTTTTGCCGGTAACATCCGCCGGATCTTTTGCCTCAGACGCGAATATCACCTGTTTGCCGCCAACAAGGCCAGTCCGATCGTTGACTGGATGCGGGCGCTGTGCCGCGAGGTGAAACAGCGTTCCGGTGCCCGCGGCGTCGGGACGATCGGGATGTGCCTGACCGGCGGTTTTGCCCTGACGCTGATGGCCGACGACGCCGTTCTTGCCGGCGTTGCCAGCCAGCCCAGCCTGCCGGTTTTCAAGAACCGCGCCCTGCACATGTCGCAAGACGAAGTGGCGGCAGCACGCAAGGGGATGGAAACCAAGGGCCCAGCCATGGCCATGCGCTATGCCGGCGATCCCATATGCCGCGCGGCCAAGCTTGATGCCCTGAAAGAGGCCTTTGGCGACAACCTCATCACCCACACATTCGAAGGTCGGGGGCATTCACTGCTGACGCTCGACTGGAATGACAAGGCGTTTGATACGGTCAAGGCATATTTCAGGGACAGTGCGCTTCATTGAGGGTGGTGCGCGAACCTCGCCTTGCGCGAGGTTGCCAATGAAACGGACTACGATTCCACCCCGCTACAGGAATGACTGCAGCAGATCACGCACGCTTGTCAAAAGGGCGTTGACCCCGGATGCAAGCAGCAATCGCGCCTTGTTCACAGCGGATGCATAGATCTCCAGATACGGCCCGATTTGTGGCAGGGCCTCGGTGATCTGTCCCCTGAAGGCATAAAGGACGAACAGGACAACAAACAGAAGGATGGCAAGGTAAAAGCCAAGGCGGCCCCCCCTTGCGTCATCCTCTTCCGCGTATTCATCGAGTCCCCTTGGGACGTCACGGGGGGGGCTTTCCGCCTGCGGTGGCGGGCTTTTCCCGGCATTGAAATCTGGAATGCCGCCGGATGCGGTGGCTTTTGGTGTCGGCTCTGCTTCTGGCTCGGGTGTCGGGGGCGCCTCTGTCGGTGCGGGGGCGGGTTCGGGTGCTGCCCGCGGATCCCGCCGGGTCGTTTCCTGCCCGAGGGCGAGTTCCCTGTTTCGGTTGAGCTTGTCCAGAAAATCCTGGACTGAATCTGCTGGTGGGGTTTCTTTCTGAGGTTCGGCGGCGGGGGGCGGCGCCTCGGGTTCTTCTGTCTCGTCTGTTTCCGGTTGTGCGGCTTCGGACTGGCGCAGCTTTTCTTCGCGCTCTGCCTCGCGTTTGAGGATTTCAAGAATCTTGTTGTTTACGGGCCGCGGCGTTGGAGCGGAAACGCCATCGTCTTTGCTGGTGTCTGCTGCCGACGTGTCGGTATCGGGGGCGGACGTGTCATCTTGGGGCTGGCCCTCGGCTGCAGATGTCGGGGCATCCCGGGTTTCCGATGGTTCTTTCTGCTTGGCACCCACTGGCGAAGCTGGTTGCTTTTCAGGCTCAGGCTCAGGCTCAGGCTCAGGCTCAGGCTCAGGCTCTTCGCCCAGTGCCCTGCGCAGGGCGGCCAGCGCGTCGCCGGTCAGGTCTTCTCCGCTTGTGGCGGGCGGTTCATCGGCGGGCGCGGTCTCTGATGATGCAGCGGCATCACCCGCACCCGTTTGTTCGACAGGGGGGGGCGTTTCTTCGGGCTCGTCGCCGGATTGTTCGGAGTTTTCCGCAGATTCAACCTGCTCGTCTTGATCCTGCGCCGGCTCGCGGGGCTGAAACCATGTCTCGCCACACGCGCTGCACTGCACACTGCGCCCCCCTTCGGGGATGGCATCGTCATCCACCTCGTAATGGGCGTGGCAGTTCGGACAGACCAGACGCATCGAGTCTCCAAAATCGGTTTCGCGCGGACAAATCCGCATGATTCGGCCCGCTTTCAACCATTTGTAACGGTCAGGGCCTTTCATTCCAAGTATCTGTCAGGCATTCAATACGTTGCAACCTGTGGCCTGCTGGGCAAATATCGCCGACATGATGAATCGGAGCACAAATTGATCGAGCTGGCCAATGCCGCCTTTTCATATGGGGGCACGGAAATCCTGACAGATGTCAATCTGGGCCTGACACCCGGCTCGTTCCACTTTCTGACGGGGCCGTCGGGATCGGGCAAGACGACGCTGCTGCGCCTGTGTTTCATGGAGCTTCTTCCAAGCGCCGGGCAGGTCAATATCTTTGGCCGCGACGTCCGCTCGATGACGCGCGACGAGGTGGCCGAGGCGCGGCGTCGGATCGGTGTCGTGCATCAGGATTGCAAGTTTCTCGACCATCTCAGCATTGCCGACAATATTGCGTTGCCGCTGGATGTATCGGGGCGCGATACCGAGGCCGAGCGTGCCAATCTTGACGAACTGCTGGCCTGGGTGGGGCTTTCGCATCGGGCCTTGGCATTGCCGGCACAGCTTTCGGGGGGCGAAAGGCAGCGTGCCGCCCTTGCGCGTGCGGTCATCATGTCACCCGATGTCATCATCGCCGACGAGCCGACCGGCAATATCGACTGGGAAATGGCCCAGCGTCTGCTGCGCCTGCTGATCGAGCTTAACCGCATGGGCAAGACGGTGCTGATCGCAACCCACGACCTCAATCTGATCCGTAGTGCCAAGGCGCATGTCTCGGCACGGGTTCTGCGCCTTCATCAAAGGCGGCTGCAAGCAGCGGGGGCCGAGCTATGAGTCGGCTGTTCAGGCTACCGGTGAGCATGTTGCTGGGTGACAAGCAGGCCGACCGTGTGGTTCCCCCCTCGGGGCATACGGCGTGGTTGACCAGCTTCAGCGCCGGGGCGATGGCGTTTCTGGCCGTTTTCGCACTGGCGATGGCCCTGGCCAGCGGACGCCTTGCCGATCGGTGGTCGGCCGAGCTGGCACGCACGGCGACTGTGCGGGTGTCGGCCCCCGAGGGCCAGGAGGACGCGCAGATCAAGGCCGTGCTGCGGGTGCTGTCCACGACCCCCGGCATCAAGTCTGCCCGCCCGCTGAGCGATGCCGAACAACGCAAGCTGCTGGAGCCATGGTTCGGCCCCGATCTGCCGCTCGACACCTTGCCGGTTCCACGGCTGATCGAGGTGCAGGAGGAAGATCCCGGCCCCGATGTTCAGGGCCTGCGCCTGCGCCTTGCCGCCGAGGCCCCCGGCGCGGTGTTTGACGATCACACGCGCTGGCGCGAGCCATTGGTGCGCGCGGCCAGACGTCTGCGTTTTCTGGCCGGTCTGGCAATGCTGCTGATTTCCCTGTCCACCGCGGCGATGATCACGCTGGCGGCCAATGCCTCGCTGGCGGCCAACGCCACCGTCATTTCGGTGCTGCGCCTTGTGGGGGCGACCGATGCCTATATCGCGCGCGCCTTTGTGCGCCGCTTTACCCTGCGCGCGCTGGCAGGTGCGACCGCCGGCACGTTGGCGGCGGTCGTGGCGGTTCTGATGCTGCCAAACGCAGCCCAAGAGGGCGCATTCCTCAGCGGGATGGGTTTCCAGGGGCTGTCATGGCTGCTGCCGCTGACCGTGCCGTTCCTTGCGGCATTCGTGGCGTTCTGGTCAACACGCCGGGCCGCTTTCAGAACCTTGAGGGGGCTGTCGTGATCAATCTTGCCGTGCGCTACGCAGTGTCGTTCATCTTCAACATCCAGATGTATCTGATGATGGCCGCACTGGCCGTGTTCTATACGCCCCCGGCAATCTTTTCCCGTGACTGGGCGCTGAAAGGCATCCACACCTATTGCGCCTGGGTGCGCTGGACGGCGGCCTGGATGCTGGGGCTGCATTCCGAGATCAGGGGCGAAATCCCCACCGGCCAGGTTCTGGTCTGCGCCAAGCATCAGTCGTTTTTCGATATCCTGATGATCGTAGGTGCATTGCCACGGCCCCGCTTTGTCATGAAGGCCGAGCTGCGTTTTGCCCCGATCCTTGGGTATTACGCGCTGCGGATCGGATGCATTCCCGTTCACCGCGGCAAGAAAAGCAAGGCGGTTCAGCAGATGATTGACGGCGTGAAACAGGCGGCCGACTGGCCGGGACAGCTGGTCATCTACCCGCAGGGAACCCGCGTCGCACCGGGGGCGCAGCGGCCCTACAAGATCGGTTCGGGCATCCTTTACGAGGGGCTGGGCCAGCCCTGCGTGCCCGCCGCGACCAATGTGGGCGTGTTCTGGCCGCGCCATGCGGTCTTGCGCAAGCCGGGGCTGGCGGTGGTCGAATTTCTTGACCCGATTCCGCCGGGCAAGAAGGTTGACGCGTTCATGCAGGAGCTGAAACAGGTGATCGAGGAAAATTCCGACAGGCTGATGCGCGAGGCCGGGTTCGACCCGTCAGCGGACCCGCAGGGTTGAGGCCGTGTCTCAGGCGGCCAGTCCGGTGCTGCCGAGATCCAGAAATTTCTGCCGCCGCTCCTTGAGCAGCTTTTCGGGCTGCCGTTTTTCCAGAACCGACAGCATCTTTTCGACCGTCTCCCCGACACTGGCAATGGTTGCAGCGCGATCGCGCTGGGCGCCGCCCAGAGGTTCGGGGATGACCTTGTCTGCTACACCAAGCTTGAACAGATCCTGCGCGGTCAGGTGCAGGGCCTCGGCGGCTTCGCGCATCTTGGCGGCGTCTTTCCACAGGATCGAGGCGCAGCCTTCGGGCGAGATCACCGAATAGACCGAATGTTCCAGCATCGCCAGCATGTTGGCCGCGGCAAAGGCCACGGCCCCGCCGGACCCCCCTTCGCCGATGATGACCGAAACCAGCGGCACCTTGACGTTCAGGCATTTTTCGGTGGCGCGCGCGATGGCCTCGCTCTGGCCGCGTTCCTCGGCGCCGCGGCCGGGATAGGCGCCGGGCGTGTCCACCAGCGTGATGATTGGCAGGCCGAAACGGTCGGCCATGTCCATCAGGCGGATGGCCTTGCGATAGCCCTCGGGCCGCGCCATGCCGAAATTGCGCTCGATCCGGGATTTCGTGTCATTGCCCTTTTCGTGCCCGATCACCATGACGGGGCGGTCGTTGAAGCGCGCAAGCCCGCCCATCACCGCATGGTCGTCGGCAAAGTTCCGGTCGCCTGCCAGAGGGGTGTATTCGGTGAACAGCGTTTCGATATAGTCCTTGCAGTGGGGGCGGTCGGGGTGTCGCGCCACCTGGCATTTGCGCCAGGGCGTCAGATCCTTGTACAGATCTTCCAGCAGCTTGGCCGCCTTTTCATCCAGCGCGGCGGCCTCTTTCTCGATATCCATCTCGGAATTCTGGCGGGCCAGCGCCCGCAGCTCTTCGGCCTTGCCTTCGATTTCGGCAAGCGGTTTTTCGAATTCCAGATAGTTCTGCATGGGTGGTCCCGGGCTGAGTGCTGCGACTGCGCCCGCTTATAGGACAGGCCGCACCCGGATTGCAATGTCGCCGCAGGCCTGCGTTTGATCCGCGCATTGCCCTTTTTCGCGCCATTGAGTAGAGGAATGAGGCTGACTTCAACAAGGATCGCACGCAATGGCCTCGTATCAATATGTCTATCACATGGATGGCGTTTCCAAGACCTATCCGGGTGGCAAGAAATGTTTTGAAAACATCCGCCTGTCTTTCCTGCCGGGGGTCAAGATCGGCGTGGTCGGGGTTAACGGCGCGGGCAAGTCCACGCTGATGCGGATCATGGCCGGCCTCGACAAGGATTTCACTGGCGAGGCCTGGGCCGCCGAGGGTGCCAAGGTCGGCTATCTGCCGCAGGAACCGACGCTCGACGAAAACCTGACCGTGCGGGAAAACGTCATGCTGGGGGTGGCCGAAAAGAAGGCGATTCTCGATCGCTATAACGAGCTGGCGATGAACTATTCCGACGAAACCGCCGACGAGATGGCCCGCCTGCAGGACCAGATCGACGCCGAGGATCTGTGGAATCTGGACGCCAATGTCGATATCGCGATGGAGGCCCTGCGCTGCCCACCTGATGACGCCGACGTGAAAACCCTGTCGGGGGGCGAGCGCCGGCGCGTGGCGCTGTGCAAGCTGTTGCTCGAGGCGCCCGACATGCTGCTTTTGGACGAGCCGACCAACCACCTTGACGCCGAAACCATCGCCTGGCTGCAAAAGCATCTGATCGACTACAAGGG
>WFQE01000037.1 GCA_015487165.1 Paracoccaceae bacterium | reverse complement strand
GGGCATGTCACCCGAGGCCGGCACCATCGAAGACATCACCGGCGCGCGCGAGCTGGCGATCCTTGGCGACATGGTCACGACCGACCATATCAGCCCGGCGGGCGCTTTCCCGCCCGACAGCCCGGCCGGCAAATATCTGCTGGAGCGCCAGGTCAGCCCGCGCGATTTCAACTCTTACGGCTCGCGCCGGGGCAATCACGAGATCATGATGCGCGGCACATTTGCCAATATCCGCATCAAGAACGAAATGCTCGACGGCGTCGAGGGCGGCTATACCAAGGGCCCCGATGGCGAGGTGGTGCCGATTTTTGATGCCGCCATGGCCTGGAAGGAACAGGGCACGCCGCTGGTCGTGATCGCGGGCGAACAATATGGCGCCGGCTCCAGCCGCGACTGGGCCGCCAAGGGTACCGCGCTCTTGGGCGTCAAGGCCGTGATCGCCGAAAGTTTCGAGCGTATCCACCGTTCCAACCTGGTCGGCATGGGGGTGATCCCGTTCGAATTCATGGGCGGCGACAACCGCAAGTCGCTGGGCCTGAAGGGTGACGAGACATTTGCCATCACCGGGCTGTCTGGCGATCTGCGTCCGCAGGCCGAACTGCCCTGCACGATCACCTATGCGGACGGCACGGAAAAGACCATCACCCTGAAATGCCGGATCGATACCGAGGTCGAGATCGACTATGTCCGCAACGGGGGCGTGCTGCATTACGTGCTGCGCAACCTCGCGCGGGGCAGCTAGGGGCACAAGGGCCGCTGCTGGCCCTGTCCGGACGGTGAAATCTTGCCGCCCCGTCGTCAATCTGGCGGCGGGGCGGTTGCATGGCGCACACGTTCATCTCGCAAAGGCTTGATTGGTCTTGGCAGGCGGGGCGTCCTATGACTACAGTCAGTCGCAACCAAGCCGTGCAGATTGAAAAACACATGAAAAAACTTGTCGCCAGCCTGGCCATGCTGATGCTTTTCCTGCCCGGATATGCAAGGGCGGAAAGCTATCCCGTCGTGGTCGAGCTGTTCACGGCCCAGGGATGTTCGGCCTGTCCGCCCGCCGATGCCTTTCTGACCGAGCTTTCCAAGCGCAAGGATGTCATCCCGCTGGCGCTGCATGTGGACTACTGGGATTATCTGGGCTGGCCTGACAGCTTTGCCAGCAAAACCTTTTCAAACCGGCAACGTGCTTATGCAAGGGCGCATGGCAAACACACGATCTTTACCCCGCAGATGATCATACAGGGCAGTGTTGCAACGGTGGGCAGCCGCGCCGACGAGGTCATGCGCGCGATCAGCACGCGGGTCGGCCAGCCTTCAGAACTGAGCCTGGATGTCGTGCGCAAGGCCGGAATGTTGCGGATCAGCCTGAGTACGGCAAAACCGGGCGAACCCTGTGTCATCGTGCTTGTGCGTTATGATCCTGCCCGCGAAATCACGATCACCGCCGGCGAAAATGCAGGCCGGCACATGCGTTATACGAATGTTGTGACGCAATGGGAGGTGATCGGCGAATGGAACGGCCAGGGCAAGCTGCAGATCGAGCGCAGCATCAGCGGGGACCAACCCGTTGTGGTGCTGGTGCAGGCCAAGGGGCTGGGCCCGATTCTGGCGGCCCGCGTCCTGCGTTGAGGATATGCGCGGACGGCGGGGCATTGTCGCGCTGCTTTTGCTTTTCATCATTTTCGTTGCAGGCGCAGGCCACCGCAAGGCGCCGACCACGCCCCCCGACTATTCGCGGCCTGAAAGCTGGGCCGCGCTTCCCTGGGTTGCCAATGCTTCGATGCGTGTTCCGACGCCGAATCTGACAGACCGGCAATCCTCGGCCGGGGCGGATGTATTCTATTTTTATCCCACGGTGTTTTCGGGTTTCAGCGACAGCAACGCCGACATCAAGGACGAGAAGTATCGCCGATTGGTCAGCCGCTATCTGCTGACCCTGCAGGCCAGCAGCCTGAACAATACCGGACGGATCTTTGCGCCCTTCTACCGCCAGGTCAGCCTGTGGGAATATCTTGATTTCGGAGCTTCCCGAAAACGGGCCTTTGATCTGGCATATCGCGACCTGCGTGCGGCGTTTCTCTATTATCTCGATCATTACAACAACGGCCGCCCCCTGATCATTCTGGCCCATAGTCAGGGCAGCCATATGGCCGAGCGTCTGTTGCAGGAAATCTATCAGACGCGCCGTCTCGACCGGATTCTGGTGGTTGCCTATCTTGTCGGCCGGCGCATCGGTGCCGGTGATATTGCCGGGTTGCCACCTTGTCGGCATCCGGCCCAGACCCGCTGTTTTGCGACATGGGCCACGATCACGAAGGGGGGGCGCAGCTATCTGTTGACCGGCACGGCCCGAAATGGCGCGCCCGTCTGTGTCAACCCGCTCAGCTGGCGGATGGATGGGCAGGCCGTCCGGGCAAGACGCCATCTCGGCGGTGTGCCGGACAGTTTCGACCGGCTGCGGCCCCGTCTAGTCAGCGCGCGGTGCCGAGCAGGGCTGCTGGAGGTTACGCCGGCGCCGCGTGGATTTGCCCATGAGGGCAGCGACTATCACGAATCCGATATCCACCTGTTCTATGCGAATCTGCGTCGCAACGCGGCAAGACGCCTGCGTGCCTTTCTGGCTGGGCAGAACTGAGGAATCGGGTTCGTTTCAGGTCCACTTCCAGCGCCGGTGAATCCAGAACCACTGTGAAGGGTATTCCCTGACCCGCCTCTCCAGCGAGTCATTCAGCGCCTGCGTCATCTCGGTGGGCGTGCCGGGGGAAATGGGGGTTTCGACCTCGACCCGGAAATCGACGCCGTTTTCAAGGCGAATGCCGTAATAGGGGATCAAAAGCGCCCCGTGCTTGATGGCGAATTCGGCCGCCGAGGTCATGGTCATGGCGGGTTTTCCCATGAAGTGCAGACGTTCCCCTTCGAGCGCGGCCTGGTCGTTCAGCAGCGCGATGGCCCCGCCCGCGCGCAGATGCCGGAGCAGCCCCTTGGTGCCCTTCATGCCGCGCGGAAAGTTGGGCGTGGCAATCCGGTTCATGTTGTCGATATAGCGCTTGTTGGTGAACGCGTTGTTCATGGGCCGATAGATGGCGGCGGTGTCGAAACCCCGCGCGCGCAACAGCACCCTCAGCACCTGGTAATTGCCGAAATGACCGGACACCAGCACCACGGGGAGGCTGTTTTCCAGCGCCTCCAGCAGCAGCGCCACACCGGGGCCGGCAAGCTCGGCGCGCGAGGCATGGGCGATGAAGTCGGCCGTGCGGAAGCTCTCGACCATCAGGCGGGCAGAGTTGGTCGAGACCTGCCGGCACAACCGCGTGATTTCGGCTGCCTCCAACTGGGGCAGCACATGCGCAAGATTGGCGCGAATGCGCCGGTTGGCGCCAAAGGCCGGGGCCAGAACGCGGCTTGCGATTCCGCCGGCAAGGGCCAGGCTGGCCCGGTATGGCAGAAGGCCGAGCATGGCGAACATCCCGCGCACCGGCAGGTCGATCAGGTAGTTCACGACCCCGCCACGGGTGAATTCATCGGAAGTCGCCATTCATATCCTCAACGGGCTGGTTGCCCGACACATACCGCCCCGTCTTCCCGATCACAAGTTGTCAACGCTTTCGTGTTCTTGCGCGGTTGTTGTTGGCGCTTGCTGGCGGGCTGGCTAGTCTTCCCGCAGGGAGAAATGGATTGATGATTACCGATATCTGGAAATCCTTTCGCGCAATGCCCTTGTGGGTGCAGATCTGGGTCGCGCTGATCCTGGTGCCGGTCAATATGGCAAGCCTGTGTTTTGTCGGCCAGAACTGGGGGGCGGGAATAGCTGTTGCTGCGGTTGGGGCAATGATGCTCAACTTGCCGATCATGCTGGCGGAACGGGGGCTGTCCAAGGCGATGGCCTTGCCCCATGTCATCATCTGGGGGCCGCTGGTCGTGGTGGTTGCCTGGCTGCTTGCGACCGGCAGCAGCGCGCTGGATCCGGCCTTTGCCGCCTATCTCGGGGTTCTGTTGGTCGTCAACGTGATCTCGCTGGCCTTTGACCTGCGCGATACCGCCTTGTGGCTGAAGGGCGATCGCGCCGTGGCTGGTAAAGGCCCGGTCAAAGGACGCTGAGGTGCCGGTGTCGAATATGCGGGGTGAACCGGGGCAATATGGGCCCCGGTTTGTCTGATCAGCTGCGGATGGGGCCGATGACCATGATCATCTGGCGGCCTTCCATCTTGGGCATGTTTTCCACCTTGCCGAGTTCCTCGACATCGGCGGCAACACGTTTCAGCATCTCCAGCCCCAGATTCTGGTGCGCCATCTCGCGGCCGCGGAAGCGCATGGTCACCTTGACCTTGTCGCCGTTTTCCAGAAAGCGGATGACGTTGCGCAGCTTGACGTTGTAGTCATGGGTGTCCGTATTGGGACGGAACTTGACCTCTTTGACTTCAATCGTCTTCTGCTTTTTGCGGGCTTCGGATTCACGCTTTTGCTGTTCGTATTTGAACTTGCCGTAATCCATCACCTTGCAGACCGGCGGATTGGCATTGGGCGAGATCTCGACAAGATCAAGACCAAACTCTTCGGCAAGCCGCATCCCGTGTTCGGGTGTGCTCAATCCGATGTTTTCACCTTCCGGTCCGATGAGTCTGATTTCAGATGCCCGAATACGTTCGTTGATTCGGGGGCCTGTGTCGCGCGTCGGAGGCGCGTTATGAGGTCTGCGGGCTATGGGTTTCGAGTCCTTCGGGTCTGTTTCGGTTGGGCCTGAAAATAATCTCCGCCGAAAGCGGGATCAAGCCGTTTCTCTGTGGCGTGGCAAAGGCGTTTCGTCAACCGTTTTAACGGATAACATGCGGCTGGATGCGCATTTTTACCTCATTTAGCCATGGGCGGGGTTATCCCGGTCGATCTTGGCTTGGCAAGCAGGTAAAAAGGGCGTTATCAGACCTGTGGCTCATGACGAGGGGGCCAGACAACAGAAAATGAGGCGCGCCCGCAAGAATGGCGCGGCCACAACGGGAGATGGTCATGAACAAGTTGTCCTGGATTGTTGCTATCGCGCTTGCGATTTTCGCTCTTTACCAGCAAAGCAACATGAGTGAACTCAAGACAAGCAATGCAACACTGGAAAGTCGGGTCGCCGAACTGACGAAAACGGCGGATGCGGCAGACCAGGCCGTCAAGGATATCCTGGCCCAGAAGCAGAAAGCCGAAGCCAAGGCCAAGGCGTTGAGCGACGAAAACGCCGCGCTGAAAGACAAGGTTGCAAAGCTGACAGACAAGGTTGCCGCGCTGGAAAAGGAAATTGCCGCGCGCGATGGCGAGCTGTTCAAGTTGCGCAAGGCTCTTGAGGCTGCGCAGGCAATGGAAGAGTCGCTGAACAAGGCCGTCAGCGCTGCCCAGGAAGAGGCCAAGGCCGCCAGGGCCGGTCAGAAGGCAAGCCAGAAATCCCTTGATGAACTTGCGTCCCTGAAAAACGAGGTCGCCCGCCTTCAGGCCGAGCTGGACAAGGCACGCGCCGATCTTGCCAAGGTTACGCAGGTTCGTGACGCGCTGCGTGATACGCTTGCAAACGCCCAGACAAAGACGCGTGATCTCATGGCCGAGCTGCGCAAGACCAAGGCCGAGCTTGACGCCCTCAAGGCCAAGGAAAATGCCGGCAACTGACGTCGGCACAAAATCGCACAACGTCAAAGGGGCCCTTCGCGGGCCCCTTTTTCATGCTGTCCGGAAATGTTTGCCGTGCGCCGGCATCAGTCGCGCAGATCCGGCGGCGTGGCTTCGGCCACCAGCTCGCCCAGCACCTCGTCAAGCGGGGCGACCCTTGATCCCTTGGATCCCAGACGGCGCATCGAAACCGTGCCGTCACCCACCTCTTTCATGCCGCAGGCCAGAATGACCGGCACCAATGCGTGGGAATGTTCGCGCACCTTGTAATTGATCTTTTCGTTGCGCACATCGGCCTCGGCCCGCAGGCCCGCGGCGCGCAGCTTGCTTGTGACCTCAAGCACATAGTCATCGGCATCCGACACGATCGAGGCCACCACGATCTGGCGCGGTGCCAGCCATAGCGGGAAGCGCCCGCCGTAATGTTCGATCAACACGCCAAGGAAGCGCTCGAAACTGCCCAGCGTGGCGCGGTGCAGCATGACCGGCGTGTGCTTGGCGCCATCCTCGCCGATATATTCGGCGCCAAGACGGCCCGGCAGCACGAAATCGGCCTGCAAGGTGCCCAGCTGCCATTCGCGCCCGATCGCGTCGGTCAGCTTGAAATCCAGCTTGGGGCCATAGAACGCCCCTTCGCCGGGGTCGATCTCATAAGGCAGGCCCAGCGCCTTGATGGCGTCTTCCAGCGCGGTTTCGGCCTGGTCCCAGACCTCGTCAGAACCGGCGCGCACCTCGGGGCGGGTCGAGAACTTGATGTCGAAACTGTCAAATCCAAGGTCGTTATAGACCCGCGTCAAGAGGTTGATGAATTTCTCGGTTTCCGAGGCGATCTGGCTTTCCATGCAGAAGATATGCGCATCATCCTGCGTGAACCCGCGCACGCGCATCAGCCCGTGCATGGAGCCCGAGCTTTCATAGCGGTGGCAGGATCCGAATTCGGCCAGCCGCAGCGGCAGATCGCGATAGGATTTCAGTCCCTGATTATAGACCTGCACATGGCAGGGGCAGTTCATGGGTTTCAGGGCATTCACCCGCTTTTCATTGGCATGTTCCTCGTCGATTTCGGTGATGAACATGTTTTCGCGGTATTTGTCCCAGTGGCCCGAGGCCTCCCACAGCTTGCGGTCAACCACCTGCGGGGTGTTGATTTCCTGATAGCCGTCCTCGATCTGCCGGCGGCGCATGTAATCCTGCAAGGTGCGATACAGAACCCAGCCATTGGGGTGCCAGAACACCATGCCGGGGGCCTCTTCCTGGATGTGGAACAGGTCCATTTCGCGGCCCAGCTTGCGGTGGTCGCGCTTTTCGGCCTCTTCCAGCATGTGCAGATAGGCCTTGAGTTCGGCCTTGTTGCGAAAGGCCACCCCATAGATGCGCTGCAACATGGCGTTGTTGCTGTCGCCGCGCCAATAGGCGCCCGCCACGCTCATCAGCTTGAAGGCATCGGCCGGAACCTGCCCCGTATGCACCAGATGCGGGCCGCGGCACAGATCCTGCCAGTCGCCATGCCAATACATGCGGATCGGTTCCTCCTCGGGGATCATGCCGACCAGTTCCACCTTGTAGGGTTCGTCATTGTCCTCGTAGAAACGGATAGCGCGGTCGCGTTCCCAGACCTCGGTGCGGACGGGGTCGCGCAGATTGATGATCTCGCGCATCTTTTTCTCGATCAGGCCCAGATCCTCGCTGGAAAAGGGCTCGTCCCGGTCGAAATCGTAATAGAAACCGTTGTCGATGACCGGGCCGATGGTGACCTTGGTGTCGGGCCACAGCTCTTGCACGGCGCGGGCCATGATATGGGCGGCGTCGTGGCGGATCAGCTCCAGCGCCTTGTCCTCGTCCTTCATGGTGTGGATGGCGATTTCGGCGTCTTCCTCGATCGGGCGCGTCAGGTCGCGATGCTCGCCATTGACGCTGCAGGAAATGGCCGCCTTGGCCAGCGATTTCGAAATGCTGGCCGCCACCTCGGCGCCGGTGGTGCCCACCGGGTAGCTGCGTTTCGATCCATCGGGGAAGGTCAGGGTAATGTCGGCCATATGCGGCGCACTCCTCGGTTTGGCGCCTACGAAACGCCCGGTTGCGGTTGTGGGGCGATATGACCTGCCAACCGGGGCAAGTCAAGCATTGTCAGCGCGTTGTGGCAGCGCCATTATGCGCGCGGATTTCAACAAGCAAGGGCCACCCGACATGACCACCCCTTCCTGGCTGACCACCCCGCAGGGCCGCCGCATCGCCTATCACAAGATTGACGGATCCGGTCCGGCGATCGTTTTCTGCGGCGGGTTCAAATCCGACATGGAGGGCACCAAGGCGCTGTATCTGGAAAACTGGGCACGCGAACGCGGTCGTGCCTTTGTGCGGTTCGACTATTCCGGCCACGGCCAGAGCGACGGCGATTTCGAGGATGGCTGCATCGGCGACTGGTTCGAGGATGCGCTTGCAGTGGTGTCCCGGCTGACCGAGGGCAAGGTGATTCTGGTCGGCTCGTCTATGGGGGGGTGGATTTCGCTGCTGCTGTGCCGGTCCATCCCGTCACGGATACACGGGCTGGTGGGCATTGCGGCCGCCCCCGATTTCACCGAAGATTCAATGTGGGCCGCCTTTTCCGACGAACAGAAACGCCAGCTTGAAACCGCAGGCAGGCTGGAGCTGCCCTCGGAATATTCCGACGAGCCCTATGTCATCACCCGCCGCCTGATCGAGGAAGGGCGCAAATGCCTGGTGCTGCGCAGCCCGCTGGAACTGCCTTTCCCGGTGCGCCTGTTGCAGGGCACGGCGGATGAGGATGTCGATGTCTCGGTGGCGTTGCGCCTGCTGGATCATGCCGAGGGGCCCGATATTCGGTTGACCCTGGTCAAGGGGGCCGATCACCGTTTTTCCACCCCTGAAAACCTGCGCCTGATCGGCAAGATGGTGCATTCGGTCAGCATGCGGGGGCAGCCTTCTTCTTTGTGAAAATACTCCCGCCGGAGGCTCCCGCATTTCCCGGCGGCGCAGGTGGGGGCTGTCTGCCCCCACACCCCCGAGAGTATTTCTGCAAAGAAGAAGGGTGCGGGGCTACAGCAGCACGCCGATCACCACCATCATCAGGCCCAGCGCCGAAACCCCCATCGCGGCCATGTTCAGCGCTACCACCTTTTGCAGGCGCGCCTTCATTTCATCATCCGACAGGCCCGCGCGCTTGGCCTTGATGACCAGCCAGATGCAATAGCCCAGGCCCAGCAGGCCCAGAAGGGCGACAAAACTGCCGATGGGGATGAGAATTTCCATGGATCAGATCCTTTCCTTGTTGCGCCTCGCCTAAACAAAACCGCGCGCGGGCGCAAGCCGGCCCTTGATGCGCCGCCGGCCGGCCTATAGGAAAGAGGCCCCCGAGAACGGGAAGAAAAACGAGGACGGGTTTCATGGAAGATTCGAGCAACAACACCTACCGCGTCGCCACTGCCGAGCTGCGCGCATTCGTCGAGCGCTATGAGCGTCTGGAGGCCGAGAAAAAGGACATCGCCGACCAGCAGAAAGAGGTGATGGCCGAGGCCAAGTCGCGCGGCTATGACACCAAGGTTCTGCGCAAGGTCATCGCGCTGCGCAAGCGCGACCCGCAGGAAATCTCCGAAGAGGAGGCCGTGCTGGAAATGTACAAGGAAGCGCTGGGGATGTGATCCGCGCCACGAGCTCAGGTCAGTGTCGCAAGGATGCGCGCCCAGCTGCGAATACCCTTGTGAAAGCTTTCAAGCGCGTATTTCTCGTTGGGCGAATGGATCTGGTCATCGTCGCGGCCAAAGCCGGCGAGGATTGAATCCATGCCCAGAATATCCTGGAAATGCCCGGCAATGGGGATCGAGCCACCGCATCCCACATAGGCTGCCGGTTTGCCCCACTCGTCCGACAGCGCCTTGCGTGCCTGTTCGAACAGCGGGTCATTGATCGACATGCGGCTGGCGGGCGCGCCGTGGCCCAGCGGGAATTCTGCCTTGCAGTCGGCGGGCAGCATGGATTCGACATATTCGACGAATGACCTGTGAATCGCCTCCGGATCCTGGTCGCCGACAAGGCGAAAGCTGATCTTGGCGCGGGCCTGCGAGGGCAGCACCGTCTTGAACCCCTCGCCGGTATAGCCGCCACTGACGCCGTTGACCTCGCAGGTCGGGCGCGACCAGATCATTTCCAGCGGGGTGCGGTCGGTTTCGCCGGCCGGGTCGGAAAGGCCGACAGCGCCCAGGAATTTCTGGTGGTCAAAGCCCAGCCCCTGCCATTGTGCGCGGATTTCGTCGGGCAGCTCTGGCACCCCGTCATAAAAGCCGCGCAGCGTCACGCGGCCATGTTCGTCATGCAGCCCGGCGATGATGTCGCCCAGCACATGCAGCGGGTTGCGTGCCAGCCCCCCATACATGCCCGAATGCAGGTCGCGGTCGGGGCCGGTGATGACGATTTCCTCGGCCAGAAGCCCCCGCAGCATGGTGACGATGGCGGGGATGTGGTCCTCGAACAGGCCGGTGTCGCAGATCAGGGCCAGCTCGGCGCGCAGCTCGTCCGCGTTGTCGCGCAGGAAGGGCACCAGCGAGGGCGAGCCGCTTTCCTCTTCGCCCTCGAACAGGATGGTCAGGCGCGCCGGCAGGCTGCCATTGATGGCGATCCATGCCCGGCAGGCCTCGACAAAGGTCATCAGCTGGCCCTTGTCGTCAGAGGCGCCGCGGGCGCGGATCACCTTGCCGTCAGCTGTTTCCTCGATCCGGGGTTCAAAGGGCGGGTTGTCCCACAGCTCCAGCGGATCAACGGGTTGCACATCGTAATGGCCATAAAACAGCAGGTGCCGCCCCGGTCCGTCGGCATGGGCCACCACCATCGGGTGGCCTGGGGTCTTGCGTTTAGAGGCCTTGAAACCAAGGCCGCTCAACTCGTCCACCAGCCAGTCGGCGGCGTGATCGCAATCTTTCGCAAATGCCGGGTCTGTTGATATGGACGGGATTCGCAGCAGATCCATCAGGCGGGCGATGGATTGATCCAGATCGGCATCTATTCGGGCAAGAACCTGATCAAGAGACATGGCGGGAACCTTTCGAAAACGCTGTTGCCACAGCTAAGCCCAGGCGACCCGCCTTGCGC
>WFQE01000036.1 GCA_015487165.1 Paracoccaceae bacterium | reverse complement strand
TCAGATGTGTATAAGAGACAGGGGGTGCCTCGGGGAAGGTGTCAAAGCCGTTTTGCAGCGACCACAGCACCAGGCGCAGCCGGGTCGGGGCGGGTTTCAGCAGCAGCTGCATGAAGATGTTGTACTGCCCGAACCGCACACCGTGCTTGCGCAGCATGCCGCGGGCGTCCTGGTCCAGTTCCTTGACCTCGCGGGCGACCATGGCGCGGGGCAGCACGCCCAGCTCTTCAATGATGCGGAAGGCCAATCCGCGGGCCAGACCGGTGACGGTTTCGTCATTCTTCAGGTTCAACAGCGGCTCGAACAGCGTCGCAATCTTGCGCTCGACAAAATGGTGCAGGCGGCGGCGCACCTTTTCGGCAACCTCGGGGCCGGCCTCGTCATCAACAAAGACCTCGATTTCCGGCGACAGGATATCGGGCCCCTTGACCAGCTTGCCGACCGCGTGTTCGCCCCACATCAGGCCGCCCTGTTCGGTGAAATCGATCTCGGTGTCCGGCGCGTTATAGAAACGGTCTGCGCGCAGGCTGAATTCGGGCTTCAGCGCCGCCAGCCCGGCGGCCCGCAATGTCTTGGCCTCGTCCGGTGTTGCATTGCTGTCCTGCTGAAAGCGGAATCCGCTCAGCTTGCCGATGAACTGTCCCTCGACCGAGACTTCGCCCTTATCATTCACTTGCGCCACAAGGCTCTCCTTCTGTTTCAATCGCCGCAACAACACGCTGGTGCGCCGGTCGACAAATCTTTGCGTCAGGCGCGCATGCAGCGCATCCGACAGGCGGTCTTCCACGGCGCGGGCCTCGCCCTGCCAGTGGTTTTCATCCAATACCCAGTTTTTCCGTTGCGAAACATAGGTCCAGGTTCGGATAAAGGCCAATCTTTTCGACAATGTGTCAATGTCGCCATCCGTCCGGTCAATGCGACGAATCCTTTCACCCAGCCATTCGTCGGGCACATGGCCCTTGTCCTGAAGGTGAAAGAACAGCTTTGACAGCAGCGCGGAATGCTCGCCCGCGGTGATGTTGCGGAAATCGGGCACCTGGCAGACATCCCACAACAGGCGCACATCGCGCGCGTCATTCAGCCGGTCGATGATGTCGGGTTGTTCGGCCAGCGTCTTGAGCGCCACCAGGTCGTCAGCATCGCGCGCGCGGGTCAGCCACTGGTTGGTGCTGTTTTCCTCGAGCGAACGGATCAACGCCGCGGCCGAGCCGAATTCAAGCCGGCTGTTGCGCCACTGCAGTTTGGTGATGGGGGTAAAGCGGTGTTCCTCGATAGCCTCGATGATCTCGGGTTCCAGCGGCGGGGCCTCGCCGGTCACGCCGAAGCTGCCCGCATTCATGTAGCGCCCCGCGCGGCCGGCGATCTGGGCCAGCTCGTTGGGGGCAAGCCGGCGCATGCGGCGGCCGTCGAATTTCGACAGCGCCGAAAAGGCCACATGGTCGATATCCAGATTCAGCCCCATGCCGATGGCGTCGGTGGCCACCAGATGATCGACATCGCCATTCTGATACAGCGCTACCTGCGCGTTGCGGGTGCGCGGGCTGAGCGCGCCCAGCACCACCGCCGCCCCCCCTTTTTGCCGGCGCAGCAGTTCGGCGATGGCATAGACGTTATCGACGGAAAACCCCACGATGGCCGAACGCGCGGGCATGCGGCTGATCTTGCGACTGCCCGCATAGGTCAGCAGGGAAAAGCGCTCGCGCCGTTGAAAGGCGACCCTGGGCACCAGCGCGTTGATGGCGCCGCGCATGGTGTCGGATCCCAGAAACAGGGTTTCCTTCAGGCCGCGCGCATGCAGCAGGCGGTCGGTAAAGACATGGCCGCGTTCAGGGTCGGCGCAAAGCTGGATTTCATCCACCGCCAGAAAATCGGCGCCGATGCCCACCGGCATGGCCTCGACGGTCGCGACCCAATAGCGGGTGCGCGGCGGGATGATGCGTTCTTCGCCGGTGACCAGCGCCACGACCGAGGGGCCGCGCAGGGCCTTGATGCGGTCATAGACCTCGCGTGCCAGCAGGCGCAGCGGCAGACCGATCACGCCGGTGCGATAGCCCAACATGCGTTCGATCGCATAATGCGTCTTGCCGGTATTGGTCGGCCCCAGAACGGCCGAGACGCGCCCTTGGTTCAGGCTCATGGCATTCTTCCCCAGCTCCGGCCTGTGATTACAGGGATTTTCCCAGCACTTCCTGTTCGAGCCGTTTGACCGCCTTCTTTATGTCGGGGTTGGCCGGATGTATAGACAGCGCGCTGCGATAGATCTGCAGCGCCTTTTTCGGCTGGTCGGTTGCCTCGAAAATCTTGCCCATTCCCATCATCGCGCCGAAATGATGCGGGTTCAGGGCCAGCGCATGGGCGATGTCATTTGCCGAAAGACCCAACTCGCCCAGCATGAACCAGGCAGTGGCCCGTGCGTTCCAGCCCTCGGCAAAATCGGGGGCGTGATCGGTCAGGGCGGTCAGGTGTTCTATGGCGATCTTCGGCTTGCCGTCGCGAATCGCCTTGCGGCCACGCTCCAGCAGCAGGTTCATTGCGTCCGATCCCGAATCCGACCATAGCTCCAGCAGGCGTTTTTCAACTTCCTGCCAGTCGCCATCCACCGGGTGTTGCAGCTGTTCCAGAAGGGATTGTTCTTCGTCCGCCTGTGCCATTGCGGGCAAAACGGGCGGGGAAAAGCACAAAAACAGCAGGATTGCCGCCACGGCAGGGGTGTATTTTCGCAACTTCATTCGCATATCGGTGTGTATGGTAGCCTGATATGCGCAAATTGCGAGCGAAACGCGCAGTCCACAATGGAGGATAACACATGAGTGATGTCATCAATGCGGCCGTCGAGGCCCTTCAGGAAAAACTGGGCGATTCCGGCTTTGATGATTCCGTGAAATTCGAGATCACCGGCGAAGGATCGGTCATCATCGATTCCGACGGCATTCGTGCCGGTGACGGCGAAGCAGACTGCACGCTCAAGGCCGACGCCGAAACCTTCGAGGCAATGATGGATGGCAGCCTCAACCCGACAAGCGCCTTCATGTCCGGCCGCCTGGCGATCGAGGGTGACATGGGGATTGCCATGAAGCTTGGTTCGATCCTGGCCTGAGATGAAAAACGCCCCTCTTTACGCCAGCCTGGCCGAGGCGCCCGAAGGCGGCAAAGCCCGCTGGATCGAGGCGGCCGATGGCGTGCGTCTGCGCGTCGCATGCTGGCAGGGCGGGGACAGGGGCACGATTCTGCTGTTTCCGGGGCGCACGGAATTTGTTGAAAAATACGGCCGCGTGGTCACCGATCTGGTGGCTGCCGGGTATTCCGTTGCCGTGATCGACTGGCGCGGGCAGGGGCTTTCGGATCGGCTGACCCCGAACAGGGCGCTGGGGCATGTGGAACGGTTTACCGATTTCCAGATGGATGTTGCCGCCATGCTGGACCATGTCCGGCAGGTTGCGCTTCCCAGGCCCTGGTTCCTGCTGGCCCATTCCATGGGCGGGGCCATTGCCCTGCGGGCGCTGCATGAGGGCCTTCCTGTCGAACGCGTCGTGTTCACAGCCCCGATGTGGGGCCTGTCGATTGATCCGCTCTGGCGGCCGATGGTGCAGGCGGTTGCTGTTGGGGGCAGTTCGGTCGGCTTCGGCCAGGAATTCGCGCCCGGCACCAGTTCGGAAAACTACCTTCGCACAGCGGCTTTCGAGGGCAACAGCCTGACCACGTCGGAAGATACGTGGAATTACCTCCAGCGGATCGTCAACAGCCGCCCCGGCCTTGAAATAGGTGGCCCCAGCATTCAATGGCTCAGCGAGGCGCTGGCAGAAACGCGCGAATTGATGAAGATGGACCCACCCGATTATGAGGCGCTGACGCTGGTCGGGTCGCTGGAAAGCGTGATCGACCGCAAGGAAGTGATCGAATACATGGAAAGATGGCCCCATAGCCTGACCACGATCGTCACCGGCGCACGCCACGAGGTGTTGATGGAGGCCCCGGCGGTGCGCAAACGCGCCCTTGGCCTGATTGACGTGTTTTACAAGAGCTGATTTTACAAGAGCTGACCCGCCGACGCAGCCGCAGCAGCCAGAGCGCCGATTTCGGCCAGTTGCTGGCTGCCGCCCAGTATGTCGCCGGTCTGCCCGCCAATGCGGGCCTGTGCCAGAAACAGCAGGGGAAATGTCGCAAGACCCGCCCAGAACAGAACCGCGATTCCACCCCAGCCCAGCGCGAATACCGCGATCAGAAGGGCCATGAAAAATGCCGCCAGAACCGCCTGTGTCGGCGGAGTGCCGATGCCGCTGGACAGGCCGTCAGTGCGTGCCGGATCCATGATGAACATCGCCAGGACCATGGGCAGGCGAGATGCCGCCCCGACGGCAACCATTGGCCAGAACAGACTGCCGGCGCCGATCAGCGATTCGATAGCCGACCAACGGGCCAGAATGACCAGCGCCAGCGCAGCCGCCCCGAACGCGCCGATGCGGCTGTCGCGCATGATTTCAAGGCGCCGCTCACGGTTGCCCCCCCCGCCAAGCCCGTCTGCGCAGTCGGCGATTCCGTCTTCGTGCAGTGCGCCCGTTGACAGGATCAGCACCGCCAGCGCCCCCGCGGCCGAAACCCCGACAGGCGCTCCGAGATACAGCAGCAGCAGACCGAAAACCCCGGCCAGCGCCCCCAGCGCGCCGCCCACCACCGGATAGGCCCAGACCGATCGTGCCCCGCGCTCGCCAGCCCGTTGATGATCAACCGGAATCGGCAGGCGGGTCAGCAATCCGACTGCGGCGCCAATGTCATGCCATTCGAAATTTCCGCCATTTTCGTCGTTCATCGGACCGCTCCCAGCGGATTTGGACTTTTACTTACCGTGAATGAAGATAAACATCGCGCAGATCAATTCCAAAATTGAGGAGCAGTGATGACCACCCCCTTCGCAAGCCTTGAGGCCTTTCGCACCATTCTTTCCGATCTGCCCGATGCAGACCAGTCGGCACGTAATGCCGCAACCGAACGAAACGGCCAGCTGACCAAGCCCCCCGGCGCGCTGGGCCGGCTCGAGGATCTGGCGATCTGGTATGCTGGATGGCGGGGCGAGGCGGCGCCGCAGATCGCCCACCCGCAGGTGGCCGTCTTTGCCGGCAATCACGGGGTTGCGGCACAGGGGGTTTCGGCCTTTCCGCCTGAGGTGACCGAACAGATGGTGGCAAACTTTCAGGCCGGCGGCGCGGCCATCAATCAGCTTTCCAACGCATTCGGTGCGACCATGACGGTGCACGCGCTGGAGCTCGACCGTCCGACGCGCGATTTCACCCAAGGGGCCGCGATGGACGAGGGCGAAGTGCTGGCCGCTCTGGGCGTGGGTTGGGATGCAGTCGATTCATCCGCCGATCTGCTGGTGACCGGCGAAATGGGCATCGGCAACACCACCCCGGCGGCGGCGATCGCCTGCGCCCTGTTCGGGGGCGAGGCGG
>WFQE01000035.1 GCA_015487165.1 Paracoccaceae bacterium | reverse complement strand
GTCGATGATCGAAACCCAGCCCACGCCCAGCCCCTGCGCCCGCGCTGCCAGCCAGAAATTCATGATCGCGGCGACAACCGAATAGCGACGCATCTCGGGCATGGTTTGCGCACCCAGCCCCGCGCCCTTGGGGGTGGCCTCGTCACAGAATATCGCCAGCTGCACCGGCGCATCCTGCATTCCCGACAGTTTCAGCCCTGCATACAGCCGGGCCTTGTCGCCTTCATAGCCGGCAAGCGCCCGTTCGTTTGCCGCGCGAAAATTCGACAGCGCCGCCGCCCGCGCCCCTTCGGACACGACATTGACCAGCCGCCAGGGCTCTGACAGCCCCACCGAGGGGGCCAGTGCAAAGGCGGCCAGGCAGTGTTCGAGAACCGCCCCGTCCACCGGGTCGGGCCTGAAATGGCGCACGTCGCGGCGCCATTTCATCAGTTTCAGCAAATCGTTCCGGAAGTCCTGCGAGAACTGGGTCATCCGGTCCTTTCCGGCCCGGACAGGGCCTTACTCGGCGGTTGCTTCCTCGGCCGGGGCTTCGGCCTTGGCGGCCTTTTCTTCAGCGCGCTGCTTGGCCTTTTCGCCCGGCTCGCCCTTTTTCAGATTCTTGCGCTCCTTCTTTTCGACAATGCCGGCAGCTTCCAGAAAGCGCGACACGCGGTCGGTCGGCTTGGCGCCCTGGCCCAGCCAGTACTGGATGCGCTCGACATCCATCTTCACGCGCTCTTCGCTGTCCTTGGGCAGGAGCGGGTTGTAGGTGCCCAGCTTTTCGATAAAGCGGCCGTCGCGGGGCATGCGGGAATCCGCGGCCACGATGCGATAGAAGGGACGTTTTTTCGAGCCGCCACGGGCGAGTCTGATTTTCATAGCCATGATGGGTTTCTCCTGTTTTCAGCTATTCGAAAGGGGGGCTTCCCCGTTCATTCCTTGTGTTTCATGTGATGCCTGATGACCTCATCTATGATGAAGTTCAGGAACTTGCGGGCAAATTCCGGGTCAAGATCGGCGTCTTGCGCCAGTTTCTCAAGCCGCTTGATCTGTTCGGCCTCGCGCGCGGGGTCCGAGGGCGGCAGGTCATGTTCGGCCTTCAGCCGACCGACGGCCTGGGTGTGCTTGAAGCGTTCGGCCAGCGTATAGACAAGGATCGCGTCCAGCCGGTCGATGCTGTTGCGGTGTTCCTTCAGCAGCTCGGCCGCGCGGGTGATGGCGTCATCTGTCATGCATAGGCCTCCACATTGCCGTCATTGTCCTGCGCATCGGGGGCCGGGTGGCGATAGATACGCATCCTGCCGAAACGCGGGTGTTCGTATTCGCGTTCAAACCGCGCGCCAAGGCGTTCGGCCAGCCGGATCGAACGGTCATTGCCGGGGGCGATCAGGCTGATCGCCGTGTCCCAGCCAAGGATGTCATAGGCATAATCGCGCGCGGCATTTGCCGCCTCAAAGGCAATGCCGCACCCTTCGGCCCCTTCCATCAGGGCCCAGCCGATTTCAGGTTCGGGCCAGCCCTCGGGAAACCACAGCCCGGCGCGGCCGCAATACCGGCCGCTATCCTTTTCGTCGATGGCCCAGAAACCATAGCCACGGATCTGCCAGTGTCCCAGAAAGGTGGCGATCATGCGCCAGACCTCTTCGCGCGTCTTCGGCCCACCCACATGAACCGACCGCGCCGAGGCAAAGAACGCGCTTTCCGCATCCAGATCGGATTCGGCCGGCGCGCGCAGAGTCAGGCGCGTGGTTTCAAGGGTGGGGATCAGGGTCATTTCTTTTTCCCAAAACCGGAAAGGCCGGGGGGCAGCTGTGCGCCGCCGCCAAGGCCGGGCAGACCTCCGGGCAGGCCGGCGCCACCCTGACCCATCTGTTTCGCCGCTGCTTCCAGTGCCTTGGGGTCCATGCCGGCACCCATGTCGGCGGGCAGACCGCCGCCCTTGCCAAACATGCCGCCAAGGGCCTGTTTCAGCATGCCGCGCTTGCCCATCTTTTTCATCATGTCGCCCATCTGGCGCTGCATCTTGAGCAGCTTGTTCAGTTCCGACACCTCCAGCCCGGCGCCGCGCGCAACGCGCTTTTTGCGGCTGGCCTGCATGATCTTGGGGTTGGCGCGCTCTTTCTTGGTCATCGAATTGATCAGCGCGATCTGGCGCTTGAGGATGCGGTCGTCGATGCCCGCGGCTTCCATCTGCTTCGACATCTTGCCCATGCCGGGCATCATGCCCATCACGCCCTGCATGCCGCCCATCTTGAGCATCTGTTCCAGCTGCATCTTGAGGTCGTTCATGTTGAACTGACCCTTGCGCATGCGGCGCATCATGCGCTCGGCCTTTTCGGCCTCGATGGTTTCCTGCGCCTTTTCGACCAGGCTGACGATATCGCCCATGCCCAGGATGCGCCCGGCGATGCGTTCGGGGTGGAATTCCTCGAGCGCGTCCATCTTTTCGCCAAGGCCGACAAACTTGATCGGTTTGCCGGTGACGGCCCGCATCGACAGCGCGGCACCGCCGCGACCATCGCCATCCATCCGGGTCAGTACGACGCCGGTGATGCCAATCTGGCCGTCAAATTCCTGCGCCACGTTCACCGCGTCCTGGCCGGTCAGGCCATCGACCACCAGCAGGGTTTCGCGCGGGGTAGCGATGTCGCGCACGGCCTGCACCTCGTCCATCAGCGCCTCGTCGATATGAAGGCGTCCGGCGGTGTCGAGGATATAGACGTCATAGCCGCCCAGCGTGGCCTGCTGTTTGGCGCGTCGTGCAATATCGGCGGGCTTTTCGCCCTTGACGATGGGCAGGGTATCGACATTGATCTGCTTGCCCAGCACCGCGAGCTGTTCCATCGCCGCAGGGCGATAGACGTCGAGGCTGGCCATCAGCACGCGCTTGCCATTCTTTTCGGTTAGCCGCTTGGCCAGCTTGGCCGTGGTTGTCGTCTTGCCCGAACCCTGAAGGCCGACCATCAGGATCGGCGCAGGCGGGTTGTCAACCTTGAGCTCACCCGCATGTGCGTCATCGCCGGCAAGAAATTCGACCAGCTCGTCATGGACGATCTTGACGACCTGCTGGCCCGGCGTGACCGATTTCGTCACCGCCTGGCCGGTGGCCTTTTCCTGCACGCGCTTGACGAAATCGCGGGCAACCGGCAGCGAAACATCGGCCTCCAGCAGGGCAACACGCACTTCACGCAGGGCGGTCGCAACATCGGCCTCGGACAGCGCGCCCTGTTTCGTCAGCTTGTCGAAGACGCCGGAAAGGCGGTCTGAAAGACTTTCAAACATCAACCGGCCCTCCTTCGGCCCATTTGTTCATGCCCCTCTTCATGCCCTGGCATATGGGGGCGGTTTCGCCAAACGACAAACACACCCGCGGGCGAAACTCGCTGACGGGTGGCGATCCGGGCGCGTTGGCCTGCGGACCGGAAGCGCTGGCACTTCCGTGGATTTGTGCGCGGGCATAGTGGGGTGGGGGCGAGGAGTCAAGAAAAGAAAGCCGCAGCGTCTTGTTCGGGCAAAACTTTTACCAGTTGATAAAAAAATTATGCTGTGGCAGGATCGGCAGAGACAATCATCAACAGGGAATGGAAACATGCCATCTGACCCTTTGACACCCGGCCTTGCCGCAGGCCGCCTTTCGGCCGAACAGATCGCGGCAAATTTTGCGGATCTGCACCCGCCACTTGACGATCATCAGGCGCTGGTCGAATCCGACCGCTGTTATTTCTGTCATGACGCGCCCTGCATGCAGGCCTGCCCGACGACGATCGACATTCCGCTGTTCATCCGGCAGATTTCCACCGGCACGCCCGAGGCCGCAGCCCGCACGATATTTGCCCAAAACATCCTTGGCGGCATGTGCGCGCGCGTCTGCCCCACCGAAACCCTGTGCGAAGAGGTCTGCGTGCGCGAGGTGGCCGAGGGCAAGCCGGTCGAAATCGGCCGTTTGCAGCGCTTTGCCACCGATCGCCTGATGGCAGGCAATTCGCACCCCTTTGAACGTGCAGCCCCGACCGGCAAGCATGTTGCTGTCGTGGGTGCCGGCCCGGCCGGTCTGGCCTGTGCGCATCGTCTGGTGATGAAGGGGCACGAGGTCACGATATATGACGCCCGCGCCAAGGCTGGCGGCCTGAACGAATTCGGGATCGCTGCCTACAAGGCGCCCGATGATTTCGCGCAGAAGGAACTTGACTGGGTGCTTGGCATTGGCGGCATCAAGGTCGTTCTTGGCAAACGGCTGGGCGCGGATCTATCGCTTGAGGATCTGCAACGCGATCACGACGCGGTGTTCCTTGGCATCGGTCTGGCCGGCGTCAACGCGCTGGCCGTTGACGGCAATGACCGCGAGGGCGTGCAGGATGCTGTTGACTGGATTGCCGAGCTTCGCCAGTCCGCTGACAAGACCGACATTCCCGTCGGGCGGCGGGTTGTCGTTATTGGCGGCGGCATGACGGCCATCGACGCGGCCGTGCAGGCCAGGCTGCTGGGCGCGGACGAGGTCACGATGGTCTATCGTCGCGACAAGGCGGCCATGGCGGCCTCGGAATTCGAGCAGAACCTGGCCACCTCAAAAGGCGTGCGCATCATCTACAATGCCGCGCCAAGGGAAATCACCGATACCGGCGTTGTCTTTGTGCGCACCCGCAGCGAGGGCGGCAAGCTGGTCGAAACCGGCGAAACATTCGAGATCGCCGCCGATCAGGTGCTGCGCGCCATTGGTCAGACGCTGTCGGGCCAGCCCGAGGTGCTGGCGCTGGAGGGGCGCAAGATTGCCGTTGACGAGCACGGCCGCACATCGCTGGCCGGTGTGTGGGCCGGCGGTGACTGTGCCAGCGGTGGCGATGACCTGACGGTCACGGCCGTGGCCGAGGGTCGTGACGCGGCCGAAGACATTCACGCGGCGCTGGGCGCCTGAGGGAGGATCGAAACATGGCTGATCTGACAAGCACCTTCGTTGGGATCAAATCCCCCAACCCGTTCTGGCTGGCCAGCGCGCCACCTACCGACAAGGAATACAACGTCCGCCGCGCGTTCGAGGCCGGCTGGGGTGGTGTCGTGTGGAAAACTCTGGGCGAAGACGGCCCGCCCGTCGTCAATGTCAACGGCCCGCGTTATGGCGCCATCTACGGCCCCGATCGTCGGCTGCTGGGCCTCAACAACATCGAACTGATCACCGACCGGCCGCTGGATGTGAATCTGCGCGAAATCAAGGCGGTCAAGCGCGACTATCCCGACCGCGCGCTGGTGGTCAGCCTGATGGTGCCCTGCGAAGAAGAGCCCTGGAAGCGCATCCTGCCGCTGGTCGAAGAAACCGGCGCTGACGGGGTCGAGCTGAATTTCGGCTGTCCCCACGGCATGGCCGAACGCGGCATGGGCAGCGCCGTCGGGCAGGTGCCCGAATATATCGAGATGGTCACCCGCTGGGTCAAGCAGAACACCCGCATGCCGGTGATTGTCAAGCTGACCCCCAACATCACCGATATCCGCCGCCCTGCCGAGGCGGCCAAGCGCGGCGGTGCCGATGCTGTCAGCCTGATCAACACGATCAATTCGATCACCAGCGTCGATCTGGACAATTTCGCGCCCGAACCCACCATCGACGGCTGGGGCGCGCATGGCGGCTATTGCGGCCCTGCGGTGAAACCGATCGCGCTGAACATGGTGGCCGAAATCGCCCGCCATCCTGAAACCGCCGACCTGCCGATCAGCGGCATCGGCGGCGTGACCACCTGGCGCGACGCGGCCGAGTTCATGGCGCTGGGGGCCGGCAATGTGCAGGTCTGCACGGCGGTGATGACCTATGGCTTCAAGATCGTGCAGGAAATGATCTCGGGCCTTTCGCAATACATGGATGAAAAGGGTATTTCCTCGGTTGATGAAATTGTCGGCCGCGCTGTTCCCAAGGTCAGGGACTGGAACGACCTGAACCTGAACTATGTCACCAAGGCGGTGATCGATCAGGACAAATGCATCAAATGCGCCCGCTGCTATATCGCCTGCGAGGATACAAGCCACCAGGCCATTGCCATGTCGGATGACCGCGTCTTTACCGTCAAGGATGAAGAATGCGTTGCCTGCAACCTGTGCGTCAATGTCTGCCCGATCGAGGGCTG
>WFQE01000034.1 GCA_015487165.1 Paracoccaceae bacterium | reverse complement strand
CGTATTCGACATGCGCCGTCGAGATCGTGATCCCGCGCGCCTTCTCTTCAGGCGCGCCGTCAATCTCGTCATACGCCTTGAAGTCGCCAAACTGCTTCGTGATCGCCGCCGTCAGCGTCGTCTTCCCGTGGTCAACATGGCCAATCGTGCCGATGTTTACGTGCGGTTTCGTGCGTTCAAACTTTTCCTTTGCCATGATGGCCTCCTTGGTATTGCTGGCGCGTGCCGGTGTTCATGGCCGGCACGCAGGATTTCGATCAGCCGTATTTGGCCTGGATTTCTTCGCTGATATTCTGCGGCACCGGTTCGTAATGCGAGAACTGCATGGTGAAGTTCGCGCGACCCGATGACATCGAACGCAGGGTGTTGATATAGCCGAACATGTTGGCCAGCGGCACATGCGCATCGATCGCGATGGCGTTGCCACGGGGCTCTTGCCCCTGAACCTGGCCACGGCGGGATGTCAGGTCGCCGATGATGTTGCCCGTATATTCCTCGGGCGTCACGACCTCGACCTTCATGATTGGTTCAAGCAGCTTGGCCCCCGCCTTGCGCAGACCTTCGCGCATGGCCATCCGGCCAGCGATTTCAAAGGCCATGACCGACGAGTCAACGTCGTGATAGGCGCCGTCAACAAGCTTGACCTTGACGTCGATCACCGGGAAGCCCGCCAGCGGACCGCTGTCCAGGACGCTTGCGATACCCTTTTCGACGCCGGGGATGTATTCCTTGGGAATGGCCCCGCCGACGATCAGCGATTCAAAGCTGTAACCTTCGCCCGGCTCGGTCGGCTCGATTTCCATCTTGACGCGGGCAAACTGCCCCGAACCACCGGTCTGCTTCTTGTGGGTGTAATCCACTTCGGCCTTGTGGCTGATGGTTTCACGATAGGCCACCTGCGGCGCACCGATATTGGCCTCGACCTTGAATTCGCGCTTGAGACGATCCACCAGGATATCGAGGTGAAGTTCGCCCATGCCCTTCATGATGGTCTGACCGGATTCCAGATCAGTTTCGACGCGGAAAGACGGGTCTTCGGCTGCAAGACGTGCAAGGCCGGCGGCCATCTTTTCCTGGTCGGCCTTGGTCTTGGGCTCGACCGCGATCTCGATCACGGGATCGGGGAAGGTCATGGTTTCAAGCACGACCGGATGCTGCGGATCACACAGCGTATCACCGGTTGTGGTGTCCTTGAGGCCCGCAAGCGCGATGATGTCGCCGGCAAACGCCTCGGTGATTTCCTCGCGGTTGTTCGAGTGCATCATCATCATGCGGCCGACGCGCTCTTTCCGGCCCTTGGTCGCGTTCAGCATCTGGTCGCCCTTGTTAAGGGTGCCCGAATAGATGCGGGTGAACGTCAGGGTGCCGACAAACGGGTCGTTCATGATCTTGAACGCCAGCGCCGAGAACGGCATGTCGTCATCCGCGCGGCGCGGGATGTTGCGGGTTTCGGTTTCGTCACCCGGCTCGAAGCCCATGTAGTCTTCGACGTCAAGCGGGCTGGGCAGATAGTCGATCACCGCGTTGAGCAGCGGCTGCACGCCCTTGTTCTTGAAGGCCGAGCCGGCCAGAACCGGAACGAATGCCATTTCCAGCGTGCCCTTGCGGATCAGCTTGCGCAGGGTATCCACATCGGGCTCTTCGCCTTCGAGATAGGCTTCCATCGCCTCGTCGTCCATTTCGACGGCGGTCTCGATAAGCGTGGCACGCCATTCTTCGGCAAGCTCCTTGAGGCTGTCACGCACTTCGCGCAGCTCCCAGGTTGCGCCAAGGTCTTCGCCGGCCCAGACCCATTCCTTCATGGTGATCAGGTCAACGATGCCTTCGAGTTCCGTCTCGGCACCTATCGGAATCTGGATCGGCGCCGGGGTGGCACCGGTGCGGTCCTTGATCATCTTCACGCAGTTGAAGAAGTCGGCACCGATCTTGTCCATCTTGTTGACGAATACGATGCGCGGCACCTTGTAGCGGTCGGCCTGGCGCCAGACGGTTTCGGTCTGGGGTTCGACACCGGCATTCGCGTCAAGCACTGCAACTGCACCGTCGAGCACGGCAAGCGAGCGCTCGACCTCGATGGTGAAATCGACGTGGCCGGGGGTGTCGATGATATTCAGGCGATGCTTGGGCGTCTGGGCAGTCTTGCCATCATCGGTGCGCTCCCAGAAGGTGGTGGTCGCAGCCGAGGTGATGGTGATGCCACGCTCCTGCTCCTGCTCCATCCAGTCCATGGTGGCGGCGCCGTCATGAACTTCGCCGATGTTGTGGGATTTGCCGGTATAATAAAGGATACGCTCGGTGCAGGTGGTCTTGCCTGCATCGATATGCGCCATGATCCCGAAATTCCGGTATCGCTCGAGGGGATATTCGCGTGCCATCTGCTTGTCGCCTTTAAGATTTTACCAGCGGTAATGGCTGAAGGCTTTGTTCGCCTCGGCCATCTTGTGGGTGTCTTCACGTTTCTTGACGGCTGCGCCGCGGGAATTGACCGCGTCCAGCAGTTCGGATGCCAGGCGTTCTTCCATGGTCTTTTCGTTACGCGTACGCGACGCGTTGATCAGCCAGCGGATCGCCAGCGCCTCGCGGCGGTCGGGGCGCACTTCGACGGGCACCTGGTAAGTGGCACCACCAACCCGGCGCGAGCGAACCTCGACCGCGGGCTTGATGTTGTCGAGGGCCTCGTGGAATACCTCGACCGGCGCGCGCTTGAGCTTTTGCTCGACGCGCTCGAGGGCGCCATAGACGATGCGCTCGGCAACCGACTTCTTGCCGTCGAGCATGAGGTTGTTCATGAATTTGGTCAGCACGGTATCGCCATATTTGGCGTCCGGCAGAATCTCACGTTTTTCGGCGCGATGGCGTCGGGACATGATGGTATCTCCTTACTTCGGACGCTTGGCGCCGTATTTCGAACGACGCTGGCGGCGGTCCTTGACACCCTGGGTATCAAGCACACCACGCAGGACGTGATAGCGAACACCGGGAAGGTCTTTCACACGACCGCCGCGGATCAGGACAACGCTGTGTTCCTGAAGGTTGTGGCTTTCACCGGGGATATAGCTGATCACCTCGAAACCATTGGTCAGGCGCACCTTGGCAACCTTCCGCATGGCCGAGTTCGGCTTTTTCGGTGTCGTCGTATAAACACGCGTGCAGACGCCACGCTTCTGCGGACATGCCTGCAGGTGCATGGACTTCTGGCGTCTTACTTTCGGCTGCCGCGGCTTGCGGATCAGCTGTTGGATCGTTGGCATTCGGCTTACCCCGTTCTACCCGTTTCAAACTCGAACTGGCGCGCCGCCGGCTGGCAACACACCAAAACCGCCAGCGTCCCCTGTTACGGGAATCGCCGCGGTGGAATTCCAGAGGATCGTGGTGCCAGGCACCAGGATCTTGACCGCCCGATTGTGGCTTTCGATGCGCGGAAAGCATGGATTCCTTCCGGCAAGTGACGCGCGTATATGGGGAGTCGCGAGTCTTGTCAACAGGTGCGACGCCGTGTTTGGCGGATTCAGCCCCCTGTGGCCCGAGAAAGGCGGCGTTCGCGATAAAAGGTATAGATTCCCATCCCGACCACGACAAAACTGCCCACCAGCATCAGTGTGTCGGGGATTTCGCCGAACACCACGATTCCCAGCAGGATTGCCCAGACCAGCCCGGTATAGCGAAACGGCGCCGTGAACGAGATCTCGCCCACACGCATCACCATCACGCTGAAAAGATATCCGGCAAAGATGAAAACAGCCGCCAGCGCCAATAGGCCGATCGAGCGGCCCGATACCGGCTGCCACCCCCCGTAAAGCGATCCAACCGCCCCCAGCGCGGTGATGGACAGCGCCGTCATCAGCGCCACCGTCATCGAAGGCATGTGCCCGCTCAGCCGCCGGGTGGTCAGATCGCGCAAAACGACAAAACCCACCGCAACCAGTGCCGACAGGGAATAGACGTCAAACCCGTCCGCACCGGGGCGCACGATCAGCATGACGCCGGCAAAACCGATGGCAATCGCCCCATAGCGCCGCCAGCCAACCCTTTCGCCAAGAAACACCGCACCCGCCAGGGTTATGGCCAGGGGAAGCGACTGCATGACCGCCGTCACATTTGCAATCGGCATGTTGAACAGCGCCTGAAGAAAAAAGATCGTCGCCCCGACCTCGCCGGCCAGGCGCAAGAACAGGGTCAGTCGATCGCCGCGGGGTATATATAGTCGCAACTCGCCCCGCCACAGCGCAAATCCCGCCAGCATGGCCGACGTCATCACCCCCCGCAGGAATACCGCCTGAAACAGCGGCAGATCATTTGCGACCGACTTGATGCAGGCGTCATTGAATGTATAGGCGGCCATTGTCAGCATCATCAGCAGCGCGCCGCGCATGTTGTCGGAAAGCCTGGTCACGATGTTACAGCCGCCTTGAAAGGGTTCGATCAGGACACTGCCCCCTTTTTCGCCGCTCCGCCACCCCCGGCACGCAACGTCGCAATCGCGTGCGCCGGGGTCGCATGATGCCTTGACCGGACGGCCTGTTTGCTGCCAATAAGAATGCGCAAGGTTCCCCATCAGCCGCCAAGCGGCCGGGGATCAAATGGGAATGCGGTAGGGGATGACCCAAAGAGGGGCCCAAAGCCGCAGCCGCCCCCGCGACTGTATGCGGAGAGCGCCCGCCAATATGCCACTGGGCCAACCGACCCGGGAAGGCGGCGAAGCGCAACGACCCGCAAGCCAGGAGACCAGCCCTGCGCAACGCAAAACCCAATATCCGTCGGGTGTGACGGGAAAGGAAGCACAATGAACACGACAACAAATACGACGACGCGGGCACAGACCGCCTCGAACACCGATCTTCTGACCATCGCCCTTGTGGCCTTCATGGGGTTGGGCCTGGTTTTCATCACCGGCTTTGCCCACGTCCCCGTGCTGCATGACAGCGCCCATGACGTTCGCCACTCCATCGGCTTTGCCTGTCACTGAAAATCGGTCTGAAACATGCTGAAAAAACTGGTTGCCAGCGCGCTGTTCGCTGGCCTTGCGGCAGGGGTTGTTGCCTCGGTGCTGCATTTCGCCATGCTCGTTCCCATCATCGTTGAGGCCGAGCAATATGAATCAGGTCAACTGACCCACTTCACCGCCGCGCCAGATACCGCGGCGCAACCCGCCGCCGATGACGGGCCCGACACATCGCTCTGGCATCGCGACACCGATCCGGTGCATCGCGGCATCATGACCTTCGGGATGGAGCTGATCACCTATACCGGATTCGCGCTGATCCTGATCGCGCTGTTTGCGGTAGCCGAAAGATATGGCCATCAGGTAACGGCGCGCGAGGGGATATTATGGGGGCTGGCCGGATTTCTGGCCCTGCATGTGGCACCGGCGGCGGGCCTTCCACCTGAAACGCCGGGCATTCCGGCGGCGGACATCACCGCGCGGCAAATGTGGTGGATCGGCACGGCGCTGGCAACCGGCGTCGGCATCGCCCTGATCGCCTTTGGCCGCAGCCTGGCCCTTTCAGCGCTGGCGCTGGTGCTGATCGTGATTCCGCATGTCATCGGCGCCCCCCATCTGGAAGAACTTTCCGGCGTCGTTCCCCCGTCACTCGAGGGGTTGTTTGCCGGACGCTCCATCGCGGTGGCCGCGCTCAGCTGGTCGGTGCTCGGGTTTCTGGCCGGGTGGTTCTGGAGCCGCAATCGCGCTGCCTGACAACGGAAAAACCTGTCTGGGGCTGCATGTGATGTGGCCCCGGCATTCCTGACTTTCACGTGAACAAGCTTGACCTCGCCGACTTGTCCGCCGACAAGGCCAACGACATATGTGACAGGTCACACAGAACCAAGGATACATCGCCCCATGCCCCGCAAGATCCCCGCCACCGTCATCACCGGCTTTCTGGGTGCAGGCAAGACGACCCTGATCCGCCATATCCTTGCAAACGCAAACGGCCGGCGCATCGCGCTGATCATCAATGAATTCGGCGACCTCGGTATCGATGGCGAAATCCTAAAGGGGTGCGGCGATGCCACCTGCCGCGACGAGGACATCACCGAACTGGCCAATGGCTGCATCTGCTGCACGGTGGCCGAGGAATTCATCCCCACCATGGAAAAGCTGCTGGCCCGCAGCGACGCCCCGGACCACATCGTGATCGAGACCTCGGGGCTGGCCCTGCCGCAGCCCCTGGTGCGCGCCTTCAACTGGCCCGAGATCAGCACCCGCGTCACCGTCGATGGCGTGGTGACGGTGGTTGACGGCAAGGCCGTGGCCGAGGGGCTTTTCGCCCATGACCCGGCTGCCGTCGATGCCCAGCGCAAGGCCGACGAGATGCTCGACCATGAAACGCCCCTGTCGGAGCTGTATGACGACCAGATCGCCTGCGCCGACCTGATTGTCGTGAACAAGACCGACCTGCTGGAACAGGCAGAAGCCGACCATCTGGTCACACGGCTGCGCGAACAGGCCCGCGACGGCGTGCAGGTCGTGCGCAGCACCATGGGCCGGTTGCCGGTCGATGTGTTGCTGGGCATGAATGCCGGCGCCGAAACCGACATGGCCGGCCGCGCCGCCCCCCATCACGATTCGGAAGCGGGCGAGCATGACCACGACCATGACGAATTCGAAAGCTTTGTCGTGACCCGGCCTGAAATCGACGACCCCACAGCATGGGTTGCCCAGCTTTCCGACATCATCAGGCGGTTCAATATCCTGCGCCTCAAGGGGTTTGCCTCGGTTGCGGGCAAACCCATGCGCCTGACGGTGCAGGCAGTCGGCCCGCGTGTCGAACATTACTTTGACCGCCCCTTCGGAATGAACGAACCACGCGAAACCCGCCTTGTGGTCATTGGCGAGGCTGGGCTTGACCGCGCGGCAATCCATGCCGCCCTGACCACATGAGCCGCAGCGTCGAGATATCCCCCGCCGACCCCAGGGCCCCCGAGGCGCAGGCCCTGCTGAAAGCCAGCCACGCCCTGATGGATGCGCTGTTTCCGTCGGAATCGAACCACTACATGACCGCCGACGATCTGTCCGCGCCCGGTGTGCTGTTCTTTCTGGCACAGCTCGACGGCCATGTCGCAGGCTGCGGCGCGCTGGTGCTGAAAGACGGATATGGCGAGATCAAGTCCATGTTCGTCGACCCCGCCCGACGCGGCGGCAGAATCGGCTCGCGCCTGCTGGAAAGGCTTGAACAGGCGGCGCGCGACAAGGGGCTGACCATCCTGCGCCTTGAAACCGGCGACACGCTGACAGCGGCACGGCGACTTTATGCCAGCCACGGATACCGCGAATGCGCGCCCTTCGGCGAATACCGCAAGGACCCGCGCAGCATCTTCATGGAGAAGGAATTGTGAGCATCCGGCTTCTTCTTTGCACAAATACTCCCGCCGGAGGCGCGTTAGGCCAGCGCGGTGCAAGCGAGTATTTGAACAAAGAAGAAACCCCGCGGAGGCATTGATGCATCTGCTTGCGGCACAGCCCGGCATGGTCAGCGACGGCTCGGAACCCGTCGACCTGAACCAGAGCCCTGCCGATGTGGTGGTGATTTCGGCCGCTGATACCGAGCTGGCCGCGCTGGCGCAGGCGCGCTCGACGCTGGGGGAAAAGGCCCCCGGCCTGCGTCTGGCCAATCTCACCCATCTGTCGCATCCGATGTCGGTGGATCTGCATATAGATCAATGTGCGCGACATGCGCGGCTGGTGGTGATCCGTCTGCTGGGTGGGCTTGGTTACTGGAAATACGGGGCCGAGCAATATGCCATTCAGCTGGCGCAGGCCGGTGTCAGGCTGGCCCTGCTGCCGGGCGACGACAAGCCGGATGAGGAACTCTGGCGCCTGTCAACAATCCAGCGTGATGAATGGGAAATGCTGTGGGCCTATCTGGTCGAGGGCGGGCCGGAGAACGCCGCAAATTTCCTGCGGTTGTGTCAGGCCATGCTGGGCAAGGGCGAGCGCCCGCCCGCGGCCAGGCCGTTGCTCAGATCCGGGCTGTACTGGCCGGGATCGGATTCCACGGATATGGATGTGCTGCGCGCACATTGGCAAGATAACGCGCCTGTGGTTCCGGTCGTCTTTTATCGCGCGCTGGTTCAGGGGGCAGGGCTGGCACCCATCGACGCGCTGGTTGATGCGTTGATGGCGCAAGGGTTGAACCCACTGCCGGTTTTCGTGGCCTCACTGAAGGATCCGCTGTCGGTTGCAACGCTGGAAGGGCTGTTCGAACAGGCCCCGCCGGATGTGATCCTCAACTGCACCAGCTTTGCCACTGGCACGCCCCATGCGGGGGATGATGGCGCGCACAACCCGCTTGCAGGCGGGGCTGCCAATGATGCCCCCGTCTTTCAGGTGGTGCTGTCATCGGGCAGCGAAGAGGGCTGGAATGACGGGCTTTCCGGGCTGTCGGCCCGCGATATCGCCATGAATGTCGCCCTGCCCGAGGTTGACGGGCGGATTCTTTCCCGCGCGATCAGCTTCAAGGGGCAGGCCTGGTATGACGAGGCAACGCAATGCGCCATTGCATCCTATCAGCCGCGAATGGACCGCGTTGAATTTGTGGCGCGTCTGGCCGCAGGCTGGGCGGCGCTGCGGCGCAAGAACCCGGCGGATCGCAGGGTTGCCCTGGTGCTGGCAAACTATCCCAACAAGGACGGCCGCCTTGCCAATGGCGTCGGGCTGGACACGCCGGCCGCCACCGTTCATGTGCTGAAACTGCTGAAGGAGGCTGGCTATCGCCTGCACGGCGCGCCCGACGACAGCGATGCCCTGATGCAGATGATCCTTGAGGGGCCAACGAACTGGCTGGCCGACCGTTTCTCGCGCACAGGCGGCGTCGATCTTTCGCTGGCGGAATACCAGATCGACTATGGCCAGCTGCCCGCAGATTTGCGCGCGCGCATCGAAGAGCGCTGGGGCCCGCCCGAAGGCGACCCCTTCTTTCAGCGTGGCGAGGTCGATTGCGGGCGTTTCAAGCTGTCGGTCCTGCAATTCGGCAATGTGGTGGTCGGGGTGCAGCCCGCACGCGGCTATAATATCTACCCGACCGACAGCTATCACTCGCCGGATCTGGTGCCCCCGCATAACTATCTTGCCTTTTATTTCTGGCTGCGCCACCAGTTCCGGGCCGATGCCATCGTGCATATGGGCAAGCATGGCAATCTGGAATGGCTGCCGGGCAAGTCTCTGGCCCTGTCCGAGGAATGTTTCCCCGAGGCCGCCCTTGGCCCGCTGCCACATATCTACCCCTTCATCGTCAACGACCCTGGCGAAGGCACACAGGCCAAGCGGCGCGCGCAGGCCGTCATCATCGACCATCTGACACCACCCCTGACACGGGCCGAAAGCTATGGCCCGCTGCGCGATCTGGAATCGCTGGTGGACGAGTATTACGAGGCCGCCGGCGTTGACCCCCGCCGCATCAACCACCTGCGCGGCGAGATCCTGGCCCTGACCTCGGCCACGGGTATTGCACAGGATGCCGGGCTTTCGGGCCACGACGAGGAAAGCGACCTGGCAAAGCTCGATTCCTGGCTGTGCGAATTGAAAGAGGCGCAGATTCGCGATGGGCTGCACATCTTTGGCCAATCGCCCAAAGGAAGGCTGGAGCGCGACCTGTTGCAGGCGCTGCTGCGGGTGCCGCGGGGTGATGGCAAGGGGGGAAATGCCTCGTTACAGCGGGCGCTGGCCGCCGATCTTGGGCTGAAATTCGACCCGCTCGATTGCGACATGGCAGCGCCGTGGCAGGGGCCGCGCCCGGATGTGTTGGCCGATCTGTCCGACGACCGCTGGCGCAGCGCCGGCGACACCGTCGAACGGCTGGAGCTGCTGGCGGCACGCCTGCTGGATGGGGCCGATCCCGGCGACTGGCCCCAGACCCGGTTGGTTCTGGATCAGGCCTTTGACCATGTGCTGCCGACCCTGCGGGCCTGCGGGCCTGATGAGGGGGCCAATCTGCTGCGCGCGCTGGACGGGCGGTTCATCGACCCTGCCCCTTCGGGCGCGCCGACGCGCGGGCGGTTGGACGTTCTGCCCACGGGGCGCAATTTCTACAGTGTCGATACCCGCGCCGTGCCCACCCCCACCGCCTGGGCACTGGGGTGGAAATCGGCGAACCTTTTGATAGAACGCCACCTGCAAGACCACGGTGACTGGCCGCGCGCCATGCTGATCACCGCCTGGGGCACTGCCAACATGCGCACGGGCGGCGACGATATCGCCCAGGCGCTGGCCCTGATGGGGGTGAAACCGACATGGGACAGCTTCAGCCGCCGCGTTACGGGGTTCGAGATCCTGCCGCTTTCGGTTCTCGACCGGCCACGCGTGGATGTGACCCTGCGGATCTCGGGTTTTTTCCGCGACGCCTTTCCCCAGCTGATCGACCTGTTCGACAGCGCCGCGCGTGCCGTCATGGCGCTGGATGAGGCCCCCGATATGAACCCCGCCGCCGCGCGCGCTCGGACCGAGGGCGAACAGGGGCAGCACAGGGTGTTCGGGTCAAAGCCCGGCGCCTATGGGGCCGGTTTGCAGGCGATGATCGACGAGCGTCTTTGGGGCGACAAGTCGGACCTGGCCGAGGCCTATCTTGAATGGGGCTCTTACGCTTATGGTGCAGGACATGAAGGCACCCGTGCCCGCGAGGCACTTGAGGCCCGGCTTTCCCAGGTCGAGGCCATTGTCCAGAATCAGGACAACCGCGAACACGACCTGCTGGACAGCGACGACTATTACCAGTTTGAAGGCGGCGCGGCGGCGGCCGTTTCAACCCTTCAAGGCACCGACCGCCCCATCTATCACAACGACCACTCGCGCCCCGAACGCCCCGTCATTCGCACGCTGGAGCAGGAAATCGCCCGCGTGGTGCGCTCGCGCGTGGTCAACCCGAAATGGATCGAAGGCGTCAAGCGCCACGGCTACAAGGGCGCGTTCGAAATCGCCGCGACGGTGGACTACATGTTTGCCTTTGCCGCCACGACCGGGGCCGTCAAGTCACACCATTTCGATCTGGTCTATACCGCATTCCTGGAAGACGAAGACACCCGGCGCTTTATCGAAGACCACAATGAACCGGCGCTGAAGGAAATCACCCAGCGCCTGCTGGAAGCGATCGACAAGGGCTTGTGGACCCCGAAATCGAATTCCGCGCGGCTGTCGCTGGAAAAATTTCGCTGACTACACGAAATCATGATCGGATTTCTGTGCAAAAAGCCGGAAAACCTGCCAGATTCTTGACTTAAGTCAAAGATATGGGTCGTGAATCGCGGCTATACGTTCACACAGACAAGTTGACCGGCGCAAGAATCAAGGCGCCAGAAAACAAAGGATAGACACGCACGGCCACCAAGACTGTTTCGATTAGCTTCTGTCGGGTTCTGTTCTCCCTCGGCACCGCCCTTGCGAATGTCGAATCTCCCTCGCGCATCAAGGGCGGCGCGCCGACAGAAAAGATCTTCCCTGAGGGGCCTATGACCCCGAACTTCAATGGGGGGCCTTCGGGTCCCCCTCTTTTTTTGCGAGTTTACACAGAATTTGCCCCCTTGCAACAATTCTGCGCAACCAGCATTGTGAACCGGCAGTCAGACGGCCCTGACAGGGGCACCGTATGACGGGTTTTCCGTTCCAATACGCCAGATCATGCAACAAGAGGGCCTTCATGACCGACGACACCGACCGCCACGCAATGAAGATGGCCAAGAAAAAGGCCGCGCGTGACAAGATCATGGCCACCAAGACCGGGGAAAAGGGCCTGATCATCGTGCATACCGGCAAGGGCAAGGGAAAATCCTCGGCTGCTTTCGGCATGATCTTTCGCTGCATTGCCCATGACATGCGATGTGGTGTCGTGCAATTCATCAAGGGCGGCATGTCCACCGGCGAACGCGATCTGATCCTGTCGAAATTCAGCGACATCTGCGAATTTCATACGATGGGCGAGGGCTTTACCTGGGAAACCCAGGACAAGACCCGCGATACCGAAATGGCGCAGGCCGCGTGGCGCAAGGCGCAGGAACTGATCCGCGACCCCGAAAACCGGATGGTGCTGCTGGACGAAATCAACATCGCCATTCGCTATGGCTATGTCGATATCAATGATGTGGTCGAATTCCTGACCACGGAAAAACCGGAAATGACCCATGTCGTGCTGACCGGGCGCAATGCGGCACCGGAACTCATTGAAATTGCCGATCTTGTGACCGAAATGGAACTTGTGAAACATCCGTTCCGCTCGGGCATCAAGGCACAGATCGGTGTCGAATACTGAGCATCACATCAGGGAACACGAAATGAGCAACCCGAAAATCCTGGGTATCTCGGGCTCTTTGCGCCGGGAATCACGCAACACCGCCCTGCTGCACGAGGCGATTCGGCTGTTTGGCGACTGTGACGCCGAAATCGCCGACCTGCGGCTGCCGCTCTATGACGGCGATCTGGAAGACCGCGTCGGCCTGCCGGACGAGGTGAAAAGGCTTGTCGCCCAGATCCGCGCCACTGACGGCATCATCATGGTGACGCCCGAATACAACAAGATGATCCCCGGCGTGCTGAAAAACGCGCTTGACTGGATCAGTCGCGACGCCCCGCCGCCAATGAAGGACAAGCCGCTGGCAATCCTGTCGGCCTCGGCCGGGGGGACGGGCGGCGAGGTTGCCCAGTTCACCCTGCGCCATGCCCTGGCCCCGTTCGGCGCCCATGTCTTGCAGGGGCCGGCGGTGGTGATCCCCGGGTCGGACGACGCATTCGACGAACAGGGGCGGCTGCGAGAGGCATCACGCGAAAAGGCAGTCGCTGCATTGATGGCAAGGCTGCGCGACGCGATCGGGTAGCACCCGCGCCCGCCCCGCCCCGCCACGCGGCCACATCACCCCATATTGGCCGCCAGCGTAAAGCTGTCGGGAATATCGGCCTTCCCCTCGAGAACCAGATCGGCCATGGCGCGACCGACTCCGACGGCCATGCCGAAACCGATCTTGAACCCGCCATTGGCGATATAGACGTTTTCGCGCAGGGGGTGACGATCGAGGATCGGTGCCCGCCGGCGCCCGCGCGGCCGCACACCTGCCCAGCGTTTCAATACTTTTGCGCCATGCAGCAGCGGGCAGATCTGCAAGGCGTGTTCGTGAATGGCGTCAAGCTGGTCATCGACAGAAACCGGATCATCCCATTCGTTTTCGGTGGTGGAACCGATTGCTACCGTGCCGTTTTCATGCGGGATGATATGGCGTCCTTCGGCAAACAGCTGCGGCTGGCCGGCAGCATCGAATGCCAGCAACAGCCCCTGCCCCTTGATCCCCTTGCCGATGGGCGCGCCGAGCTCGGCCGACAGTTCCTCAAGCCCCTCATAGCCCGTGCAATATACTGCCGCGTCACCGCCCTTGCCCGTGGTGGTTCCTTCGATGATTTCGCCGCCCAATGCACGGATGGCGCCTGCAAGGCTTGCGCATGCGCCCGCCGGTGACATGCGCGCCGAAAGGGTTTCACGCACGACATGGCCCGTGGGGCTGACCGGCTTGAACGGGCCTGCCTCGGCCGAAGGGATCACCTGCCATTCTGCAAGGCCCTGCCAGAACTGGCGTGCGCTTTCGCTGCGCCCGCGGGCCAGTTCCAGCTGCCGGTCGTCAGAAATTGCCATCAGGCGGCCGGTGCGCCCATAACCCGACCGCACCCCGCTAAGCGCATCGACCTCGGCCCAGAACTCGCGGGCGGCGATCAGGCTGTCGAATTGAAACTGCTTTTTCTCATTCCAGTTATCGGGCGTATGCGGCGCCAGTGCGCCCACCACACCGCCAGAAGATCCGGCGCCCACGCGCCTTTTCTCGATCACCCTGACGCGGGCGCCCTTGCGCAGCAGGCAATAGGCGGTGGCAAGGCCAAACGCCCCCGCGCCGAACACCTCGATTTCCGGCATTGTCATCTTGTTGCTCCCGGCTCATTGTCGCTGACGGAAAGGCTGTTTCAGCTATAGGACAAGGCATGAAGGGCGACCAGCATCAAGTGGCAGAAATCGACTGGCGCGATGGCGTGATTCCCGTAGCGCGCCGCTTTGACGACCCCTATTTTTCGCTACAGGACGGGCTGGCCGAAACGCGGCATGTGTTTCTTGCCGGAAACGACCTTCCGGCGCGCTTCAGACCCGGCTTTCATATCGCCGAGCTGGGATTTGGCACAGGGTTGAACATGCTGGCGGCGTGGCAGGCCTGGCTGGATAGCGGGCATGACGGTGTTCTGCATTTTACCAGTTTCGAGGCCTTCCCCATGTCGGCAGATGACATGGAAAAGGCACTTGCTGCATTTCCGGCGCTAAAAAACCTTGCTACCGCATTTCTGGGCGTGTGGGACAAGGGCCTGCACCGTTTCCGGCTGAACGGGTTGGAAGCCGAAATCATGATCGGTGACGCCCGCGAAACCCTTGCCACCTGGTCGGGCAAGGCCGATGCGTGGTTTCTTGACGGGTTTTCACCTGCCCGCAACCCCGAGCTGTGGGGGCCCGCGCTCATGGCGCAAGTTGCCGCCCATACCCGCCCGCAAGGAAGCTTTGCCACCTATACCGCGGCGGGTCACGTCCGTCGCGCGCTGTCAGGTGCCGGTTTCAAGGTGGAACGGATGCCCGGCTTTGGGCGAAAAAGGCACATGACCCGGGGTTTTCTGGAGGCAAGATGAGCGGCAGTTCCAACCCACGCCTGGGCATATGGCTGATGATCGCCGCAACATTCGTGTTTGCGGTTCAGGATGGCATCTCGCGGCATCTGGCCTCGGAATACAACGTGTTGATGGTGGTGATGATCCGCTACTGGTTCTTTGCCGCATTCGTGTTGTGGCTTGCCTGGCGCCGCACCGGCGGGATTGGCGGGGCCTTTGCCAGCCGCCACAAGGGCCTGCAGATCCTGCGAGGCGCGCTGCTGGCTGGCGAGATCTGCGTGACCGTTCTTGCCTTCGTCTATCTGGGCCTGATCGAAACCCATGCGATCTTTGCCTCATACCCGCTGATGATTGCGGCACTCGCCGGGCCGGTGCTGGGCGAGCGCGTCGGTTGGCGCCGCTGGGCAGCGGTTGGTGCCGGGTTCACCGGCATGATTGTCATTCTGCAGCCAGGGGTTTCGGTATTTTCGCCGGCCTCCCTGATCGCGGTTGTCGCGGCGATGATGTTTGCCCTTTATGGCCTGCTCACCCGTCTGGCAGCCCGGCACGACGATGCCATGACCAGCTTTTTCTGGACGGGCGTCAGCGGTGCCGTGGTGATGACCGCCGTCGGCATCTGGTTCTGGGAACCGATGAATGCCCCCGATTCCGCCTGGATGGCCCTGCTCTGCGTTACCGGCGCTTTCGGGCATTTTCTGCTGATCAAGTGTTACGACGTGGCCGAAGCAAGCGTTGTCCAGCCCTTTGCCTATTTCCAGCTGATCTTTGTCAGCTTTGTCGGCGTTCTGGCCTTTGGGGAAACCATCCGCGCAAATGTCGCGCTGGGGGCGGCGATGATTGTCGCTGCCGGTCTGTTTACCTTTTGGCGCGAACAGCGGCGCAGGGGGCGCGCATCTGCTAGCCGCGCTTGAGGTCTTTGCTGATCCGGTGTGGCGGCGTCTTGCCGGCAAGTCGGGCCCGATAGACATACAGCGATTCAATGACCCGCATCACATAGTTTCGGGTTTCGCGAAACGGGATATGTTCGATCCAGTCAACCTGATCGACATCGTCGCGGCGGGGATCACCGTAAAGCTCGATCCAGCGTTTGACGCGGTGCGGGCCGGCGTTATAAGCGGCAAAGGCCAGAATGTATGAACCGTTGAAATCCTTCAGCTGCTGCGCCAGATAGGCAGTGCCGATGCGGGCGTTGTATTTCCAGTCATCCGTCAGTTTCGAACGCGAATAGCGGATGCCCAGCGCCTTGGTCATCTTGCGCGCGGTGCGTGGCATCACCTGCATCAGGCCGCGTGCGCCGGCAGGCGAAACCGCCAGCGGGTCAAGTTCGCTTTCACGGCGGGCGATGGCCATGGCAACCTCGGGGGCAATATCGAATTCCAGCCTGGCCAGATCGGTCACCGGAAAATAGGTGCGCGGCAGGACATGGCCCTTGCGGGCAGCCTGCTTGGACAGCCGCACGGCGATGTTCGGCCGCCCGATATCCATCGCCATGTCGGCAAGCTGCTGCAAACCCTGCGCGTCAAGCTTTGCGCCCAGCTTGCGGATGAACATCTCGGCCAGGCGGGGGCGGTCGGCCTTATGCAACAGCATCGCCACATGCAGAAGCGGGCTGTTGGCAAAAGACGCGTTGCGCCAGCCGGGTGTCTTTTGATGCCCGGCAAGCCGTGGGTCCGGCGGGGCGTTGATCCGCTCGGCCGCCAGCTGGCCGTAAAAACTTGTCTGATAGCGGGCGCCAAAGGCATAGGCCTCATGTGCGGCCTTCTTGTCGCCCAGCGCCTCGTAGGCGCGCCCCAGCCAATAGCCGGCCCGGCCATAGCTGATGGGTGTGGCAACGGCGGCCCGGAAATTCTTGAAATGCATCAATGCGCGTTCGGGGTTGTTGAACTTGCGCAACGCGATATAGCCTGCCAGCCATTCCAGATCGGCGTAATCCGACCCCTTTTCCAGAAAATGGTTTGCCGCGATCACATAGGCCTTGCGGTTCCTGCCGTCGCGCATTTCCTGGCGCGCGATCGCGCGACGCCTGTTCGCCCATTTCTCGGGCCGGCCAAGTTTGGCAACCGAAACCGACCGCTCGATCAGCAGATCGCGCGCCGCGTCGTACAGACCCTTGCGATAGCGCCACAGGAAACGCTCGTAGGCCAGGCCGGGATCATCCTTGAGCTTGGCCGGCACGGCCGCGATCAGCGCATCGACCCCGCGGCGATTGCCACGCAGTGCCAGACGGGCCTTTGCCAGACGCACATAATCCTTTGACACCAGCGGGAACATCGATTCGGCCTGCCTGCGCAACCCGCGCCACAGCAGCATATCAAGCCGCACCTGGTGGTGCTTGGCGAGGGACTTGCCGAAATTGGCAAGTATCCAGGCCTGTTCATCCTTTTTCAGGGAAAAGCCGCGCCATGCTCTGATGGCCTCTTTCTCGGCCAGGCTGTTCCGGCCGGTGGTCTTGAGCGCCTGAACCAGCCGGGTGATGCCGGTTCCCGTTCGGGGGCGCGCATGGGCGAAATAGGCGATCACCTGCGCCGGGTCCGCCCCCTGCGGGATAGCAGCCTCGCCCTTGATGCGCAGCAGCCCCAGACCGGGCCAGTCGGAATTACGCCCAAGAAACGCGCGATAGGCGTTCCAGTCGTCAGAGCCATCGCGCAAATGCATCCATATGACGACATCAACGGCAGCCGGATCACCGACCTGACGGGCCAGCGCCTCGGCCTTGTCCCATTTGCCCCGTTCGGCGGCGTCCAGCGCCAGTGCCAGCACATCCGCCTGTTTCGAAACGGCCTGCGCATGGCCAGAGGCGGCGCCGATCAGCACCACCAGAAACGCGGCAAGAATTGCCTTCAACCCGTCAAACACACCTGAATTCCAATACTGCTCTACCCCGTTCATCCTACCTTAACGGGGCGTCGAATCAAAGCCCGGCTTGGAAAGCGTGATTTTCGATATTACGCTGTCGCCGTTTCCCTGCTATTGGGGGCTCGATTCACTGATACAGACAACCAAGGAAAGGAGCGTGTCATGTTCAAAGGGTCCATTCCAGCACTGGTGACCCCGTTCAAGAACGGCCAGGTGGATACCGATACGCTCAAACAGCTTGTCGAATGGCAGATTGCCGAGGGCAGCAACGGCCTGGTCCCGGTCGGCACCACGGGTGAAAGCCCGACCCTCAGCCACGAGGAACACCGTCTGGTGGTCGAGGTCGTGGTCAAGGCGGCAGCGGGGCGCGTGCCGGTGATTGCCGGCGCAGGTTCCAACAACACCACCGAATCGATCGAGCTGGTGGAACACGCCAAAGAGGTGGGCGCCGATGCCGCGCTTGTTGTCACACCCTATTACAACAAGCCCACCCAGCGCGGGCTGATCCGGCATTACACGGCGCTGAACGAGGTTGGCCTGCCGATCATCATCTACAACATCCCCGGCCGTTCAGTCGTGGACATGACCCCCGAAACCATGGGCGAACTGGCCCGACTGGAAAACATCATCGGTGTCAAGGATGCGACCGGCGACATCGTGCGCGTCAGCAAGCAGCGCGCCACCTGCGGCAAGGATTTCATCCAGCTGTCGGGCGAAGATGCCTCGGCGCTGGGCTTCAACGCCCATGGCGGGCATGGCTGCATCTCGGTCACGGCCAATGTCGCGCCGAAACTATGCGCCGAATTCCAGGCGGCCACATTGTCGGGAAACTGGGAACGCGCGCTGGAATTGCAGGATCTTCTGCTGCCGCTGCATACGGCGATCTTCCTTGAACCCGGCCTTGTCGGCGCGAAATACGGGCTGTCGCTGTTGGGTAAATGTTCAACAGAGGTGCGCTCGCCTCTGACCGACCTGTTGCCTGAAACCAAGGTGGCGATCGAGCAGGCCATGCGAATCGCCGGGGTGCTGGACTGATCGTTTGACGGCTTAGCTTTGGTTCTTTTCGGCAGCTTCGCGCTGGCTGACCCGAACAAAGCGCAGCATCTCGACCAGCATGGCGGTGGACAGGCCAAGGTTAAGCAGCCCGTTCACCGCTGCCATGCCGCCAAGCAGCCTCCATCGATGGGGCAACAGGATGTCGCCGAAACCCAGTGTGGTGAACGCCGTCAGGGAAAAATACATCGACCCTTCCAACGTTATGAACACGCCCAGCCCCCATAGCACAAGCGCCCACACCCAGACCGAAACCGTCACCGTTCCCAGAACCCACAGCACCGTTACCGACAGCATCATCATCAGCTTGGGCTGATGTGGCTCGCGCAACAGCCAGTTGTTGACCCTGGAGAACAGCTTTTCGAGCAGGAAAAAGGAAAGGCCCGTTCCCAGCACCGTCAGCAGGATCAGTGCCGTGCCTAGAGCGATCTGTATGAACATGGACGTTGCCCCCTCTTCGTCAACCCGCAGGCATTGAAAGGGTTTGTCCCGCTCTTGCAAGCTTTTTCACGCCTGCGCCAGCGATCTGGCCGGTGGACTTCGCCGCGGCGCTCACCTATTTCATCCTCATGGCCAAGAAGAAGAACCAGGACCCGAATTTCAAGCTCGTCGCCGAGAACCGGCGTGCGCGCCATGACTATGCCATCGAGGACGACCTTGAATGTGGCATCGTCCTGCACGGGTCCGAGGTAAAATCCCTGCGAAACGGCAAGGCAAACATCGCCGAAAGCTATGCCGCGATCGAGGATGGCGAGTTGTGGCTGATCAACGGGTATATCCCCGCTTATGCCCAGGCCAAATCCTTTCCGCACGAAGAGAGGCGCAAGCGCAAGCTGCTGGTCAACAGGCGTGAACTGGCCAGGCTGTGGAACGCCACGCGGCGTGAGGGCATGACCCTGGTTCCGCTGCGCCTGTATTTCAACGAAAAGGGAATTGCCAAGCTCAAGATCGGCATCGCCAAGGGCAAGAAGAAGGCCGACAAGCGCGAAACCGAACGCAAGCGCGACTGGCAGCGCCAGAAGGCCCGCCTGCTGAGAGAGCGCGGCTGATGATGGGCGGGGGCGATGTCACGGCAATACTGATCGGCCTGCTTGCCGGAAATCTGGCTGCCGTGTTGGTGCCCCGTATCAATCTGGGCCTGCTCTGGAACAGCATCATGGGGGTGGTCGGGGCGCTGGCCGTCCAGTATGCGCCGGCAACCATCACGCAGATGATGCCCGCGCACTGGGCCGTGTCGATGGCCCTTCAGGGGGTGGCGGCTTTCCTGCTGACGCTTGTCGCGGGCGCACTGAACGAGATGCGTTTCAGGAACTGACCTGAAATCCGGTTTGTTGGTGCCGGAAAACTTGCAACCTGCCCGTGACAAGGATAATCCGGTCAAGGCCCACAGCCCCGATGCAGCCCGATGCAGGATGAACCCATGCCCTATAGCGACCCGCATACTCTGGTATCGACCAACTGGTTGGCGAAACATCTGAACGACCCCGACCTCCGGGTCATCGACGCGTCATGGTATCTGCCAGCAATGGGGCGTGATGCGCGTGCTGAATATGATGCTGCCCATATTCCGGGCGCCCGTTTCTTTGACATCGACGAAATTGCCGATACGCGCTCTGACCTGCCGCATATGGCTCCCCCACCGGAAAAATTCATCTCGCGGATGCGGGCCATGGGCATTGGCGACGGGCATCAGGTTGTCGTCTATGACGGTGCGGGGCTGCTGTCGGCCGCGCGGGTGTGGTGGCTGTTCCACCTGTTCGGCAAGACGGATTGCGCCGTTCTGGATGGCGGCTTGCCCAAATGGCAGGCCGAAGGGCGCGAGATCGAGGACATGCCCCCCGTCATGCGCGACCGCCACATCACGGTGCAGCGCAATGCCCGCCTTATCAAGGATGTGACCCAGGTCGCCGCCGCCAGCAAGCTGCGCGATGCACAGATCCTGGACGCGCGTTCGGCTGCCAGGTTCCGGGGCGAAGAACCCGAACCGCGCGAGGGCCTGCGTCGCGGCCATATTCCCGGCGCGGTCAATATTCCCTTTACCGATCTGCTGAACGACGACGGCACGATGAAATCGACCGATGCGCTGGCCGAAATCATGCAATCCGCCGGGGTGGACATGAAAAAACCCGTGATCACCACCTGCGGGTCCGGCGTGACGGCGGCCATCATCAACCTGGCGCTTGCCCGCCTCGGGCACCCGAATCACGCGCTCTATGACGGCTCTTGGGCCGAATGGGGCATGTATAACGACCTGCAGGTCGAAACCGGCTGAGGCCAAATCAGGAAACCAGGAACATGCTGGAAAATCTGCAACAACAACCGCCCGACAAGATCCTGCAACTTATGCAGATGTATCGCGAAGACCCGCGCGACACCAAGATCGACCTTGGCGTTGGCGTGTACAAGAACGCCCAGGGCGTGACCCCGATCATGCGCGCCGTAAAGGCCGCGGAAAAGCGTCTGTGGGAAAGCGAAACCACCAAGGCCTATACCGCGCTGGCGGGTGATGCGGGCTTTCACAAGGTGATGCGCGAACTGGTACTGGCCGATTCGGTTGCACCCGAGCGTGTGGCCGCAGCGGCAACACCCGGCGGCACCGGCGCGATCCACATGGTGCTGGAACTCATCAAGATGGCCGGCCCCGACGCCACCGTCTGGCTGTCGGCCCCCACTTGGCCGAACCACCCCTCGATCATCCGCCATCTCGGCATGAAGATGGCCGAGTATCGCTATTTCGACAACACCTCGCGCGCGGTTGATTTCGAGGGTATGCTGGCCGACCTGAAAACCGTCAAGGCGGGCGATGTGGTTCTGCTGCATGGCTGCTGCCACAACCCCACCGGCGCCAACCTGAACCAGACCCAGTGGGAACAGGTCGCCGACGTCCTGCTGGAACGTGGCGCCATTCCGTTTATCGACATCGCCTATCAAGGCTTTGGCGACGGGCTGGACCAGGACGCCGCCGCCGTACGGATGTTGGCCGGACGCATGCCCGAAATGCTGATCGCGGCAAGCTGTTCCAAGAATTTCGGCGTCTACCGCGAACGCACCGGCATCGTCCTGGCGATTGCGCCCGATGCAGACACGCGCGCAACAACGCAGGGCAATCTTGCGCATCTGAACCGGCAGAACTTTTCCTTCCCACCCGACCACGGCGCGCGTCTGGTGACGATCATCCTGTCAGACGACGAGTTGCGCGCCGACTGGATGGCCGAACTTGAAGATGTGCGCCTGGGCATGTTGACGATTCGTCAGCAACTTGCAGATGAATTGCAGCGCCTTTCGGGATCAGACCGCTTTGCCTTTATCGCCCAGCACCGGGGCATGTTCTCGCGCATGGGGGCCACGCCCGAACAGGTGGTCGAGCTGCGCGAAAAGCATGGTATCTACATGGTGGGCGACAGCCGCATCAACATTGCCGGACTCAATGAAACCACCGTGCCGATCCTTGCCAGGGCGCTGATCGACGTGGGGGTCTGAACCCTGCCGCAACAAAAAGTGTTTTGAGTTATCCACAAGATATGGCACCATTCCCCCTGACAGCAACAAGCGAAAGGAGGTGGTCCAGTGTCTGAAGAGATGTTGGAGAACGTGATCGGATCAATGCAGAGAGGGGCATTCTAGCGATCGAATCCCCGCCACGGCGCTGATCCCGGACCGAACTGACAATCGGTGGATCATCCTCCAAGGCTCTTGAAAAAATACCGGGGCCGCGTTTTCGAGCGCGGCCCTTTTTGTGGGCATTTGCGGTAAACGGGTCACGTTTACGTGCAAAAACTTGCAAAAATGCCTCATTTTGTGGTTTCATGTGGTGATCGCGAGCTTGTGGGGGGCCTGCCATGGAAACTTCGCCTTGTGAAACATATGGAATCCTGAAAGCGGATTATGATCCGACGCCGCCGGGTTTCGAACGTAATCTGACAACTGCATTGATGCGCCGCCTGTTCGGTGGAATTCCTGTCGCGCTGGATTTTGGCAACGGCGATATCCGGCCATTGGGGCGTGCGCCGGCGCGCGTGCATTTCTGCCCTCCGCGTTTTGGGACGCTGATCTCGATCCTGGTAAATCCCGGCCTTCGGCTGGGTGAAACCTTCATGGATGGCAAATGGTATCTCAGCCGCGGGCGGCTGTTCGACTTTCTGCTGCTGGTGGCAACGGCCAAGGGTGGCGCGCTCAAGAACCACGGCATCAATCTGGGCCTGACCGAAAGCCTGGTCCATTATTACAAGCAATTCATCGCCACCTTCAGCGCCACGCGCGAGGTTGCGCGCCACTATGACGTGAACACCGATCTGTTCAAGCTGATGATCGGCGAAAACCTGGCCTATTCCTGCGCATTCTTCGAACGCGACAGCGACGATCTTGAAACTGCACAGCGCCGGAAGTTCGACACCATTTTCGAACGCATGCGCCTGAACGAGGTCAAGCGCCCGCGCATTCTGGACATCGGCTGCGGCTGGGGGTCGTTCGAGCGCTATTTCCCGCGCAATATCGAGGCCGAGCTTGACGGCATTTCGATTTCCGAAGGCCAGATCGCCTATGCCCGCACACAGATCGAAAACCTGTCCGACAAGGGGCGGGTCAAGGTGAATTTCCACAAGCAGGACTATCGGCATTTCTGCGAACACAATGCCGGGCGCTATGATCGCGTGGTTTCGATCGGCATGCTTGAACATGTGGGGCGGTCGAAATACGCGCATTACTTCCGCGCCATTCACAAGGTGCTTGCCCCAGGGGGGCTGGCGCTGGTTCATTCGATCGTCAAGCACCAGCCGGGGTCAACAAATCTATGGGTGGATCGGTATATCTTCCCCGGCGGCTATGCGCCGATGATTTCCGAGGTTGTGCAGGGCATTGAGCGTTCCGGGCTCAAGATAAGCGCGGTCCACTACCATGACGGATGGAACTACATCAAGACGCTGCGGGTCTGGCTGGCCAACCTGCTGGAAAACGAAGATGCCATTCTGAAAGTTCTGCAAAACGAACTGGACGGCGACCAGCGACACCGCGAAAAGGTTGCGCGCACCACCTATCGGATGTTCATCTTCTATCTGTCCGCCGTCCAGCTGATGTTCCACCCCGAATATGGTGATGACGGGGTGGCACAGTTCATCGTGCAGAAAAGCTGAGCAACCGGCGGGCCCCTCAATCATCCGCGGGCGGCGGGCGGCGCAGGTTCTTGATGGTGCCGCGCCGTGCCTTCCCTTCCAGCCGGCGGCGTTTTGATGCAAGGGTCGGGCGTGTCCTGATGCGCCGCTTGGGCCGCACCAGCGCCTGCCTGATCATTTCGGCAAGCCTTTCCTCGGCCAGCGCCCGGTTCATGGCCTGGCTGCGATGCTTGTCCACCCGCAGCACGATGGCGCCGTCTTTTGTCCATTTGCGGCCGGCAATACGCTTGAGCCGCGCTTTCACATCCGGTGCAAGCGCGGGCGAGCGCGCGGCCTCGAACCGCAACTCGACGGCGGTTGCAACCTTGTTGACGTTCTGGCCGCCGGGGCCAGAGGCGCGGGTAAAGCTTTCGGAAAGTTCCCAGTCCTGAATGGCGATGTCGTCGTTAATGCGGATCATGTCAGGATTCCACGCCTTGCAATGCCGGTCGGGCCATCTGCCATGCCTTGCGCATTACGCTTGGCAGATGGTTCGGGTCAAAAGTGTCGGGTGGCAAAAATTCGCCTTGTGTGGGGGTAATATCCGCACCGATCTCGGCGACCCACAGATTCATGCGCAGGTGAAAATGGGTGAATGTATGGCGCACCTCGCCTGGAACCGGCTGCCAATCGGCCTCCAGCGGGGGGCTGGCCAAACCGTTTTCGCCCAACGGATCACCGGGCCAGCCCAACATGCCCCCAAGCAGCCCCCTGCCCGGCCGCCGCACCATCAGCACCGCGCCATCCACACGCCGGGCAACATAGGCAATGCCCTGACGGGTCGGTTTGTGCAGCCGAGCGCCCCGCCTGGGCAATTCGGCGGCGATTCCCTTGTCGGCTGCAAGGCAGAACCCCCTCAGCGGGCAGCCACCACAGGCGGGCTTGCGCGGGGTGCAGACGGTTGCGCCAAGATCCATCATCGCCTGCGCGTGGTCGCCCGCCCGCCGATCCGGCGTAAGGCCATCAGCAAGTTTGTGAAGATGCGCCTTGCTTGCGGGAAGTTCCTGTTCCACCGCAAACAGGCGCGCCATGACCCGTTCGACATTTCCATCAACCACCGTTTCGGGCTGCCCAAAAGCAATTGCCGAAATCGCGGCCGATGTGTAGGGCCCGATCCCCGGCAGAGCCATCAGCCCCTTGCGTGTTTGTGGAAAGTGTCCACCCAGCTCGAACGCCACGACACGCGCGCATTTCAACAGGTTACGGGCCCGCGCATAGTAACCAAGCCCCGCCCAGGCCGCCATGACGTCATCATCCGATGCCGCGGCCAGATCTTCCACCTTTGGCCAGCGGTGAAGGAATTCCAGGAAATAGCGCCCCACAACAGCAACGGTGGTCTGCTGCAACATCACCTCTGACAGCCAGATGTGATAGGCGTCGGGCAAGACACCCGCCTTTGACAGTTGCGGCGGCACGCGCCAGGGCAGCTCGCGCGCATGTGTGTCATACCACGCAAGCAGGCATTGCCCGATTTCGGGCGCGATTTCGGCCACCCGGCCCCCTGACAAGATGTCACGCAATCTTTATGCCTCCGCAACGTTCAATGTTCTGGTAACATGTTCCCACGTCGTTAGAATAGCGACGCAAACGGAATTGGGTGCAAATGACCGCGCAAAAGATACATTCGAAAGCGGGAAAGGGTGGCCGTGCGGCGCGTGGCTTTATGCAGACCGGCGGGATTCTTCAACAACATATCCGAACGGCCAGCGAAAAACGGGGCTTTGTTGAAACCCGCCTGTTGACACATTGGCGCGAAATCGTTGGCGATGCGTTGGCCGATGTCTCGCGTCCGGTAAAGGTCAGCTATGGCCAACAGGGCATCGGCGCCACGCTGACCATTCTGACAAACGGCGCCAACGCCCCCCTGTTGCAGGCCGATCTGCCGCGCATAAAGGACAAGGTAAACGCCTGTTATGGCTATGCGGCCATATCCAGAATCAGAATCACGCAGACCGCCGAAACCGGCTTTTCCGAAGCTCCGGCATCTTTCGACCACAAGCCCCGACCAGCGCCAGACCCCCAAAAGGTGGCCGAGGTGGAAAAGGTCGTGGGCGATGTCGGCGATGACAATCTCAGATCCGCCCTTGCCGCGCTTGGGCGGAATATCCTAACACACAAGCAAAACTGACATTCGCAAAGGGCAGATCCATGCTTCGCAAGTTTATCTCGTTTCTTTTCTTCATCGCCATCATTGCCGGTGGCGCCTATCTGTGGACCGCTCAGAACCAGACCACCAGCCAGATCGCTCAGCTGCCCGAGCTTACCAATATCCAGGATGTGCAGTCGGCGGACAAAAACAAGGACGCCGGCAAGACAATCCAGATCAAGGACATGGCCGTCGGTGACGAAAACGCGCCGGTGACGATCATCGAATACGCATCCTTTACCTGCCCCCATTGTGCCCGCTTCCACAACGAGGTCTATCCCAAGATCAAGGCCGAATATATCGACACCGGCAAGGTGCGGTTCATCGTGCGCGACGTGTATTTCGACCGTTTTGGCCTGTGGGCGGCCATGCTGGCACGCTGCGGTGACGGGTCCAAGTTCTTTGGCCTTTCCCACCTGATCTACTCCAAGCAGCGCGAGTGGACAAAATCCGACAGCGAGGCAGGCATTGTCGAGAACCTGCGCAAGCTGGGTCGTCTGGCCGGCATGGAAGACAAGCAGATGGATGCCTGCCTGCAGGATGCCGACAAGGCACGCGCCCTTGTCGCCGTCTATCAGAAGAATGCCGAAAAGGACGGGATAAACTCGACCCCTTCATTCATCATCAATGGCAAGAAATATCCCAACATGTCCTTTGCGGACTTCAAGACCACAATCGACGAACTGCTGGCCAAACAGTAGGGCACGCCAATGGCCGAGGCGCCTCTGCAAGGGCTGAAGGTTCTTGAGCTGGCCCGCATTCTGGCCGGCCCCTGGGCTGGCCAGACACTGGCCGATCTCGGGGCCGAGGTCATCAAGGTCGAAAGCCCTGACGGCGACGACACCCGCCGCTGGGGGCCGCCTTTTGTCGAACGCGATGGCGACAATTCGGCCGCCTATTACCATTCCTGCAACCGCGGCAAGAAATCGGTCACGATCGATTTCCGCACGCCTGAAGGCCAGGATCAGGTGCGCCGCCTTGCCGCCGAAAGCGACGTGTTGATCGAGAACTTCAAGGTTGGCGGGCTGGCGAAATACGGACTCGATTACGATAGCCTGAAAAAGGTGAATCCGCGGCTGATCTATTGCTCGATCACCGGGTTCGGCCAGACCGGCCCCTACAAGACGCGCGCCGGGTATGATTTCCTGATGCAGGGCATGGGCGGGATCATGTCGGTCACGGGCGAGCCGGGCCGCCAGCCACAAAAGGTGGGCGTCGCCGTCACCGACATCCTGACCGGGCTATATGCGGTCATCGCCATTCAGGCCGCGCTGCTGCAACGCAACCGCACCGGCAAGGGCCAGCATATCGACATGGCGCTGCTGGATGTTGCGGCCGCGACAATGGCCAACCAGGCGCTGAACTATCTGGTCAGCGGCACGCCCCCGGTGGCCATGGGCAATGAACATCCCAACCTGATGCCCTATCAGGTGTTTGACTGCGCCGATGGCTGGATCATCATCGCCACCGGCAATGACGCCCAGTATCAGCGCCTTTGCGCCATCCTCGGCCTTGACGAGCTGGCCCGTCACCCCGACTATCGCAGCAATGCCGACCGGGTGAAAAACCGGCGCGTGCTGGCCGAACTGCTGACACAGGCAACACGCCAGCGAAGCAAAGCCGACCTTCTGGCCGCCTGCGAGGATCAGGGCGTGCCCGCCGGCCCCATCAACAACATGGCCGAGGTCTTTGCAGATCCGCAGGTGATTGCCCGCAAGCTGCAAATCGATCTGGACGGGATCCCGTCGGTGCGTTCACCGATGCTGTTTTCCGATGCCGAGCTGAACCTTGACCGGCCATCGCCCCGGCTGGGTGAACATAATGACGAGGTTCTGGGCCGAGATTGATTGCCCTGAGGGGCGGCCCCCGATGACTCTGAACAGTCGAGACAAGGGGATGATCTGCTTTCAATTTTAGGCGGTGCAACGGACAAGGTGTGAGTGGGAAAATATGCGTTTCCCCCACTAAGTGGGGCGTATGCGACGGTGGGTTCCCAGCGATTTATCTATATATTCGAAACAATCCGTAGATTTTTCATGGATTATTGTAATTTTGCAACATTACCTCACACCAGAAAAAATAGTGATTTTGTTTCAATGAAGTATAATTTCAGCCGGCGGTCATATTCATCGCCAAGAACCCATGTGAGGACCATTTCCGCCACCAGAAGCACCATCAACGGCGTTGGAGAACACAATTCAGCCCAGATCGTTCTGATAATGATTTTCATCACAACCTGGAAAACTGAGCACTACCACGACCCACGACTACCACGACGAAGACTACCCCCAAGAAAATGGACAAGCACGACCCCTTGGTGCCTATCCCAAGGCCCCCCGAATATTTTGCCTGCAGGCCGTCCACACGTAAGCAGCTAGAAAATCAGGAGGAACGCATCCAGCATCATCAGAGGCTTCAGCGTGTCACGCGTTGGGCAGCAAAGGCAAGGAAATGAACAAGACTTCAGGATCATCACTATCACGTTACGCCGTTACTTCGATCCGGACAATCAAGACAGCCATCTTCAGTCCTGACAGAATGATTGCAATTGCCCTTTTGAGCCTGGCTCTTGTGGGCGCACAGATCGCAGCCGCACAGACCCGAGAGGTCAGGATCGGCCTGCTGACACAGCAAGGGATAGACAAAGAAAGCGCGGCATGGGCTGCGACGACTGAATATCTAGACCGCGCGATTGATGGGTACAGCTTTCGCTTGGTTCCCTTCACCAGTCCTGATGCCCTTTCGGACGCGGCGCAAAGGGGCCAGCTGGAATTCGCCATCACAAGCCCTTCCTCTCTGGTTCAGCTCGAGGTGCGCCAAGGCGCGCGCGCCCTGCTGGATCTTGTGGGCCGCTGGCAGGATAAGCCGCTGACCCGGATGGGCGGCGTGCTGTTCACCAGCGCGACGCGCAAGGACATCAATGTTGTCCGCGATATGGCGGGCAAGACCCTGATGGCGGTTTCCAACAACAGCTTTGGCGGCTGGCTGACCATCAAGGGAGAGTTGCTGGAACAGGATTTCGACCCAATACATGATCTTTCCCGCCTGATCTTTGCCGGCGGCAGCCCAAAGGATGTGGTGCGGGCGGTTCTGAACGGCAAGGCCGATGTCGGGGCCGTGCGCACGGGTGTGCTGGAACGCATGGCCGCCGCGGGTGAAATTTCCATGTCGGATGTGAAAATCATCAGATCACATCCCAAGGAAGGCTTTCCCCTGGCCCACTCCACCGATCTCTACCCGGAATGGAAACTTGCCGTAATGGCCGGCACAGACCCTGCTCTTGCCCGTGATGTTGCCGGCGCCCTGCTGCAGATAGCGCCCGAGTCGCCCATGGCCAAACGAGGTGGGTATTTTCACTGGACGCTTCCGACAGGTGAACAATCAGTACACCTGTTGATGCAGCATCTGCGGGTGCCGCCATATGAGGACTTTGGAAAGATCACGCTTGCCGGGCTGATCCAGGCCTATTGGGGCTGGCTGTTCGCCCTGGCCGGCACGATTGCGGGATTGCTGGTTCTGGCGATCTATGCGCTGCGCAAGAATGCCCTGCTGCGACAGAGAACCAACGAACTCTGCACCATTCACGAAACCGAGCTGGGTTTCCAGAGGCGGGCACTGGACGAGCATCTGATCGTCAGCGTTGCAGATGCCGAGGGCCGCATCATCTACGTCAACGACAAGTTCATCGAAATCAGCGGCTATGAAAGGGACGAACTGATCGGCCAGACGCACGCGCTGTTGAAATCCGGTCACCACAGCCCCGAATTCTATCGCGACATGTGGGACACCCTGAAACAGGGCAAGGCGTGGACCGGCGAGATCCGGAACCGGCGCAAGGATGGCAGCCATTACTGGGTCAAGGCCACGATCATGCCGTTTCTGGGCCGGGACGGAAAGATCGAGAAATATGTCTCGCTGCGCACCGACATCACCGATGTGAAGGAAGCCGAGATACAGCGCCAGCTGGCGGCATCCTTTGATTTCATCGAGGATGAGGTCTACATGTTCGACCCCGATACGCTGCAATTTTTCTATGTCAACCGGGCGGCACAGCGTCAGATGGGCTTGTCCGAGGAAGAGATCTGCAAGCTGACCCCGGTCGATACCACCGTTGAGATGACCGAAGAGCGGTTTCGCGAGATCATCCGCCCGATCACCAGTGGCGAGACCGACAGCATATCCTACGTCACCGAACATCACAGGCCCAATGGCCAGGTTGGAACCGCATCGATCGTTATCCAGCTGGTGCGCCCGGAAAACGAGAAGCCGCGCTTTGTCGCCGTCATCCGGAACATCTCGGACCAGGTCGAGGCCGAGCGCCAGATGACCGAAATCTACAATACGCTGGACCTTCTGCCCGTTTCGGTGACCATGATCGACCCCGTTTCCCTGCGCTTTGTGTATCAGAACCAGGCAGCGAAAAAGCGGTTCGGCTGGTCGGATGCCACATATCGGACAAAAACCCCGCTCGAAGCGCTCAGCGGCTTTGACGAGGACAACTATCGCGCCATGATTGCGCCTTTGCTCACCGGCAAGACCAGCCATGTCCAGTACGAACTGGTTGACGCGAACGGCCACCCAGTCGAAGTGACGCTGCATATTGTCAAACCAGGCACTGACGAAGCCCGCATCATCACCATCGCCCAGGACATCTCGGAGCAGAGACGATCGGAAGAACGGATTCACGAGCTTGAATTCACGCTCGATTACCTCGAGCACGAGGTCTACATGTTCTGGCCTGACAGCAAGCGCTTTTTCTATGCCAACAAGGCCGCGCTGCGGCGCAACGGATTGACCGAGGACGAGATCCTGTATCTTACCCCGACCGATCTGAAAGATGGTCTGACGAACGAGGAATGTCGTTCGATCCTGGCGCCGATGATGCGCGGAGAGATGACCACGGCAACTTTCGAGCGCGATTTCCAGAAAGAAGACGGAAGCTGGACCGCCGCCGAGATCACCCTCCAGTATATCCAACCCGAGGGGCATCCTCCACGTTTTGTGGCGACGATCAAGGACATCTCGGACAAGAGGGCGGCGCAGGACGAGGCCAAGCTGCTGTCGCAGTCGCTCGACCTTATACAGGACGAGATCTATCTGTTCTGGCCCGACAGCTATGACTTCGTTTATCTGAACGAATCCGCTGCTGCGCGGGCCGAATCCATGGGCGCCAACTGGCGTGGCCACAGTGTTGATCAGCTCATCTCGGAAACGCAGTTTGCTGCCTTGAAAAAGCGATGCGAGGCATTGCTTCGCGGCCCGGAACGCAGCTTTTCCTATGAGTTGGTTGACAGGAACAAGCGCACGATCGAAGTCTATCTGCATCTCGTCCGCCCAAAGGGTGCCAAACCCCGCTTTCTGGCCATCTATCGGGACATTACCGAACGCAAGATCGCGGAAAAGGCCAAGTCGGAATTCATCTCGACTGTCAGCCACGAGTTGCGCACGCCGCTGACCTCGATCAAGGGGGCCTTGGGATTGATGGAGGCCGGGGCGGGGGGTGAGCTCCCAGCCAAGGCGACCAAACTGGTTTCTCTTGCCAACACGAACTGCGATCGTCTTGTCCTGCTGGTCAACGATCTGCTGGATCTGGACAAGCTGAGTTCCGGCAAGATCGAACTGAAAATGGAACCGCTTCATCTGGCTGACCTCGTGAAAGAAGCGATCGAGGCAAACCACGGATATGGCGAACAGTTTGGTGTCAGGTTCGTCGCCAAACACCTTGCCGAGGATGTCATGATCAGGGGTGACCGAAGCCGCCTGAGGCAGGTTCTAGATAACCTGATGTCGAACGCCGCGAAATTCTCGAAACAGGGTGATCGGGTCGAACTGTCGGTCATCGGCAAAGATGATGCCGCAGTGATCTCGGTCAAGGATTACGGCTCTGGCATCCCCGAGGAAGCGCGCGAGCGGATATTCGAGCGGTTCACCCAGGCCGATTCTTCGGACCAGCGACAAAAAGGCGGCACCGGTCTGGGGCTGAATATCGCCAAGTCGATCGTCGAGCTGCACCATGGAAAGATCAGTTTCATTAGCCAGGAGGGCGAAGGAACCGAGTTCTTCGTGGAACTGCCGATCATGGTGGCCAAGGAAATGGAAGAGCAGGACGATGAAAGGCGGACCGGTTGAGAATGCAGGCGGCCTCTTCCGAGGTGGCGGGCCGCCGCTCGCCACCTCAGTGCCGTTCGATGAGGTGACGGTCAGATCAAGTTGGAAGTATTACGATGTGATGTCTGCGCCTGGGGGTCAAAACCCAATATCTGCCTGACAAAGAGGGGACCCGAAAAAACCTTACCATGGGTAATTGCGCACCCGATCAAGAGCAGCAAGCCCTAGAAATACCGCACGAAACTGAGGGACAAGGTTTTCGGCAACCGCATGTACACGCCCGACCCGGTCGCCGTCTCACGTCCGCCGAATTCCGTGCCCAGCGCGCCAAAGGGCTGGCTGTAGCTCAAGACGACATTGGCGTTGTCGCTTAGCGAATAGTTGACCGAGAGCGTGGAAAAGGCGCTGCCGTCATTCAGGCTGAACAGCGATGTTGTCGAGGCACTCATATCCGGGTTCAGCTCGATCCGGCCGCCCAGCGCCAGAAAATCGCGGCCCGCAACAAAAACCTGCCCCGTGGACATCCGCTTGACCAGATCGGTCGGAAGGCCGGCATAGGGCACGCCAGAGTTGACGCCAAAACCGTTGTGATAAACCTCGGCAAACCACGAGATATTTCGCCCCGTCAGCGTGCTGAAATTCGAGATATTGGCAACCCATGATGGGTAGGTCGCGCCATTCGCAAGCTTCCACAACACATATTCAGTGTTCCAGCTTGCCCCCCCCAGCGCACCCGAAAGCCCGGCTCCGGCCACGCTGTCGCCCCGATCGCGGGCGAACATGGCCGCAAGGTCAAGCGACCCCGCACTCATCTTGCCGCGCAGCGCATAGGTCGAATTGGAAAAGGCAACAGGCCCGCCAACGCTCAGCCCCCGAGGCACGGCGATGGCCTGCAGATCGGCGCCATTGTCAAAAAGATACTGGGCATAAACCATGTCCGCGCCGGGCTTATAGCTTTTGTCGATGGCGTTCGGCGCAAAGGGGGCGACGATATCGGTGGGATGAAACACCATGCCACTGCCCCAGGTGATTGCCTGCCTCCCCAGCTTGAGCACCAGATTGGGTGTGGTGTAGGTCACCGACAGCCGTTCGACCCTGCCGGTCAGCAGCCGGTTTCCGCCTGAAAGCCAGGTCTGTTCCATGTCGAACAAGGTCGAAGGGGGCTGCGTTGGCAAGAACGGGCTGACCGCCGCAAGATAGCCGACATCACCACCCTGCGCGCCATTGATGTTGGCGTGCAGTTGAAACCGGAAATCGCCGACCTGCTTTTCATACATCAGGCGCATATTGGCGGTCGTTGTCTGGCGCGTGGCATATCCCAGCGTGGTATCCAGACTTGTCGGGGCAGCCCAGGCGCCGTTGCCGCCAAGCTCGGTGCGCAATCGCAACCCGTCTGCTGCGGCTGGTGCGGCCAAAACGGCCGCAGCCAACGTCAGCGCAATGGCTGCGACCAGTATATCAGCCGGTCCTTTCATCGCTTGCGATCCTTCCATCCAGCAGCTCGATATGGCGTTTGCTGTGCTCCATCACCCGCGGGTCGTGGGTGCCGATGACAAATGTCGTGCCCATCTCGCGGTTCAGACGATACATCAGCCGCACCAGTTCCTCGGTCGTCTTCGAATCGAGGTTGGCGGTGGGTTCATCGGCCAGCACGATCCGCGGCCGCGAAACCAATGCACGAGCCACGGCAACGCGCTGCTGCTGCCCGCCCGATAGCTGGGCGGGGCGGCGATCTTCCATGCCTTCAAGGCCGACCTCGCGCAGAATGTCGGTTGCGCGCTGTCGGCGCTCGTCGCGCTCCAGACCGTGAAGTTCCAGCACGAATTCGATGTTCTCGCGCGCCGACAGAACCGGGATCAGGTTATAGGCCTGAAAGACAAAGCCGACCTTGTTCAGGCGCAGATCCGACAGCTGCGCCTTGCTCAGGCTGCCCAGATCCTGCCCGTCGATCACCACATGGCCGCTGCTCGGGGTGTCGAGCGCGCCGATCATGTTCAGCAGCGTCGTCTTGCCCGAACCGCTTGGCCCCGCAAGGGTGGCGAAATCGCCCGACAGTATGTCAAGATCGACCTCGCGCAGGGCATGGACGGCAAGTTCCCCGCTTCCGAATATCTTGCTGACGCCCCGGCAGCTTACGATCGCATCCGTCATTCTTGCGTCCTTTCTATGTGGCCATGCGCATGGCTTCGACAGGGCTGCACCTTGATGCCCGCCGCGCCGGCCACAGCGCCACCACGATTCCGAGTATCCAGATCACCAGTGAGAACAGCACAAAGCTGCCCGCATCGAATTTCGGGTAAAGAACCTGCCCCCCCTGCACCAGCTCAAGCCCGCGCGCAAAACCCGACAGGTCTATGCCGTCGCCGGTCGCCCAGATCGAGGCCGCCGCCATGGCCATGCCGATCAGCACGCCCAACCCGATCAGCAGGGTGGATTCCATCGTCACCATGATCAGCACAAGGCGGGGCTTCATGCCCAGCGCCTGCAACAGGCCGAATTCATGGGTGCGCTCGAACACTGCCATGAGCTGGGTGTTGACGATGCCGATGGCCATCAGCGTGAACACCACCGACAGCCAGATATAGATGAACCCCGACATGAAGGAATTGGTTGCCGCCAGAAACGGCGACAACTGTTTCCACGACCGCACATCCATATCCGGCGCGGCGTCTTTCAGCGCCCGTATCACCGGCGCAAGATCCTGATCGTTGGGGATCGTGAACACGATCTCGGCGATCTCGTCCTTCAGGCGCAGGAATTTCTGCCCGGCAGCGCGCCCGGTAAAGACATAATAATCCTCGGTCTGCTGATCGACGTCATACAGGCCGACCACGTCAAAGCTCTGCTCGGCCAGCAGGCCGTCGGCGCCCTGAGACATCAGGATCACGCGCCGCCCAAGCCCTGTTTTCAGCCGCTCGGCCAGATGCTTGCCGATCACCACGCCGTCATCGCCAGGGCCGTTCAGGTAACGCCCCTCGACTACCTTTCCAGGGATCGACGAAACCCGCCTTTCGGCCTTGGGGTCAACGCCGACGATCATGACCGGCAGGGTCTTGTATTCGCTTTGCACAACCGACGGCACCACAAGGCGCGAGGCCCAGGCACTGATCCGCTTGTCGCCCAGCGCCTTCAGCAACCCGTCCGACGGCGGCGGCATCAATGTCTCGACCCCCGGATCATCCATATAGCCCGCCGCATGAATCTGCCCCTGCCCCAGCAACAGTTGCAGTGTCGTGTCCTTGCTGGCCTGCGTCCAGGCGTTGAGGAAGGAATTGAATGCCAGAACCGACCAAAGCCCCACCGACACAACGATCAGCGTGATCAGCGTGCGGCGTGGGTTGCGCCACAGGTTGCGCCAGGCCAGCGGGGCGAATATGCGGATCGTGTTCATCATGCGTTCATCGCCTCGACCGGTTCCAGCCCAAGCACGCGACGATAGGGAATCACCCCTGCCAGCGCAATCAGCACAAGAATGGCCGTTGGGCCGGCCAACACACGGAATGGCGTCATGCGCGGATAGATGCGCGACGGCAGGCCCCATTGCGAAAAGATCTGCTCCATCCCTTCAAAGGTGATGCCGACCTGCCCGAAATACCAGGCCAGCGCCATGCCCAGTGCGATGCCGATGCCGACACCGACCAGCGACAGAAAGATGATCTCCATCCACACCATGCGCCCGATCTGGCCCGGCTTCATGCCGACCGCCAGCAGCACGCCGAATTCGCGGGTGCGCTCCAGCACTGACATGTAAAGCGTGTTCAGGATGATAAAGACCACGACGATCACCAGCGTCGCATACATCAACGCCGCCGTGGTCATGTCCAGCCGGATCGCCTGTTTGATCGCTGGCTGCAATTCGCCCCAGTTCAGGTAAACCGCGTCATGGCGGGCAGCAATCTTGCGCAGGCGGGGTTCGATTTTCAGGATGTCACCCAGCGTGCGGCCGATGATTGCGACCTCGTTGACGGCACCATCCATCACAAAGGTTTCGCGAAAACGGTCAAGCGGCATATGGGCGATCTGCCGGTCGATTTCCGGCACACCGGTGCGGAATATGCCTATGACCTTCAGCACATCCGCGGCCACGGATCCATCCATCCCCGAGCCCAGAAGCGTGACCTGATCGCCCACCTTCAGCCGCAGATTGCGCGCCAGTGCATCGCCCAGCACGATGGCGGCGGAATCACCCGACCGCAATGCCCGGCCCTGCTTGATCAGGCTGGGGATGCGGGTGATGCGGTTTTCCTTGGCGGGGTCAACACCGGCCACGGCTGCGGCAAAGCTGCGCTCGCCATTGGCGAGCAGGACAAAACCATTCGCACGCGCACTGGCCGTGGTGATTTGCGGGATGGATTCAAGCTCTCTTATCAACCCGTCCGGGTCGTGGATAACCTTGGTGATTTCCGGGTCTGCCTTGTAGCCCGGCGGCTGAATCTGGCCGAAACCGTCATTGATGCGCAGCATGTTTTCCTTCATCGAATCGTAAGATCCGAACTGGAACGACAACATGAACACCAGCAGCATTGCCGCAAAGGCCATGCCAATCAGGCTGAGCGCGGTTCGCGTCGGCTGCCGCCAGATATTGCGCCATGCCAGCGAGGCAATCATCGCTCAATCCCTCGGGTTGCGCAGGTTGGAGCGCGTGAACACATAGGCCGGGATCGGGATGTTGAATTGGGCCGAGATCGTCCTGATGCGTGTGTATTGCCCCGGCTTGTCGTCGCGCCGCATCGTCATCACGATCGGATAAAGGCGCCCGCCGATCCTGCCGATCTTGTCGGCTGTCATCACCCGCACCCGCTTGCCCAGCTGGTCGTAATATTCCACCGAATACAGCACGCCATCGGCCCGAACGGTGATGATCTGCTTGCCCCAGACAATGGGGCGGCCCTTCTTGGGGATCGACTCGATCACATACAGTTTCTTGCCTTTGACGACCTTTGTGCCGATCAGCTTGTGCGTATAGTCGTCAAGCACACGCTGCGAACGCGCAAGGTCGTTATAGGAAAAATCCGACCCCATCCATGATTGCGACATGGCACTGGCCGGCAGCTTGATCACCTGGTTGAGCTTGGGGTTGAAGACATAGGTCGAATTGCCGACCTGAAGCGTGGCGTTGCCTGCGTCGCGGGCCGGTTCGACAAAGCGGACAAGGGCCTTGTCGGTTCCCTTGGTCCAGCTTTTCATGGTCATCTTGCGAATACCGTTCTTGCGCTTGACGGTCATCTCGACCACGGCAAAAGAGCTGTCGGCGCGCCAGTTGTCATAGGCCTTTTTCAGGATCGACCGCGCGTCCTGCCCTGCCGTCGCACCGCCGGCCAGCAACACCCATGCAAGCATTGCGGTTATCAGCGAAAGGGTTGTCTTTCTTGAATGGCGGGGCATTTCATTTCCTCTTTGAAGAACCTGAATTTGCGGGTCGGGCTTGCCAACGGGGGAAGGTCGGCATAATAGTCAAGCAGCATTGGACCGGCCGGTCCAAACAATAGGTAGTCGCCCACCAGAGCCCTGTCAAGAACATGGAAAACCACCCTTCCAGCAAACTGCCGCAGGACAGGCGCAGACGCATCTTTCGCGTTGCGGCGCAGGAATTTGCGGCCCACGGGTTCAAGGGGGCATCGCTGAACCGGATCATCGCCTCGGTGGGGATGAGCAAGTCATCCTTTTACCACTACTTCAGAAACAAGCGGGACCTGTTTGCGCAGATCCTTGACGATGCACTTGGCCCGTTTCTTGCGGCACAAGCGTCATTCGACTTTGCTCAGCTCACGCAAGAAAACTTCTGGCCCATGATCGACAGGATGGCCGCCGAGATGTCTGACATGGCCAACCAGTCACCACAGCTGGTTCTGGTCGGCCGGATGTTCTATCGCTGCCACGAAAACCCCTTGGAGCGCGAACTGACGTCGGGGGTGATGGACCTGTCGGTCAAATGGCTGACTGGGCTGATCAGGCGGGGGCAGGAACTTGGACTGCTGCGGTGTGACCTGCCCGAAAGTTTTCTGATCGACCTGCTGATGACAACCGGAATGTCGATCGACCGCTGGTTTCTGGAACACTGGGACGAGCTTTCCCCCGATGAGCGGGCCGAACTGAATGCCAAGGCATTCGACCTGTTTCGGCGACTTCTGGCACCCGAACCGGATCTTGCCCCTGCCGTCAAAGGCGCCTGAAGGTCAGGTAATGCGGTCTGCGCCCCTCGCGCAGGGCCTTTTTTTCATAGCGGGTCGATTCCCAGTCATCCCAGGGTTGGCGCCAGTCGTCGGGGCCTTCGGCAAGCCAATCGAAATTAGGGTGGCGCATCAATTGTTCCAGCGTCTGGCGAACGTAATCCTCGATATCGGTTGCCACCCGCAGGATGGCGCCGGGCTGCATGACGCGGGCCAGCGGGTCCAGAAACTCCGGGTTCACGAACCGGCGCCGGTGATGGCGCTTTTTCGGCCAGGGGTCGGGATACAGCAGAAAGGCCCGCGCGATCGACGCGT
>WFQE01000033.1 GCA_015487165.1 Paracoccaceae bacterium | reverse complement strand
TGGCGCGCCCAAATGGGTAATCCGCGAAGCGTGGCCCTCAACAAATGGGCGGCCTCGGAGGCCTTCATAGAAGTCAGGTTCACCACGCACCGGGTCCGTCCGGCAGGGTCCATTTCCTCGCTTGCTTGCACCTTGACCACCCCAGTCACACGGCGGGGCGGTATTCCTCGCCGCTGTTCAGCAACGCCCAGATGACGCGCGCGTTCTTGTTTGCCACGGCAATGATCGCCCTGTTCGTGCCGCGCCGCTCCTTCAGATCGTTGACCCACAGGCTGAAGCGGTCCGTCTTTCCTGCGGCGGTGCGAACGACGGCGCGGGCACCGTGAACGAGCAATGTGCGCAGATGGCGATCGCCGCGTTTGCTGATACCCATGAGCACACGCCTGTTCCCGCTGGAGTGCTGACGGGGCACAAGACCGAGCCATGCGGCCATGTGCCGGCCATTGTCAAAATCACGCCCGGTTCCGACCGCCGCGATGACCGCGGTGGCCGTCTTCGGGCCGACACCTCGGATTTTCGCGATGCGTTGGCAGGCCCGGTTTTCGCGAAAGACCTGGTCGATGCGCCGGTCGAACTCCCGGATGCGCGCATCGATCTCATGCATGAATGCCAGCAGGCTGGCGATAATGTCCCGGCACATGTCGCTGAGCTCGTTCGAACGGTCGGCAATGATCTCGGGGATCATCCGGCGTGCCCGGGTGATCGATTGCCCAAAGGCGATCCCGCGGTCGAGCAGAATCCCCCGCATCTGGCAAACCAGCGCGGTGCGGTGGTTCACCAGGCGCCGTCGCGCGCGATGGAGCGTCTGGATGTCCTGTTGCTCGATGGTCTTCTTCGGCACGAAGCGCATGCGCGGCTGTCTGATCGCAACAGCAATGGCTTCCGCATCGTTGCGATCGTTCTTCTGTCGCCGCGCAAACGGCTTGACGTGCTGCGCCGCAATGATCCGAACCTCGTGGCCAAGTTCCTCGAAGCGTCGCTGCCAGTAGAAGGCCCCGGTACATGCTTCAACCCCGATGATGCAGGCCGGCAGTTCGCCCACCGCCTTGAGCAGCGTCTCGCGCCGGGCCCGCCGACGAAAGACGACCTCGCCGTCCGCGTCCAGACCGCACAGTTCGAATACATTCTTCGCCAGATCGATGCCAACTGTCGTGATGGTCATGGTTTCCTCCCTTCCTGGTCTCCTCACCTTCGGTCAGGGTGGGAGAGCCGTCCATCCCATCAACTGGAAAGCCAAGTATGGCGGGATGACGGTTTCGGATGCGAAGCGGCTGAAGGCGCTTGAGGAAGAGAATGCCAGGCTGAAGAAGTTGCTTGCGGAACAGATGCTGGATGCGGCGGCGATGAAGGAGCTCTTGTCAAAAAAAATGGTGAGGCCCGCCGTGAAGCGCGAAGCTGTCGCGCATCTGCAGGCCCGGATGGGCCTGTCGGAACGGCGGGCCTGCAGGATTGTCGGGGCGGATCGCAAGATGGTCCGCTATCGCTCGCGCCGGGCGCCGGACACGGAGTTGCGCCAGCGTCTGCGTGATCTGGCCAACGAGCGTCGCCGGTTCGGCTACAGGCGCCTGTTCGTGCTGCTGCGGCGTGAGGGTGAGCCGTCGGGCATCAACCGCATCTACAGGCTCTATCGCGAGGAGGGGCTGGCGGTGCGCAAGCGCAGGGCCAGGCGCAAGGCTGTTGGCAGCCGCGCCCCGATCCTGGTTGAGGCGCGGCCGAACGCACGGTGGTCGCTGGACTTCGTCCATGATCAGCTGGCCTGTGGCCGCCGCTTTCGTATCCTGAACGTGGTCGATGACGTGACCCGGGAGTGCCTCGCGGCAATTCCGGATACGTCGATCTCGGGCCGGCGCGTGGCGCGGGAACTGGCCACGCTGATCGAGCGCAGGGGCAAGCCGGGGATGATAGTTTCCGACAATGGCACGGAACTGACCAGTAACGCGATCCTGGCCTTCGCCGCAGATCGCAAGATCAACTGGCACTACATCGCGCCCGGCAAGCCGATGCAAAACGGCTTTGTCGAAAGTTTCAATGGCCGCATGCGCGACGAACTTCTGAACGAGACCATGTTCCGCAGCATGGCGCATGCACGGGTCGTAATCCGCGCCTGGGCGGCAGACTACAACGAGGAAAGGCCCCATTCGGCGCTCGGCTACCAGACACCAAAGGCATTTGCCGAACGCCTGTTCACCATGGGCCGGCAGCAGCGCTGCGCCACTTGAAAGCTCCGCGCAGCAGCCGGTTGCTCAACCCGCGCCAATCGGCATATCAACCCAAAGGGCTCT
>WFQE01000032.1 GCA_015487165.1 Paracoccaceae bacterium | reverse complement strand
GTTCATGGCGGCGTCAACGATCAGGAAATCGCGTCCCTCGCCATGTTTCAGCCAGATCACCCGCGACAGCAATATCCCCGCATTGCCGGCAATCAGGCGGCCCGGCTCGATCACGATCTCGCAGCCCAGATCGCCGACCGTGCGCCTGACCACCTGCCCGTAATCATCGGGCAGCGGCGGCATGCTGTTGCCCTGCTCATAGGGAATCCCCAGCCCGCCACCCAGATCGACGCGCGAAATCGCATGCCCGTCGGCGCGCAGGGCGCGGGTGAGATCGGCCAGCTTTTCAAAGGCTGCCTCAAAAGGCGCCAGATCGGTCAGCTGCGAGCCGATATGCACGTCAACCCCGACAACCCGTATACCCGGCAGCGCGGCCGCCCGCGCATAGACCTCGCGCGCGCGCGTTATGGGGATGCCGAACTTGTTTTCCGACTTGCCCGTGGCGATCTTGGCGTGGGTCCTTGCATCCACATCCGGGTTGATCCGCATCGCGACCGGGGCCCGCAGCCCCATCGCAACCGCGACCTCGCCGAGCGCCTGCAATTCGGGCTCGCTTTCCACGTTGAACTGGCGGATCCCGCCCTCAAGGGCAAGGCGCATCTCGTCCCGCGTCTTGCCGACGCCCGAAAACACGATGCGTTCGCCCGGCACGCCGGCGGCGCGGGCCTTGGCATATTCGCCGCCCGACACCACATCGACACCGGCGCCCAGATCGTTCATCAGTTTCAGAACCGCCAGATTGCCATTGGCCTTCATGGCATAGCAGATCAGGTGATCCATGCCGGCAAGGGCCTCGTCGAACAGCTGATAATGCCGCCGGAACGTCGCCGCCGAATACACATAGACGGGCGTGCCGACAGCGGCCGCGATCTCGGGCAGGGGCACATCCTCGGCATGCAGCACGCCGTTGCGGTAATCGAAATAATCCACCTGGGCTTTCCTCCCCCTGGCCTTCTTCTTTGCAAAAATACTCGTCAGGCGCGCAGCGCCTGCACCAAAGCGGCGCCAGCCCTAGCCGTTTGCCGCTTTTGCAGGCGGCGTCAGCGGGTCGCCCTTGACGCCGCAACCCGCCAGCAGCGGCGCGGCCAGCAGCAGCGTGACAATGATCACCTTCATTCCAACATCTCCTTCCAGCGCGCGACCTGCGCACGCACCTGTTCGGGGGCCGTGCCGCCGTAACTCGTGCGGCTGCTTACAGAATTATGCACACCCAGCACCGAATAGACCTCATCCGTGATGTCGGCGCATACCGCCTGCATCTCGTCCAGCGAAAGATCGGGCAGGTCACAGCCCTTGTCCTCGGCCAGTTTCACCAGCGCGCCGGTCACATGGTGGGCGTCGCGGAACGGCATGTTCAGCCGCCGCACCAGCCAGTCGGCAAGGTCGGTGGCGGTGGAAAAGCCTGCCGCCGCGGCCTGCTCCAGCACTTTGGCATTGGGGCGCATGTCGGCGACCATGCCGGCCATCGCCGCCAGCGCCAGCGCCAGGCTGTCGGCGGCGTCAAAGACCTGTTCCTTGTCTTCCTGCATGTCCTTGGAATAGGCCAGCGGCAGCCCCTTCATCACCGTCAAGAGCGCCACCAGCGCGCCGTTGATGCGCCCCACCTTGGCACGGATCAGCTCGGCCGCGTCGGGGTTCTTTTTCTGCGGCATGATGGAACTGCCGGTCGAGAACCTGTCGGACAGGGTGACGAAACGGAACTGCGCCGACGACCAGATCACCAGCTCTTCGGCCATGCGCGAAAGATGGGTGGCGGTGATCGCCGCCGCGGACAGGAATTCCAGCGCAAAGTCGCGATCCGACACCGCATCCAGAGAATTGGCACTGGGCCGGTCAAAACCCAGCGCGCGGGCTGTCATCTCGCGGTCGATGGGAAACGAGGTTCCGGCCAGCGCCGCCGCGCCAAGGGGACATTCGTTCATGCGGGCGCGGGCGTCGCGAAACCGCCCCGCGTCGCGGTTGAACATTTCCACATAGGCCAGCATGTGGTGGCCCCATGTCACGGGCTGGGCCACCTGCAGATGGGTGAATCCGGGCATGACCATGTCGGCCCCGGCCTCGGCCTGGGCGACCAGCGCGCGCATGAGCGCCCCCAGCCCCTCGATCGTCGCATCCATCTGGTCGCGCACCCACAGCTTGAAGTCGGTCGCAACCTGATCATTGCGCGAACGCGCCGTGTGCAGGCGCCCGGCCGCATCGCCGATCAACTCGCGCAGGCGGGACTCGACATTCATGTGGATGTCTTCCAGCGCGGTTGAAAACTCGAATTCGCCACGCTCGATTTCTGACAATATGGTGAGCAGGCCTTCCCGTATCTTGTCGGCATCGCTATCAGTGATGATACCCTGTGCCGCAAGCATCAACGCATGGGCGCGCGAGCCTTCGATATCCTGCCGGGCCATCCGCTTGTCAAAACCGATAGAGGCATTTATCGCCTCCATGATGGCATCGGGTGCGTCGGCAAACCGCCCGCCCCACATTGCATTCGATGATTTGCTGTCCGACATGTCCGTATCTCTGGTTGTTCGAGGAGCCCTGAAATGAACCTTGCCAAGCCCCTGCTTTCCGCCGTGCTATACGTTGCATTGAGCGTTGGTGCAATTCCTGTTCATGCAGGCACCCCCAGCCCGACCGAATTACGCAACATGCGCGCAGGCGAGATGCGCAAGCTGGCGGTTCACAAACAGCCCGCCGACATGCCCCGGGTGAAAATCGAGGACATGCAGGGGAACGCGCGCACATTGGACGAATTCAAGGGCAGATATGTGGTGCTGAACTTCTGGGCTACCTGGTGCGCACCCTGTCGTGCCGAAATGCCCTCGCTGGCGGCCCTGCAAGAACAGATGGGCAGCGACAGGTTTCAGGTTCTGCTGGTGGCGGTGGGGCACAACCCGAAACCCGCGATTACCCGTTTCTTCAAGGAAATCAAGGTCACGAACCTGACCACCCTGCGCGACCCCGGCCAGAGGCTGAGCGGCCAGGCGGCGGTGTTCGGCCTGCCGACAACGGTGATCCTTGATCCCGACGGCAAGGAAATCGCCCGCATGGTCGGGGATGCAAACTGGAGCAGCCCCGAGGCGCTGAGCCTGATCAAGGGGCTGCTTGGGGAATAGGGCGTGGCGGAGGTCCGGTGATATTTGGGCCAATGCGTGGATTCGACTGGTAATGGCAGCCGGCCGACACACCCAACAGATCACGCAGGTTGACATGACCCGCCCCATGATCCACCGTGCCCGCTATGCCAACAACAAGCGGGGCCTGCCCTTTGCCACTGAACATCCTACTGCCCGTCGTCATAGCCGGGATCGCCGGGATCACACTGTTGATCCTGCTCTTGCGACCGACCCCGCGGCTGATCTTTGCGACGGCGGATGAGGCAATCGAGGCCTGGAACCACCGCAACCCCTTTCATCCCGCCACAAGGGCGATGGTCAACCCGGCCGGCACACATGCGCTGATCGTGACCGAAACGAAACCGGGGCTGCTGTGGTCGATGGGCGCCGACCCGGTGACGCGCCTTCTGGACATGCCGTTGAAGCTGACCGAACATCACAAGGGGCTGGTCGTCCGGACGGATGATGTCACCGCGCCGAGGATCTCGATCCCCCTGCACGACCCCGAGCTGCGCGGCAACTGGCGCGCCCTGCTGGAGGACATCACATGACCGCACCCCACTACCCCAATGTCGTCGACATGGCCGTGCCGCTGTTCGTGGCGGCTATCCTGGCCGAGCTGCTGTGGATCACGCTCACCCGCAAGGGCGGACGATACGAGGCGCGCGATGCGCTGACCTCGTTGCTGATGGGGGCGGGCAATGTGGCAGCGGGGATAATTTTCGGCTTTATCGCCTGGGGGTTCTTCAACTGGGTGTGGCAGTTCCGCCTGTTCGATCTGGGCACCGCCTGGTGGGTGGTGGCGCTGTGCTTTGTTCTGGACGATCTGCGCTATTACTGGGTGCACCGTTTCGGCCACCGGGTGCGCTGGGTCTGGGCCAGCCATGTGAACCACCATTCCAGCCAGCACTACAACCTGACGACCGCGCTGCGCCAGAC
>WFQE01000031.1 GCA_015487165.1 Paracoccaceae bacterium | reverse complement strand
CTGCGCCGTTATTGGTGGTCATGACGGGGGATTTCGACACTTTGATTTCTCCTTTGCAATTCGATGTTGTCACGATAGGGCTTGCGCTATGATTAGTAAAAGATATTGTTGTTATGATAGTGATAGGCATTGCATATGAATATACGCGACCTGGAATATGTCATCGCGGTGGCCGATACCGGCCATTTCGGCCGCGCGGCCGAGCAGTGCAATGTCAGCCAGCCGGCCCTGTCCGTCCAGATTCGCAAACTCGAGCAGCGCCTTGGCGTTGCCCTGTTCGAGCGAACCAACCGTTCGGTCAAGATTACCCCGATCGGGGCGCAGATCGTGGCCCGCGCCCGCGAACTGGTGGCGATGGGTGATGAAATCATTGCGCTGGCCCGCGCAGCGCGCGACCCCTTGTCCGGCCCCTTCCGCCTGGGGATGATCGCCACCATCGGCCCATATCTGGCCCCGCTGATCCTGCGCGCAATCCACAAAGTGATGCCCGAGCTTGAGCTGAGCCTTGTCGAGGGGATGACGCATGATCTCGAAACCGCGCTGGCCGCCGGCAGGCTGGATGCGGTGATCCAGGCGACCGCGCCTGCCCTGCCCAGATTGTCCGAACGCCCGCTTTACGACGAGGCATTTCTGGTCGCCGTGCCAGAAGGCCATCCGCTGGCCAAAAGGTCTGCGGTGAGATTGGAGGACATCGAGGAAAGTCGGCTGCTGCTGCTTGCCGACGGGCATTGCCTGCGCGACCAGGTTCTCGGTGCGTGCAGCGCGGAATCGGCGCAGGCCAACACACGGGAAACCAGCCTTGAAACCCTGCTTGCACTTGTTGCCGCCGGGGACGGCATTACGCTGGTGCCCGCCCTTGTTCGCAAGCGTGCACCCGCAGGCATCGCCTTGCTGCCCGAGGCAAGCGGATTGGCCGGCAGGCGCGTGGAGCTCGTCGCCCGCCAAAGCTTTCCACGGCCCGAGGTGCTGAATGCCCTGTCGGGCATCATCCGCGATGCCGTGCGCGGCGAGGGTGTTTCGGTGATCGACAGTTGATCCCGGTCGCCGCCAGGCAGCTCTTCGGTCAACCGTCGGCCGCGGCCCCGATCTCGAACAGCAGATCGCCCGCAGCAACCTGTTGGCCGGGACGGACAGCAACGCTGGTAACCCGCCCGGCAATCGGCGCGCGCACTTCATGCTGCATCTTCATGGCCGACAGCACCGCCAGACGCGCGCCCTTTTCGATCTCTTGTCCCTGCGAGGCGACAACCTCGACGATCTCGCCATGCATGGGTGCCATCACACGGCCCTGCCCCTCTTGCAGGCCGGATTTTCCGGTGCCGACAAGGCGCGTCACATGGAACTGCCGCGCGCGGGTCGCCACATGCAGGTCATGCCCGTCGCAATGCCATGCCAGCAGATGCACGGCCCGGCCATCGACGCGCCAGACTCCGCCCCGCCCTTCGACACGGCCGTTCAGCCCCTCGCCCTGCACGGTCAGGTCGGGCCCATTCGCCTGTATCATCAGTTTTCTGGTCTGTTCCCCAATCGGGATTTCCAGACGGCTTGCAAGCTGGCCAGTGCTGCTCCATCCCGCCAACTCATCTGGCAGACCGCAGGACAGGGCGCGCGCGTGCCGGAATGCGTGGGTATGAAACAGCGCGGCGGCAAGGGCGATCTCGTCAGGCGACATCTCTTGCGGCTCCATCGCCATAGCGTCCAGTGTTGCGGTTGTGACCTGACCGGAAACAAGCGCCGGCATCTTGAGCATGTCGCGCAGGAAATCCCGGTTGCAGTCGGGCCCCAGAAGGGCCGTCTGGCCAAGCGCGACCCGCAGCCGCCCGAGGGCCTGCTGCCTGTCCTCGCCATGGGCGATGATCTTGGCCAGCATGGGATCATGGCGGATCGAAACCTCGCCGCCTTCGGCCAGCGCGTGATCGACCCGGATGCCGGGGCCCTTGGGGGGCTGCCAGCGCAAGACCTTTCCCGCCGAGGGCAGAAATCCGCGCGCGGGATCTTCGGCATAAAGGCGGGCTTCGATCGCGTAGCCCTGCAAGGTGATGTCGTCCTGACTGATCGCCAGCGGCCTGCCCTGCGCCACCTCGATCTGAAGCGCCACGATGTCGAGGCCGGTCACCATCTCGGTCACAGGGTGTTCGACCTGGATGCGGGTGTTCATTTCAAGAAAGTGGAACGCGCCGTTTTCTTCCAGCAGAAACTCTACGGTTCCGGCATTTTCGTATCCGGCAAGGCGCGCGATCTGCACGGCGGTATCGCACAGGCGTGTGCGCAGGGTATCATTCAGCCCCGGCGCGGGGGCCTCTTCGATGATCTTCTGGTGCCGGCGCTGAAGCGAACAGTCGCGCTCATATAGGTGCAGCACGTTGCCGTGGCTGTCGGCGATGATCTGCACCTCGACATGGCGGGGGTTGTCGAGCGCGCGCTCGATGATCAGGCGGTCGTCGCCAAAGGCGGCACGGGCCTCGGCGCGGGCGGCTGACAGGGCCGCGGGCAGGGCATCGGGCGCCCCGACCCTGCGCATCCCCTTGCCACCGCCACCCGCCGCCGGCTTCACCATCACCGGATAGCCGATCTCGGCGGCGGCACGCACAAGGGTTTCGTTCGACTGGTCGTCGCCATCGTAGCCGGGCAGACAGGGCAGCCCCGCCCCCGCCACCAGCCGGCGCGCGGCCGCCTTGTCGCCCATCAGGCGGATGACCCCGGGCGCGGGGCCGACAAATGTCAACCCCGCATCAAGACAGGCCTGCGCGAAATCCGCGTTCTCGGCCAGAAAGCCATAGCCGGGATGGATGGCATCGGCACCGGCCTTGCGCGCGGCGGCAATGATGCGGCTGCCGTCCAGATAGCCGCCGTCGCTGTCGTTCCCGATGGAAACCACCTGGTCGGCCGCTGCCACATGGGGGGCATTGCGGTCGGCCGTGGTAAAGACGGCAACCGTTTCAATCCGCAGATCCCGGCAGCTGCGCATGATCCGCAGGGCGATCTCGCCCCGGTTGGCGACCAGAAGGCGTTTTATGGGGCCGCTCATGGTCGTGCCACCCCGTAATTGCCGGGCCGCAGCTTGCGCGCGCGCCCTTCGCGGCAGGTTTCGAGGCAAAAGCCGATCACCCGGCGTGTGTCGCGCGGGTCGATCATGCCGTGATCGAGACAGCGCCCCGAGGTAACAAAGGCATCGGATTCGCGGTCGAAATGTTCGGTGATGCGGCTGGCCTGGGCGGCAAGGCGGGCCTCGTCAACCTCGCGCCCCCGACGTGCCGAGGCCTTGCGCATGACCTGTTCCATGGTCTGCGCCGCCTGCGTACCCCCCATGACCCCGGTTTTCGCATTCGGCCATGTGAACAGGAAATCGGGCCGGAACGCATAGCCGCACATGCCATAATTGCCGGCGCCAAAGCTGGCCCCGACATAGAGGCTGATTTTCGGCACGCGCAAATTTGTGACGGCCTGAATCATCTTGGCGCCATGCTTGATCATGCCGGCCTGTTCATAGGCAACGCCCACCATATAGCCCGTGGTATTGTTCAGAAAGATCACCGCGCGGTCGGTCTGATCGCAGGCCTGCAGGAAATGCGTTGCCTTGGCGGCACCATCCGGGTCGATCGGGCCGTTATTGGCCAGAATACCCACCGCATGGCCCATGATGCGCCCCTCCAGACACAGGGTTGCGGGGCCGAAATCAGGCTTGAAATCGCGCAGCGCCCCGCCATCGACAATGCGGGCCGCCAGCTCGTGCGCGTCATAGGGGATGCGATAGTCAACAGGCACCACGCCAGGGATTTCATCATCCGCAAAGGGCGGTGGGTCAGCCGGCACCGCCGTGACCCGCTGCGCGTGGCGGTTCCAGTCCAGCCCCTCGACAACCTCGCGGGCAATGGCAATGGCGTGGGCGTCATCCTCGGCCAGATATTCGACCAGCCCGGTGAGGCGCGCGTGCATCTCGGCACCCCCCAGATCACTGTCAGAGGCATCCTCGCCGGTCGCCGCCTTTAGCAGCGCCGCGCCCGCCAGCATCGCCATGCCGTTGCCCCGCACCCCGATCACCACATCTGACAGCCCCGGCTGATAGGCCCCGCCCGCGGTCGAAGCCCCATGCAACACCGTGATCACCGGCAGCCCCGCCGCCGACAGGCGCGCGAGCCCTGCAAACATGCCGCCGCCATGGGCCCACAGCTCGGCCCGATAGGACATCAGGTCGGCGCCCGCGCTTTCGACCAGATGGATGAAGGGCAACTTCTGACGCAGCGCGATATCCAGGATGCCCAGCGCCTTGTCGACCGACTTCATGGTCGAGGCGCCCGCATTGATGCCGCTGTCATCGACCAGCACCATGCAACGCGCGCCACCGACAAAACCGATGCCCGCGATCATGCTGGCGCCCGGCAGGCTGGTTTCCGGGTCTGGATCGTCCACCAGATAGCCCGCCATGTTGTAGAGCTCCAGAAACGGCATGCCGGGATCCAGCAGCGCGCCCAGACGTTCGCGCGGGCTCAACTGGCCCCGCTTGTCAAACACCGGCCGGCGCTTTTCCGACGCCGTGGCCGCGCGCGCCTCAAGCCCGCGCATCCTGTCAACCAGCGCCAGCATGGCGGCACGGTTGGCGGCGAAATCGTCGCTGCCCTTGTCGATCCGGGTGATGAAATGCGTCATGCCAGCCCCTCCAACAGCGATGCGTCAACCTCGATTTCCTGTGCCAGCAGAAGCTGGGCAAAGCCCTTGCCCTGCGGGTCATTGCGCAGGCTGCTGGTGCCCCCGCCGCCCAGCGCATTGTGCAGCACGATGTTCATGGCGTTGATGCCGGGCACCGGATAGCGCGAGATCGGGCTGCCCGACGCCAGAAAATGGCCAAAGGTTTCGCGCAACATCGCCTCGTTCAAACCGTTCCATATCCAGGGCAGCAAGGCGGGCCTGCGGGCGATCACCCCGATATTGGCCGCATCCCCCTTGTCGCCGCTACGCGCCCAGGCCAGCCTTTTCAGTTTGACCCGGCTTGTCCGCGCCGCACGGGGGCGGGCTGGCGTGGGCAAGGGTTCGGGAGGCGCCATTGCCGGGCCGACGGCGGGCTCGGCCACGGGGATAGTCTGGTCCTCGATCGTGACAGCAACCCGCACCCTTCCTTTTGGCCACAGAAAGGAAAACAACGCCAACACCGGCGAGGGGCGCGGCCGTGTGCCCGCAAAACCGCACAGCCCCGGCGGCGCCGACAGGCCCAGCCCCGTGGCCTCGCGCAGCAATGCCGCAACCCCCTCGGCCGAAGCATGACGCACGGCGATCTTGGCAACCACCTCGCGGGCCGGTTTCAGCCGCCGCGCCGCGCCGAATTGCGATTCCGTGCCCAGGAGCTCGACACTGACATCGGTGAAATCAGGCGCTCCGGCCTCACGCAAAACCCGACGGGCGCGGGTCAGGGCCGCGTCGGAAAAACATTGCGCGGCGGCCTCGGCATCACTGCCGTAAAAGGTGAAAACCTGCCCGCCGCGCCAGCCGTCATGCCATGTCAGGCAGGCCTTGTAGCTGTCGGGAACGCCACGCCCACGCGCGCCGCTGACCAGCACGCGGTCCACCCCGACCTGTTCCAGCGTGACGGCGGAAAAGTCGCAGACCACATCGGGCAGGACATAGGCCTGCGGGTCGCCGATCTCATACAACATCTGCTCGGCCACGGTGGCGATGCTGACCAACCCGCCCGTGCCCGCGGGTTTGGTGATGGTAAAGCTGCCGTCGCGCGCGACCTCGGCAATCGGATAGCCGATATCGACCAGGCTGTCGGCAATCTGCTGCCAGTCGGTAAAGTTCCCCCCCGTGGCCTGCGGGCCGCATTCGATGACATGCCCGGCCAGCGATCCGCCCGCCAGCAGATCCAGCTGATCCGGCTGCCAGCCAAAGGCGTGGATGCAGGCCCCCAGCGCCAGCGCGCTGTCGGTGCAGCGCCCGGTCACGACGATATCAGCCCCCGCATCCAGCGCCGCGGCAATGGGAAACGCCCCCAGATAGACATTGGCACTGCCGATACTGTCAGGCGGCGGAAAGGCGGCGCCGGAAAACATCTCGACCACGCCCGCGCCGGCGATCTCGTCAAGCTGCTCCATCAGATCGTCGCCGGTCACGGTTGCGACCTTCAGCGAAAGCCCCAGGCGTGCAATCTCGGCCCGCAAGGCCTGCGCACAGGCCGGCGCATTCACCCCGCCCGCGTTGGAAATGATCCGCACACCCCTTTCGGCGATGGCGGCAAGGTTCGGCGCCATCGCCGATGTGACGAAATCGGTGGCGTAGCCCAGCTTCGGGTCGCGGGCACGCGCGCGCGCAAGAATCGCCATGGTGATCTCGGCCAGATAGTCATGGATGATGAAATCGGGCGCATCCCTGTGCAACAGCTGTGCCGTGGAATGCGCCGCATCCCCCCAGAAACCGCTGGCCCCGCCGATGCGGATGATTTCGCCGCCTTCCGCCATTCCTCCCCTTTCCGCTGCATCCCCTGCCATGCAATCCCAACACCGCAGCCAAGGCAAGACATTCCCACCGGTGCGACGCAACGATACCACCGGGCTTCTTCTTTGCCCAAATACGCCTGCACAGCACTTTCATCGGCGCGACATTTCGCGGGCCCACCCCCTTTCCCGCCTTTCCAAGTCGGCAAACTTTCCTATGATGCGGGCAACCCAAAATGCGGAGGCATCCATGACCATTCATATCGGGGCAAAACCCGGAGACATCGCCGAAACCGTTCTCATGCCGGGCGACCCCTATCGCGCACGCTGGGCGGCCGAGACATTTCTTGAAAACCCCGTCTGCATCAACGAGGTGCGCGGCATGCTGGGTTTCACCGGCATGTGGAAGGGCAACCGGGTCACGATTCACGGCAGCGGCATGGGCATGCCCAGCCTCTCGATCTATGCCAACGAGCTGATCCGCGATTACGGCGCGCAGACCCTCATCCGCATTGGCTCGGCCGGTGGAATGGCCGACCATGTGGGCATTCGTGACGTGGTGATTGCCATGACCGCATCCACCCTGGGCAGCCCATCGCGTTCCATCCTGCGCGAGCTGAACTATGCCCCCTGCGCCGACTGGTCGCTGCTGCGCGCCGCGGTGGCGGCTGCCGAGGGGCGCGGGGTCACGACCCATGTGGGCGGGATCTATTCGTCGGATACCTTTTACGACGAACGCGCGGACCTGAGCGAACAGCTGGTGCGCCACGGGGTTCTGGCCGTCGAAATGGAGGCCGCCGAGCTATACACCGTTGCCGCCCGCCACGGCCGGCGCGCCTTGGCCATCCTGACGATCAGCGACCACCTTGGCACCGGGCAGGCGCTGCCGCCCGAGGATCGCGAGCGCAGCTTTGGCGACATGGTCGAAATCGCGCTGGAGGCCGCGTTTACATGAAATACATGCGTCTTGGCCAGAACGGCCCCGAGGTTTCACGCATCGCCCTGGGCTGCATGAGTTTTGGCGGCTTTTACGGCCCCACCGACCGCGAGGAAAGCTTTGCCTGCCTGACGGCAGCGGCCGAGGCGGGGATCAATTTCCTTGATACCGCCGAACTCTATGGGCGGGGCCTGTCCGAAACCATCATCGGCGACTATATGCGCGAGACCAGCCACAGCTTTCACATCGCCACCAAGGGGGGCATCGTGATCGGCGGCAAAAGGGGCGAGGCCAACAATTCCGAACCCCATCTGCGCCGCGCTCTGGAAGGATCGCTCAAGCGCCTGGGCGTGGATCATGTTGCGCTCTACTACGTCCACAGGCGCGACTTTGGCACGCCCATCGAAGAGGTTACCGAAACGCTGGAGAAATTCCGGCAAGAGGGGTTGATCGGGGGTTTTGGCTATTCCGAAATCGCGCCATCATCCCTGCGCCGGGCCGCAACGGTCGCGCCAGTGGCCGCCGTCCAGAACGAATATTCGCTGTGGACCCGCTATCCCGAACTTGGCCTGACGCGGGCCTGCGCAGAACTGGGCACGACATTCGTGCCGTTTTCGCCGCTTGCGCGCGGGATGCTGACCGACCATCCGCCCGGACCCGCCGATTTCGGGGAAACCGATTTCCGCCGCAACCAGCCCCGCTTTATCGAGCCCAATTTTTCGGCCAACGAGGCCCAGATCGCCCGTTTTCGCGCCTATGCCCGCGCGCGGGGTGCGACCAGTTCGGCGCTGGCGCTGGCCTGGCTGCTGGACCGGGGCGAACACATGCTGCCGATCCCCGGCACGCGAACGGCAGCGCATCTGGCCGAATGGGCGGGGGCCTGCGAAATCACGCTGACCGACGAGGACCGCGCCGAGATCGACCGCCTGCTGCCCCCCGGCTTTGCCCATGGCGACCGCTATTCCGACGAGCAGATCAAGGGGATCGAGAGATATTGCTAGCTTTCGCTTTTTTCCGGCGTCGAGATGTGCTTGAACCGCCTGGATAAAGCCAAATCATTTCGGAAAAATCATGCGTTCCATCATTATTGCCACCCTGCTGATCCTGATTTCCCCTGTCGCACCGGTCGCGGCATACACAACCTCTGTCGCCTCGTTCGATGTCTGGGCAGACGGCTTTCACATCGGGCAACTGTCGGCGCGATACAAGACCACGGTCAGCGGCTATACGATCACCGTCAAGGGCAAGGCGGCCGGCATTCTGGGGTTTCTGTTGCGGGCCAGCTATGACGGCATTTCAAAGGGCGCCTTCGTTGCAAACGGGCGCATGCGGCCCAATGTCTTTTATGCCCGCACCAGCCGCATATTCAAGAAACGCGTGCAACGGGTCGATTACCGCAATGGCCTGCCGATAAAGGTTGCCATTGCACCGAAACGGGATCTGACCGAGATGTCCGACCCCTCACTGGTCAGAACCGCAAGGCTCGACCCGCTGTCGTTTTTTGCAATCTTCATGCAGGATCGCCGCAGCGGCTGTCCTGCTTCCGCCGATCTGTATGACGGGCGCCGCCTGACGCACGTCACCCTTGCGCCCACACCCCCCGCCGCAAAGGACGCGGAAAACCACCTTCGCTGCGAGGGAAGCTATCAGATTACACGGGGGCCGGACCATTCTATCCTGCCGGGCATCCGCTCTTTTCCAGTGCAGTTCGACTATACGCGCGCCAAGGGACAGAGGTTGTTTCGCCTTGATCGGATCGAGGTCACATCGGGCGCAAATCATGTGGTGCTTACGCGAAACGCAATCACCACTACCGCCACAAACTGAGCACCTTGGGCGCCAGCCGGCCCAAGCCGGTTGACAAGTGTTTCTGCCACCCCCGCCCCTGACGCGCGCCAGCCTGACCACATCGGCCCCGTCATGGGCAGGCAGGGGCATTGATTATCCGGCGCTTGTGCACCAAATGTAGGCGACTGGACGTCAACGCCATGACAACGTAATAATGCCACGCTCGGCCAGCACGCGGGCAGGAAGGACAATTGAACCGACATGAGCGATTACACCAAACTACCGGCACCATCACCCGAACAGGGCCTCAACCGTTACATGCAGGAAATCCGCAAGTTTCCGATGCTGCAGCCGGAAGAGGAATACATGCTGGCCAAGCGCTGGGTCGATCATCAGGATACCGAGGCCGCGCACAAGCTGGTCACCAGCCATCTGCGCCTGGCCGCCAAGATCGCCATGGGCTATCGCGGCTATGGCCTGCCCACCGCCGAGGTCATCTCGGAAGCCAATGTCGGCCTGATGCAGGCGGTCAAGCGGTTCGATCCCGACAAGGGGTTCCGTCTGGCGACCTATGCCATGTGGTGGATCCGGGCCAGCATCCAGGAATACATCCTGCGCAGCTGGTCACTGGTCAAGATGGGCACCACAAGTGCGCAGAAAAAGCTGTTCTTCAACCTGCGCAAGGCAAAGAACCGGATCGGCGCGCTGGAATCGGGCGATCTGCGCCCGGAAAATGTCAAGCAGATCGCCCATGACCTGAACGTGACCGAGGAAGAGGTCATCTCGATGAACCGCCGCATGTCCGGCGGCGATGCCTCGCTGAACGCACAGATCGCCAGCGACAGCGACGGCGCGACCGAATGGCAGGACTGGCTGGAGGACGAAAATGCCGACCAGGCAGCCGAATACGCCGAACGCCAGGAACTTGAAACCCGCCGCACCCTGTTGATGAAGGCGATGGAGGATCTGAACGAGCGCGAGCGCGATATCCTGATGAAGCGCAAGCTGCAGGATGATCCCGTCACGCTTGAGGAACTGTCGGGTCAATACGGCGTGTCACGCGAACGCATCCGCCAGATCGAGGTGCGGGCCTTCGAAAAGCTGCAGAAAAGGATGCGCGAACTGGCCGCTGAAAAAGGGATGCTGCCGGCAGCCTGACGGTATTTTTTCGGCTCCAGCGCAGTCTTGCATCAGAACCGCCCCGGCACCATACTGCCCGCATAACAACCCGAGGCAGAGCATATGGTCGACCCGCTGACACGGCTTGCCGTCATCCACGGCACCGACAAATTTGGCTATCACGACTACACACCGAATTATCACACCCTGTTTTCCCATCTGCGTGAAAGCCCCGTCAGATTGATGGAAATCGGCGTCGGCGGCTATCAGGATGCCGATCGCGGCGGTGAATCCCTTGAAATGTGGCGCGACTATTTCGAGGCGGGCCAGATCACCGGCATCGATATCCAGAAAAAGGAAATGGATCTCGGCGACCGGGTGGCCATCTTGCAGGGCAGCCAGATCGACGCCGCCTTTCTGGCCGAGTTGGTCAAGACCCGCGGGCCTTTTGACATCATCATCGACGACGGCAGCCACCAGAACGAGCATGTGGTCATGTCGTTCCAGCTGCTGTTTCCGACACTTGCCGCCGGGGGAATCTATGTCGCCGAAGATGTGCAGACGTCCTTTTTCCCCCGCTTCGGGGGCTCGCTTGAGCTGAGCCCGCCCAATTCGGTGGGCTTCTTTCAGGCAATGCTCTGGCAGATGCCCGAAGACGTGGTGCGCATCAGCCGCTTTCACAACATGATTGCCCTGCAAAAGGCCGGCGCAACGCCCCCGCCAAAGCCGGGAAAGGCCACGCGTTCGATCAACGCCCGCGACCTGACCGACGACCCCGAGGGCCAGCTGGCCGCGCAGATGCAGGCACTGCCCGATGACACCCTGCTGGAAATCACGTTTTCCGATCCTCTGCCTGACGAACTGGGCGACCTGTTCGCACGCCTGTTTGTCGAGATCGACCACCGCGAAATTGCCATCAACTTTCCAGATGCAGCAACCGGCGCGCTGGCCCCGCTGACCTACGGGATGCATGTCGAGCGCGGCTGCGCCGTGCTGGTCAAGGGTCAGAACGACTATCCGTCGAATTTTGCCTTTGATTTCAACCACCCCCGCGCCAAGGCCAATTTTGCCGCCATGGAAAAACTGTTGCTGCGCGAGGGCCGCGAGCGCGGTCTGCTACTGCTGGCCGACATCCTGACACGCGCAGGTGAAGACGCGCGCGTTGACCGGCTGCTGGCCCGCGCCGAAGAGATCGGCGCCTCGTCCCGCAGCTTTTTCAACGCAGCCGTGCGGCGGCGCAAGATCACACAGGATTGGGACGGCGCAGGCCGGCTGCTCGACCGGGCCGTTGCGTTGTATCCCGACGACTATCGCATCCGCAGCCAGCTTGGCGCGATCTTCATGAAGGACAAGGATCCGCAGGCCGCGGTCGAGCAATTCCAAAAAGCGGTCGAGCTGGCCCCCCGCGATGTTCTGGTGCGCATCCAGCTGGCAACCGCGCTGGCCCGGATCGACCGTCTGGACGAGGCTATCGAACACGCAAGGAAAGGCGTCGAAATGGCGCCCTCACACGCTGGCCACAAGGTGCAGCTTGGCCGGCTGCTGATTGCGGCCGGAAATCTGGAAGAGGGGATCGAAACCCTTAAGGCCGCGCTGGAACTGGACCCGGATAACGCCAACGCCCTGCGCCAGCTGAGCCGCGCCCATGATGCGCGTGGCGACAGGGCGGCGGCGCTGGCTGCCATAAAACGCGCGCTGGAACTGCGGCCTGACAGCCACGAATACCTTCGCTGGCAGGAACGACTGGAACGCGGCTGAGGGGAAAGGGGGCGCTGCCCCCGTCGCGCGAGCGCGACTCCCCCGGACGTATTTGGGCAAAGAAGAAGGGGCGGGATCAGCCCTCCATCGCCTCGAGCTCATCGATCATGCCGGCGATCATGGACAGCCCCTTGTCCCAGAAGGCGGGGTCGGATGCGTCAAGGCCGAAGGGGGCCAGCAGCTCCTTGTGGTGTTTCGAGCCACCCGCGCGCAGCATGTCGAAATATTTTTCCTGAAAATCGGGGTCGCCCTCTTCGTAAACCGCATACAGCGCATTCACCAGCCCGTCGCCAAAGGCATAGGCATAGACATAAAAGGGCGAGTGGATGAAATGCGGGATATAGGCCCAGAAGGTTTCATAGCCGTCCATATAGTCGAACACCGGGCCCAGGCTTTCGGCCTGCACGCTCATCCACAGGGCGTTGATGTCGTCCGGCGTCAGCTCGCCCCTGGCGCGGGCGGCGTGCAGCTTGCATTCGAAGTCATAGAACGCGATCTGGCGCACGACGGTGTTGATCATGTCCTCGACCTTGCCGGCCAGCAGCGTCTTGCGCGTGGCCTGATCGGGGGCCTGCGCCAGCAACTTGCGGAAGGTCAGCATCTCGCCGAACACGGATGCGGTTTCGGCCAGCGTCAGAGGCGTTGACGACAGCAATTCCCCCTGCCCCGCGGCCAGCACCTGGTGCACGCCGTGGCCCAGCTCGTGGGCCAGCGTCATCACGTCGCGCGGCTTGCCCAGATAATTCAGCATCACATAGGGGTGTACATCGGTCACCGTGGGATGCGCAAATGCGCCCGGTGCCTTGCCCGGCTTGGTGGCGGCGTCGATCCAGCCTCGGTCGAAAAAGGGTTCGGCAATCTCGGCCATGCGCGGATCGAAATCGCCATAGGCCTGCAGCACCGTGTTGCGCGCCTTGTCCCAGTTGATGGTTTCAGGCGTTTCCTGCGGCAAGGGCGCGTTGCGATCCCAGATTTCCAGCTTTTCCAGCCCCAGCCAGCGGGCCTTGAGCGCATAGTAGCGGTGGCTGAGGCGGGGGTAGGCATTCACCACCGCATCGCGCAGCGCCTGCACGACCTCGGGTTCCACGTCATTGGCAAGGTGGCGCGCCATCTGCGGGGTGGGCAGCTTGCGCCAGCGATCCTCGATTTCCTTTTCCTTGGCCAGCGTGTTGGTGATGCGCGCATATAGCGGCAGTTCCTTGGTGAACACGGCGGCAAGGGCGCGCGCGCCGGATTCGCGCCGGGCGCGGTCGTGGTCGGTCAGCAGGTTGAGTGTGGATTCAAGGTTCAGCGTCTCGCCTTCGACATCGAAGGTCAGCCCGGCGGTATGTTCGTCAAACAGGCGATTCCACGCGGTCGACCCGACAACCGACTGATCGTGCAGGAATTTTTCCAGCTCGTCTGACAGCTGATAGGGCTTCATCGCGCGCATCCGGCGCAGCACCGGCCAAAAGCGGGCCAGATCGGCGTTTTCCTTGATCATCGCGTCAAGGCGCGCGTCCTTGATGCGGTTGACCTCGAGCGAAAAGAACACCAGCGCCGCCGACATGTCAGTGATCTGGCCCTGCATGTCGGACAGGAACTTGGCCCGCTCGGCGTCGGTCGTGTTCTGGTAATAGCGTAGCCCCGCAAAGGACATGATCCGGCCCGAAACGTTCTGGATCTTTTCATAGCGCCGGATGGCCTGCAGCAGGGTGTCGGCATCGGCATCTGCCAGCTTGCCCTCGTAATCGGCGGCAAAGGCAGAACATTCCTTGCCCAGCCATTCCAGATCGCGGGCAAGCTCGGGCGCGTCGGGGGCCGCATAGAGGTCGGCAAGGTTCCATTCCGGCAGATCGCCCAGCGCTGCGCCATTGGCGGCCTCGCCTGAATCACGGAAGATCTCGGGGGCGAATGCGGGATGTGTGAACATGTTGATGCCTGCCTGTTGTGAGGGTTCT
>WFQE01000030.1 GCA_015487165.1 Paracoccaceae bacterium | reverse complement strand
AGATGTGTATAAGAGACAGGACCCGAGGGGGGCGCCAGAGCGCCCACCCTGGGGGGCGGGGCGGGCGCTGCCCGGCGTTCCGCCGGGCACTCCTGCCGAGAAACACCAGTCAGCATATTCGAGATACGATCACCCCGACTTCACGGAGGCCACCCACTGGACAACGCCGCAACCGCGCGGCAAAAGCAGGGGGCAGCACAAAGGGGGCCACCTCTTGGACGACATGACACAACTTGCCCAGGATATCATCGACGGCAACCGCCGGGCGCTCGCGCGGGCGATCACCCTGGTCGAAAGCACCCGCCCCGACCACCGCGAACAGGCCGTCGCCCTGCTCGAGGCCCTGCGCGCGCGCACCGATCGCGAGGCCCTGCGCATCGGCCTGTCGGGCACACCGGGGGTGGGCAAGTCCACCTTTACCGAAGCCTTCGGCATGATGCTGATCGAACGCGGGCTGCGGGTGGCGGTGCTGGCGGTCGATCCCAGCTCGGCGCGCTCGGGGGGCTCGATCCTGGGCGACAAGACGCGGATGGAGCGCCTTTCGCGCGAGCCCAACGCCTTTATCCGCCCGTCGCCTTCGCAGACCACGCTGGGCGGGGTTGCACGGCGCACGCGCGAGGCCATCGCCCTGTGCGAGGCCGCCGGGTTCGACGTGATCCTTGTCGAAACCGTGGGCGTGGGCCAGTCGGAAACCATGGTTGCGGATATGTGCGACATCTTCCTGCTGCTGCTGGCACCTGCCGGCGGTGATGAATTGCAGGGCGTCAAGCGCGGCATCATGGAAATCGCTGACATCATCCTGATCAACAAGGCCGACGGCGATCTGAAACCCGCCGCCATGCGTACGGTGAACGATTACCGGGGCGCGCTGCGCCTGCTGCGCAAACGGCCGCAGGACGCGCCGGGCTTTCCCAAGGTGCTGCCGGTCTCGGCCCTGACCGGCGAGGGAATCGCGCAGGTCTGGCAGGAAATCGAGAACTTGGCCGGCTGGCGGCGTGAACACGGCCACTGGCAGGCCAACCGTGCGCGACAGGATCAGAGCTGGTTCGACGAAGAACTGAAGCGCGGCCTGCTGGCCCGGCTCGATGCCGACAGGGATGTCAGGAAACTGCGCGGACAGCTGGCCGAAGAAATCGCGGCGCGGCGCATCAGCCCCGAGGCCGCGGCGCGCCGCGTTCTGGATCGGCTGGGTCAGGCAGGCCGGAATTGAGGCCAGCTGCCGTAGGGGAACCGTGGCGATTCCGGCATTTTGCGGCTGAAAGCATTTTGACTTGCGCCCTCGAAGCACCATATCAAGCTGAACAGGGACAAGCGCAAAGGGCATCTCATGATCAAACTCGCAATCGGGATGGGGCTGTGGTGGGGCGGACACATGTTCAAACGCCTCGCGCCATCTCTGCGCCGCGACATGTCCACCGCCCTTGGGAACATGCCCTCCAAGGGTATTTTCGGCGTTGTCCTGCTGATTTCCACCTGGCTGATGGTCAGCGGCTACCGGCAGGCCGGCATCACGCCGATCTACAGCCCGCTGCCGGGGATGGGCCATCTCAACAACCTGTTGATGCTGGTTGCGATCTTTGTCTTTGGCATCGGGCATGCGGGCGGGCCGCTCTCGGCCAAGATACGCCATCCCATGCTGTGGGGCACCGTGATCTGGGCATTCGCGCATTTGCTGGTCAACGGCGATCTGGCATCAATCGTGCTGTTCGGCGGGCTGGGCCTGTGGGCGCTGGCGGAAATGCGTCTGATCAACCAGCACGAAGGCCCGTGGGAACGCCCCATGCCGGGCGACGCCATCCGCGACATGAAACTGGCCATGGCATCACTGTTCATCTTCGTGGTCATTGCCGGCATACATTTGCTGACGGGCCATAATCCATTTCTGGGGACCTATCCATGAAAGCCTATCGTTTACTGACCGAAGAAGACACCTCGGCATTCTGCCACAAGGTGACCGAAGCCCTTTCCAATGGCTGGGAACTGCATGGCAGCCCGTCCTATGCCTATGATGCCGGCCGTGGCGTGATGCGCTGTGCCCAGGCGGTGGTGAAGGAAGTGTCGGAAAAGTACGACCCGTCCATGAAGCTGGGAAAACTGTAGAGGCAAGACATCATGGCAACCAAGACAAACCCCGGCCGCTTTTTCGAGGATTACCGGATCGGGCAAAAGCTGATCCATGCCGTGCCGCGCACCATTTCGGGGGGCGAGCGCGCGCTGTATCACGCGCTGTATCCGGCGCGCCATGCGATCCATTCATCCGACGAATTTGCCCGCAGCTGCGGCCTGCCCCGCAGCCCGCTGGATGATCTGGCGGCCTTTCACGTGGTGTTCGGCAAGTCGGTGCCCAATGTCTCGTTGAACGCGGTGGCCAATCTTGGCTATGCCGAGGCGCGCTTTCTCGTGCCCGTCCATACAGGCGACACGCTGCGCGCCGAATCCGAGGTGATCGGGCTGAAACAGAATTCCAGCGGCAAGACCGGCATCGTCTGGGTTCACACGCGGGGTTTCAACCAGCGTGACGAGGTGGTCATCGATTTCAAGCGCTGGGTGATGGTGAAGAAACGCAACCTCGATGCCCCGGCACCGGAAACCGTGACCCCCGATCTTGCCACTGTCGTGCCGGCCGATGAGCTGCCCATTCCCGAGGGGCTGGATTTCACCGGTTACGATTTTGCGCTGGCGGGCGAGCCACATCGCTGGGGAGATTACGAGATTGGCGAAAAGATCGACCATGTGGACGGCTCGACGGTTGAGGAAACCGAACACATGCTGGCGACACGGCTGTGGCAGAATACCTCGAAAGTGCATTTCGACGTGCTGGCCCGCACCGAATGGCAGCGCCTGATCTATGGCGGGCATGTGATTTCCATGGCGCGTGCGCTGTCGTTCAACGGGCTGGCCAATGCCCAAATGATCGTAGCCATCAATGCCGGCACCCACGCCAACCCCTGCGTGGCGGGCGACACCATCCGCGCCTGGTCCGAGGTGCTGGACAAGGCCGAAACCCCCGCCCCCGGCGTCGGCGCCATCCGGCTGCGGCTGGTGGCGACCAAGGGGGAATCGGCCAGCATGACCCTGAAGGGCGAAAACGGGAAGTATCACCCCGACGTGTTGCTTGATCTCGACTATTGGGCATTGATGCCCCTGTAAAACCCTTCGCCAGACCGACACATTCCGGGGAAACGGCCTTGACACAGGCTGCCTGATAAACGATTCAGAAAGTATAAACGGCCCTTGCCGAACAAGCATTTGGGGAGTGGGGTTCGAGTTTGGATATGTATCAGGGTTTTACGGGTTACGAGTTCAGAACGGCTTTCTGAGAGACAAATTTTTCCGCGGTGCACAATTCGCATTTTTCGACGCATCGCGTGACACAAGGCCAGTCTGGCGCCCAACAACCCTCGTGAATTTGATGGGTGGGTATGTATGCGTGTGTTTCGGTGTGACGACTGTGGTCACAAGATGCGCTTTTTCGGCAACTCCTGCGGCAAGTGCCACCTT
>WFQE01000029.1 GCA_015487165.1 Paracoccaceae bacterium | reverse complement strand
GCTGTACGCCACCGTGCTTGAGGCGGATTACGGCGAACTTCCCGACCTGTCGGCAGTCGATTTCAATGATGATGTTGTTTTCACCTGGAACGGCACCACCAGCGGCGTGCGCGTACCGAATGGCGACTGGATCGCCGATGATCGCGCCGGGCTGACCATCTGCGACGCCACATCTGCCGTATTCGCGCAGGAACTGCCCTGGGACAAGCTGGATGTCACCACCTTTTCCTGGCAAAAGGTGCTGGGGGGCGAGGCGGCCCACGGCATGCTGATCCTCAGCCCGCGGGCTGTCGAGCGGCTGGAAAGCTACACCCCCGCATGGCCGCTGCCCAAGATCTTTCGCATGACCAAGGGCGGCAAGCTGATCGAGGGCATATTCACCGGTGCCACAATCAACACGCCCAGCATGCTGGCGGTCGAGGATTACCTTGTCGCGCTGGACTGGGCGCGTGCGCAGGGCGGGCTGAAAGGGCTGGTCGCCAAAGCCGACGCCAATCTTGCGGTGATCGAGGAATTCGTGGCCCAGACCGACTGGCTCGATTTCCTGCCTGTTGATGCGGCGACACGGTCGAATACCTCGGTCTGCCTCAAGATCGTGGATCCTGCGGTGACGGCGCTTGACGAGGCCGCACAGGCGGCATTTGCCAAGGCACTGGCCACCCGGCTGGAGGCCGAGGGCGCGGCGCTGGATATCGGATCCTACCGCGACGCCCCTCCGGGCCTGCGCATCTGGACCGGCGGCACCGTCGAGGCCGACGACCTGAAGGCCCTGCTGCCCTGGCTGAACTGGGCCTTTGCACAGGAAAAGGCGGCACTCTGACCTGCTGACATATTCCGTTTCGCCCAGGTGCGAGGACGGCGCATGCCCGCGACGATTTCGCGCCCCGGACAAGAACAACACAGATCATCGAAAGAAAGGGCCACATCATGGCACCCAAGGTACTCGTATCCGACAAGCTCAGCCCGACGGCTGTGGAAATCTTCCGCAAGAACGGCATCGAGGTGGATTTCCGCCCCGAGGTCGGCAAGGACAAGGCCGAGCTGCTCAAGATCATCGGCGATTATGACGGTCTGGCCATCCGCTCGGCCACCAAGGTCACCGAAAAGATCCTGCGCAATGCCGAGCGTCTCAAGGTCATCGGCCGCGCCGGCATCGGCGTTGACAACATCGACATCCCCGCCGCCAGCCGCAAGGGCGTGATCGTGATGAACACGCCGTTCGGCAACTCGATCACCACCGCCGAACACGCGATCACCCTGATGATGTCGCTGGCCCGCCAGATCCCCGAGGCCAATGCCTCGACCCAGGCCGGAAAATGGGAAAAATCCCGCTTCATGGGCGTCGAGGTCACCAGCAAGACGCTGGGCCTGATCGGCTGCGGCAATATCGGCTCGATCGTGGCCGACCGGGCGCAGGGCCTGAAGATGAAGGTCATGGCCTATGACCCCTATCTTTCGGAAGAACGCGCCGAGGCCCTGGGCGTCAACAAGGTCGAGCTGGACGAGCTGCTGGCAAACGCCGATTTCATTACCCTGCATGTGCCGCTGACCGACAAGACCCGCATGATCCTGAACGCCGACGCCATCGCCAAGACCAAGAAGGGCGTGCGCATCATCAATGCCGCCCGCGGCGGCCTGGTTGACGAGGCAGCACTTGCCGAGGCCATCAAGTCGGGCCACGTCGCCGGTGCGGCACTGGACGTGTTCGAGGTCGAGCCCGCCAAGGACAGCCCGGTTTTCGGCCTGCCCAATGTCGTCTGCACCCCGCATCTGGGCGCCGCCACGACCGAGGCGCAGGAAAACGTCGCCATCCAGGTGGCCGAACAGATGTCGGATTACCTGCTGAACGGCGCGGTGACCAACGCCATCAACATGCCCTCGATCAGTGCCGAAGAGGCCCCCATCCTGGCCCCCTTCGTCAAGCTGGCCCAGCATCTGGGTGCCTTTGTCGGCCAGATGACCGACGAGCCGATCGAAGCCATCAACATCCTGTATGACGGCGCCGTGGCCGAGATGAACACGGGTGCCATCAATGCCGCGGCGATTGCCGGCGTCATGGCGGCGGCCAACCCGGATGTGAACATGGTTTCGGCCCCGGTCGTCGCCAAGGAGCGCGGAATCAACATCTCGACCACCACGCAGGCGAAATCGGGCGTGTTCGATTCCTACGTCAAGCTGACGGTCAAGACCCCGACAACCGAGCGCACCATTGCCGGCACGGTGTTTTCCGACAAGAAGCCGCGTTTCATCCAGATCAAGGGCATTACCATCGACGCCGAAGTGGGTCGTCACATGCTGTACACCACCAACAAGGACGTTCCCGGCATCATCGGTGTGCTGGGCGGTGTGCTGGGTGCAAACGGCGTCAACATCGCCAACTTTACCCTGGGGCGCAGCGATATCGGCAAGGATGCAATCGCCCTGCTTTACGTCGATCAACCCGTTTCCGACGAGGTGATCGCCAAGCTGGCCGCGACCGACAAGTTCAACAGCATCCGCCCGCTGGAATTCGACGTGGAATAGACAAACCTACGGAACCGGACGGCTCTCCGACCGTCCGGTTCGCCTTGTCACCAGCTGCTTCGCTGGCCAAAGCGGCCGCCCTGTAACGCAAAATACCTTCAGCGGGGCAGGCGAAACATCCGTCATTCCCTCGCATAGGCGTCTTCGTAGCGAACGATGTCGTCCTCGCCCAGATAGCTGCCTGTCTGCACCTCGATCAGCACCATGGGCACCTTGCCGGGGTTTTCCATGCGGTGGACAGTGCCGACCGGGATATAGACCGACTGGTTTTCCGTCACGAGCTTCTTTTCCTCGCCGATGGTCACAAGCGCGGTGCCCTCGACCACGATCCAGTGTTCCGATCGGTGGAAATGGCTTTGCAGCGACAGGGACGCGCCCGGATGCACGACAATCCGCTTGACCTGGAAACGCCCACCGATGGCCAGGCTTTCAAACCAGCCCCAGGGCCGGTGATCGCGGGGAAATACCGTTGCCTGCGTTGCCTGTTTTTCCTTGAGCGCGGCAACCGCCTGCTTGACGTCCTGTGCACGGCTCATATCCGCCACCAGCACCGCATCGGGCATGGCCACCGCGATGATGTTCTTCAGTCCGATGCCGACAATTTCAAGGCCTTCGCTTTCCGAACGCAGCAAGGTGTCGGAACATTCGATCGCCGTGGCCCCCCTGGAAACAACCACGTCGCTGCCCTGGGCCTTGCCCTCTTCGCGCCAGACGGCATCCCAGCCGCCCAGATCGGACCAGCCGGCCCGATAGGGCACAACCGTGATGTTGTCGGCCTTTTCCATCACACCATAGTCGATCGATACATCAACCGCATCCGACCACGCATCGGGGTCAAGCCGCAAAAAGCCGAGGTCGGGCTTGGCCTCACGCACGGACCTGGTTACGGGGTCAATCATGTCGGGCAGATGGGCCTTGAACGCGTCCAGTATCGCCTTGGCAGAAAACAGAAAAATACCGGCGTTCCACAGATAGGTGCCCTTGGCCAGCATGTTGCGCGCGGTGGCCGCATCGGGTTTTTCCACAAAACGGCGCAGCTTCATTGCGCCCTCTCGCATCTCGCCGTCAACCTCGAGATAGCCATAGCCGGTTTCGGGGCGGTCCGGCGTGATGCCAAAGGTCACAAGCTGGCCCTCGCGGGCGGCGGAAACCCCCTCTTGAACGGTGGCATGGAATGCATCGACATCCTTGACCACGTGATCCGACGGGGCCACCAGCATCAGGGCCTCTGGATCTATCGTTTCAAGATGCAAAGCTGCGGCCAGAATGGCAGGCGCGGTGTTTCTGCCTTCCGGCTCGATCAATATGGTGCCCGGATCGATGCCGATTTCCATCAGCTGTTCGGTCACAATGAACCGGAAATCCGAACCCGTCACGACAACGGGGCTTTCGAACTGACCGCCGGACAGGCGCCTTGCCGATGCCTGAAACAGGCTTTCGGGCCCGGTGAGTTGCGAGAACTGCTTGGGATAGCTCTTGCGCGACAACGGCCAGAGGCGGGTGCCCGCGCCACCGCATAAAAGAACCGGGTAAATCATGACATGCCTCTCTGCTCGTGCCCGTTTTGCCATGAATCTTGGCTTATCCGACCCGGATTAGCAAGCATGAGTTGCATCGATCCACCTGCGTTGGGGCATTCAATTTCACCGCTTCCGGGTGATCACGAGCGACGGGCCGCTCCGATGATCGGGCACGACCAGACTGCCTGTCAGCATAGCCGCGCCAACATGGCGAGAAAGGTCTCTTGTTCGCGCCGATTCAGCGGCGCCAGTGTCTGTTCGGTGATCAGCCGCGCCCGTGGTTCCACCTCGTGATACAGCGCCCTGCCCTTGTCCGACAGATCGACGATCGTGCGGCGCTTGTCCTTGTCGTCACGCGCCGTTGTCAGCAGCCCCCGCTTTACCAGCCGGTCCACCACCCCCTTGACCGTTGCCGCATCCATGGCGGTGATCCGGCCCAGCGCGTTTTGCGACAAAGCACCGGTTTCGACCAGCTTGGCCAGCACTGCAAATTGTGTTGGCGTGACCTCGGGGATCAACTCGGAAAAAATGGAAAGGTGGCGCTGGGATGCGCGTCGCAGGATAAAGCCCACCTGCCGGTCCAGCCGGTAGGATCCTTGTTCGTTTCGGGTGCTGTCCTTGTCCATGACACGGAAGATTGGCCGAAAAGCGATTGACAGTAAAGGCAAGGCTTCGCAAAATCCGTTTGTATACCAACAATTCACCGCCGGAGCCGCACATATGGGCTATCACCGCCCCCAGACCCTTGCCGAGGCCCTCGATCTTGCTGCCGACGGGCCGGTGCATGTGCTGGCGGGCGGCACCGATCTGTTCCCGGCAACCGAGGCCCCTGCGCTGGACGGCAAGGTGCTGGACCTGAGCGCCATCAGCGCGCTGGGCGGCATTGCCGAAACCGATAGGGGCTGGCGTATCGGCGCGATGACGACATGGGCCGAGATTGCTCGAACCAACCTGCCGCCCGCCTTTGACGGGTTGCGTGCGGCCGCGCGCGAGGTTGGCGCGGTGCAAATCCAGAACCGCGCAACGATCGGCGGCAATCTGTGCAACGCCTCGCCCGCCGCCGACGGGGTGCCGCCCCTGCTGACACTGGAGGCCGAGGTCGAGCTTGCCTCGCGCAGCGGGTCGCGTCGCATCCTAGCCGGGGAATTTCTGCAAGGCGTGCGCAAGACAGCCCTGCAACCGGGCGAAATCATGGTCGCAATTCATGTACCAAAGAGCAATACGCAAGGGAGTGCAGGCTTTGCCAAGCTGGGGGCGCGCAAATATCTGGTGATCTCGATTGCCATGGTCGCAATGCGGCTGGAAATCGCAGGTGGTGTCATCCGGCGGGCGGCAGTGGCAGTGGGGGCGTGCAGCCCGGTTGCCCAGCGCCTGCAAGGGTTCGAGCAGGCGCTTGAGGGCGCACGCGCCGATGATCCCGATGGCTGGCAACAGGCGCTTGCAGAAGATATTGCCGACCGCCTTTCGCCCATCGACGACATCCGCGCCGATGCCGCCTATCGGAACGAGGCGGTACAGACACTGGTTTCCCGCCTGTTGCAAGAGGTCGCCCGATGACCGGCTTTATCGTCAATGGCCAAAGGGTTGCGGTTGACGCAAATGCTGGCCTGCGCCTGTCGGATTTTCTGCGCCATGAGCTCGGCCTGACCGGCACCAAATCGGGCTGTGACGCCGGCGATTGCGGGGCCTGCACGGTTCTGGTTGACGGCCGGCCGGTCTGTTCCTGCCTTACCCCGGTGGGCAGCATCGCGGGCGCCGAGGTCGTGACCGTCGAAGGGCTGGCAGATGCGGGGTTTGACAATCTGCAACGGTCTTTCCTGCGCCATGGCGCGGCGCAATGCGGTATCTGCACACCCGGCATGTTGATGGCGGCGGCGGCGCTGCTGAACCGCGACCCGAACCCGACGCGCCAGGCGGTAGAGGATGCCCTTGGCGGGGTGCTGTGCCGTTGCACCGGCTATGGTGCGATCATCGAGGCGGTGCTGCACGCAAATGACCCCGAACACTCGGCCACCACCCCCACAGCCGGCAATGCAGTCGGCGCCGCGATCGAGCGGCTGGACGGCCAGCCCAAGGTGGATGGCAGCGAAAGTTTCGGGGCGGATGAGATCCCCGCAGATCACCTGCTGGTGCGGGCCGTGCGGTCACCCCATTTTCACGCGGAATTCACCCTTGGCGACCTCGACGCGTGGCAGGCGGCGCATCCCGGTGTCGAACTGGTGCTGACCGCTGCCGATATCCCCGGCGAAAACCGCTATGGCACCATTCCCGCCTTTGCCGACCAGCCTGCCCTTGCCGACGGGCATGTGCGCTTCAGAGGCGAGGCCGTGGCCCTGATCGTGGGGCGGCCTGACGTTGTCGCCTCGCTGGATCTGGCGGATTTTCCCGTTTCCTGGCGGGAACTGCCGCATGTTCTGGACATGGATGCCGCGCTTGCCCCCGACGCGCCGCAGCTGCACCAGGGGCGCGCGGGCAATGTCATGACCACGGGCAGGCTGAGCTGCGGAAATGTCGATGCGGCATTGCAATCCTCGGCCCATCTGGCCGAGGCGGAAATCGAAACATCATTTGTCGAACACGCCTATATCGAACCCGAGGCCGGCATCGCCTGGCTGGAGGGCGATGTGCTGGTGATCCGCGCCTGCACCCAGGCCCCGGTGATGGATCAGGAAGAAACAGCGCGCCTGCTGGCCCTGCCGCCTGAGCGCGTGCGCATCATTCCGGCGGCCACGGGGGGCGGGTTCGGATCAAAGCTCGACCTGTCATTGCAGCCTTTTGTCGGGCTTGCTGCCTTGCGAACAGGGCGGCCCTGCCGGATGGTCTATGGGCGCGCTGAATCGATGCAGGCCACGACCAAACGCCACCCGTCACGCGCGCGCGCCACCGCCGCCTGCGATGCCGAGGGCCGCATCACCGCCTATCGCTATCGCGGCGATTTCAACACCGGCGCCTATGCCAGCTGGGGGCCGACCGTTGCCGGAAGGGTGCCGGTGCATGCCTCGGGGCCTTACCTCACCCCGAACTACGCGGCCGAGGCGCGGGCCATTCATACCAACGGCCCCGTCTCGGGCGCGTTCCGTGGCTTTGGCGTGCCACAAGCGGCCATCGTGCAGGAAACCCTGTATGAAGATCTGGCGCTGGCAACTGGCATCGACCGGCTGGAATTCCGCATCCTCAACGCGTTGCGCGACGGGGACCGGACGCCATTCGGCCAGATCATGCGGGAGGTGGGCATTGCCGACTGCCTGCAATCCCTGCGCCCCCGCTGGCAGGATGCGCTGGCCGAAGCGGCCGACTGGAACGCGGCGCATGACAGGGTGAAACGCGGCATTGGCGTGGCGTCCTGCTGGTATGGATGCGGCAATACCGGCCTGCCCAACCCGGCCACCATCCGCGCGGGCATCACAAGCGACGGGCGTCTTGTGCTGCACCAGGGGGCGGTGGATATCGGGCAGGGCTCCAACACCGTGATCACACAGATCTTTGCCGATGCGCTGGGGGTGGCGGTCGATC
>WFQE01000028.1 GCA_015487165.1 Paracoccaceae bacterium | reverse complement strand
TCCATCCGCTCGATCAGCAGATCATTGGCCAGAACCTCCTTGCTGCAGCCCAAACCGCCCAGCGCCTCGCGCAAACGGCGCAGGCGCTGATAGACGGCCTTTTGGGAATTGGAGGTTTCGCGGGCCTCGCGCCGGGCAATGGCGTCAAGCACAACTTCCGTCCCGTTCACGCCGCAGCTATCGGCCGTGCTGGAGCGGACACCGCGCGACGGGTTGTTCATTCTTTCGCAACCGGACAGCCAGCCGGTCAGCTATCGCGCCGCCGCCTTTGCGGTGATGAAAGTGCGCAAGGAGATCGGGGCAGAGGAATATGACATCCACGCCCTGCGCCACACCACCGCGTCGGAACTGGCTGCTTTGGGATTATCGGATGATTTGATTATGGCGGTAACGGGCCACACGAGTCGCGCTTCCGTGGTCAGATATGCCGGTGCCGCGCGCCAAAAAGCCCGCGCGCAGGCGGCTCAGGATGCGCGCCGCGTTGGGGGAACAAAGCGGGAAACGTGAAAACATAAGTGAAAACATTTCCACATCGTTTTCCGAGCGCCTGCTAACCCTTTGAAAACATTGGAGGCAAGTACCGGAATCGAACCGGTGTACACGGATTTGCAAGCTGCCAGCCTGGGCCGACATATCAAAGGGTTAGGGTGAAACCGGAGGCCAAATAAGGGCGGAACGTAAGGGGAAACGTGAAACCGGATATTGTGGTTGCCCAGCCGCTACTCAACCAAATGTAGATTTATGCTGCGAATCGACACTTCCCGCTGTAGGCTATTGAAAACACTTGTTTCAAGAATTGAGCCTGAGCATGTCCAACACACTTTCCAACCTGATCCTGTCCCTGACGCCAGAGGATGGCAGTTCCATTGGTAATGGCGCGATGCTGGCGCTTTTGCAGGAGAAAATCCCTGATCTGCCTGAGGCGCAATACGAGGCGGCGCGCGATGCGCTGGTGGATGAAGGTATTCTGGCCAAGGGCAAGGGGCGCGGCGGCTCTATCTACCGGGCCGAGCTGCGGCTGGAAATGCAGGATGACCCCGCGCCAAAACCCAAAGGCAAGCCGCGCAAGAAAACCACCCGCAAATCGGCGGACCCGGCCGAGGTGCTGTCTTACCGACATGGCGACACCCGCGTGAATAACCCCGAGGTGGGGATGGTCCATGCCGAGAGCGACCCAGACCAGCCGAAAACCAACTGGCAGTATGACCCGCATCTGGACCCGGAGCTGAACTTTGACAGCGCGCGGGCCAGCATTGAAAACCTGATTGATGCAGCGCTGGAAAGCGGTGACACCGAGCGGATGAAAGATGCGCTCAAGGAGCTCAAACGCCTGCAGGCCCCTTATCTGAACTGGACGGGCAAGGCCGAGCATACCAGTTTCGAGGTCGATACCGTATCCCTGCATGTGCATGAACGGGTGGACCCGGCGACCATTCTGGCCAATGCCGCCAAGCGGCTGAAGGGCAAGGACGCGGCCGAGCAGTGGCAGCAGCCGGACCTGTTTGCCGCCCCGTTTGAAAACCTGCCGCTGCGCGATGCGCTGGATTTCTACCACCACGAAAAGGGCTGGTCGAACCGGCTGGTGGCGGGGGACAGCCTGTTGGTGATGAACTCGCTCCTGACCAAGGAGAGCATGGGTGGGCAGGTGCAGATGATCTATATCGACCCGCCCTATGGCATCAAATACGGCTCCAACTTTCAGCCCTTCACCAACAAACGCGACGTGAAGGACCGCTCCGACGCCGACCTGACGCAAGAGCCGGAGATGATCAAGGCCTTCCGCGACACCTGGGAGCTGGGCATCCATTCCTACCTCACCTACCTGCGCGACCGGCTGCTACTGGCGCGGGAATTGCTGAACGAGAGCGGATCTGTGTTTGTGCAGATTTCGGAGGAAAATGTGCATCATATTCGTGAGATGATGGACGAGATATTTGGATCAAAGAACTTTGTTGTTCAACTAGTTCTCAAGAAGACGGGCACCTTGGTTGGTGATTTTGTCGAGTCTATCAATGACTACGTTATCTGGTTCGCGAAAGATAAATCTAACGCAAAATTCAGGCGCATCTTGAGGGAAAAAACGCCGGAAAATGTTGTTGGCTACTCCTATGTTGAGCTGGATGGGAAACTTGTTTCGGCGAAAAGCGTGAAAGAGGAAGATTTGGCACGGGGCCGTTTATGCGGGAGCTATCCCCTTCATTCTGATGGCTTTCGAAGCACAACCACCTGTGACTTTGAATACAGATTTCGAACCCATCACCCAGGTCAAAATAGAAACTGGAAAGTGTCGGTAGGAGGCCTGGACAGGCTGGGCAAAGCTGACAGGATACTGGCCAATTCAAATGTTTTGCGGTTCAAGCGCTATTTTGACGATTTCCCCGCAATAAACGTGTCAAACAATTGGGAAGAAACATTCACTGCAACAGACAGAACCTATGTTGTTCAAACTTCTACGGCCGCAATCGAACGCTGCCTCCTGATGACCACCGATCCCGGCGATCTGGTGCTCGACCCAACCTGCGGCTCCGGCACCACCGCCTTTGTCGCCGAGAAATGGGGGCGGCGCTGGATCACCTGCGACACCTCGCGCGTGGCCATCACCCTAGCCAAGCAGCGGCTGATGACCGCCTCTTTCGACTATTACGCGCTGAAATATCCGCATGAGGGGCTGAAGGGTGGGTTTGATTACGAAACCGTGCCGCATATCACCCTGAAGAGCATCGCCAACAACCCCGATATCGACACGATTTACGACGAGGATCACCCCAAGATCGAAGCAGCACTGGCCGCCCTCAACGCCGCCCTTACAGCCAATCCGCCCACCCCGTTCAAACCGCTTCAGGGCGTGCGCAAGGGTCAGGAAGTGGCCTTCACCGAGGGCGAAAGCCTGCATGAATGGGAGGTGCCGTTCGAGAGGCCGGAAAACTGGCCCGAGGAAGCGCGCGTGGCATTTGACGCCTTCCATGCCGCCCGTCAGGGTATGCAGCGGCGTATGGACCAGAGCATCGCCGACCACGCCGATCAGGAAACGCTCTATGACAAGCCCCGCATCGACAAGAACAAGCTGCGCATCACCGGCCCGTTCTCGGTCGAGGCCGTGCCCGCGCCCACCGTGCTGTCGCTCGATGAAAACTACGCCCCCGAGGAGGCCGATGAAAGCATCGCCCGCTCTGGCGAGACCTCGCGCCAATCCATGTGGCGCGACGAGCTGCTGAAAACCGGCGTGCGCGCCAAGGGCGGGGCGTTGATCGAGTTCGCCGAGTTCGAGATTCTGCCCGAGCTGAAATACATCCACGCCACCGGCTCAATCTCTGACACCGGCGAGCGGGTGGTGGTGAGCTTTGGCCCCGAGCACGCCGCGCTGGAGCAACGGCAGGTGGAGCTGGCATTGACCGAGGCCGAAACCCTGCGCCCCGCGCCCAAGTTCATCCTGTTTTGCGCCTTCACCTTTGACCCCGAGGCCGCCAAAGACATTGACGAGGTGAAATGGCCCGGCGTGACCCTGCTGAAAGTGCAGATGAACACCGACCTGTTGACCGAAGACCTGAAGAAGAAGCGCGCCAGCAACCAGTCTTTCTGGCTGATGGGCCAGCCGGATGTGGAGCTGAAGAAGCGCGACGATGGGATGTGGCAAGTGGATGTCAACGGTTTTGACTATTTCGACCCGCGCAAGGGCGATGTGGTGTCGGGCGGCAAAAAGCAGATCGCCATGTGGTCGCTGGATACCGATTACGACCAGCGCTCCCTGATGCCGCATCAGGTGTTCTTCCCCATGGCCGACAAAAAGGGCGGCTGGAACCGGCTGAAGAAAACCGTGCGCGCCGAGCTGGACGAGGATTTGCTGGAGGCTTTCCATGGCACGGAGTCGCTGCCCTTTGAGGCGGGTGACAACAAGCGGATCGCGGTGAAGATCGTCGATGATCGCGGGATTGAATCCCTCAAGATCATCCCGCTCGAGGGCTAGGCCATGTCACTGATCATCAACACGCCTTATGTTTGCCCCGCCCAGCACTGGGTTGAAAAGCCCGGCGGCACGCTGGAAGTCAAGCCCGAGCGCCGCCCCGCCAGCTATGAGGTGTTCGACGCCCGCAACAACACCAAACGCACCGAGGTGCTGGGCAACGTCAACACCATCCGCGCCCGCGTGGACCAGTGGCGCGAGGACGGCTGGCCCGGTGTGACCATCGTCACCCGCAAGCTGCTGGAGCATTGGCATGACCGGACCGAGGGCTTGCGGCAATACCCGTTCTATTTCTGCCAGTTGGAGGCGATTGAGACCCTGATCTGGTGGGTTGAGGGGGCAGAAGGTTACAAGCAGGGCATCGCCATTCCCGGAGACGGCGGCGCATGGGAGCGGCTGTGCAACAAGATGGCCACCGGCGCGGGCAAGACCACGGTGATGGCGATGATCATCACCTGGCAGGTGCTGAACGCGCTGACCTACCCAAAGCGAAACAAGGATTTCAGCCGCGCCGTATTCATTGTCGCCCCGGGGCTGACGGTGAAGGAGCGGTTGCAGGTGTTGCAGCCCTATGAAGGCAGCTATTACGATGAGTTCAACCTGTGCCCGTCTGAGGCCTTGCGGCAAAAGCTTAATCAGGCGGAAATCCTGATCGAAAACTGGCATACGCTGATGCCCCTGAAAGAGGTTCAGCGATCTATTGTGAAAAAGGGCAAGGAGTCAGATGAGGTGTTTGCTCGGCGGGTGTTGGGCAAACTGGCGGGCTACAAGGACATCATCGTCATCAACGACGAGGCACACCACGCCTATCGAAAGCCGCCCGAGATCAAGATTAGCAGAGCGCGGGCGCTCGAGCACGGGATCAATCTGGACGAGGCGACACGATGGGTGGAGGGGCTGGACCGCATCCACAAGACCCGCCGCATCCAGCGCTGTTTTGACCTCTCCGCCACACCCTTTGCACCAACTGGCAAAAAAAGCACGGACACGGCGCTGTTTGACTGGATCATTTCGGATTTCGGATTGAACGATGCGATCGAAGCCGGGTTGGTGAAAACCCCGCGAGTGGTGGTGCGCGACGATGCGCTACCCGACACCAAAACGCTACGCTCCAAGCTTTACCATATTTATCGTGATCCGTCGGTTTCCGAGGATTTGAACCGGGCCAAAGCCGAACCACACGAACCGCTGCCGAAACTTGTGCAGGATGCCTACACGTTGCTGGGGGCTGACTGGCGCGAAACGCGGCGCATGTGGGCCGAGGCGGGCCATCCATCTCCGCCAGTCATGTTGACGGTTTGCAACCGGACAGAAACGGCTGCCCGTGTCGAGCATTACTTTAATCATGGCGACGCGCATTGGCCCGAGCTTCAGGCCCCTAACCGGACATTGCGAGTGGATTCAAAGGTGCTCGACAAAGCTGAAATCGGAGACAAGGCGACCGCCGACAAGGATTATGAAAAACGGCTAAAGGATATTGTTGAGGCAGCAGATCTGCCCGAAACGCGGAAACGGCAACTCTTGGGTCTTAAAAAAGAAGAACTGCTGCGTGAAATTGTCGATAATGTAGGGAAGCGTGGCAAGGCGGGCCAGGATCTGCAAAATGTCATCTCCGTCGCCATGCTGTCCGAGGGGTGGGATGCAAAGAACGTGACCCACATCATGGGTTTGCGCGCTTTCACATCTCAACTTCTTTGTGAGCAAGTTGTTGGGCGCGGCCTGCGGCGGGTGTCCTACGATACAGATGAAAATGGTCTGTTCTTGCCGGAATACGTTAATGTGTTTGGTGTGCCCCTGTCGATTTCCGAGACTGGCGAGGGTGGCGAAGCGCCGCCGCCGCCGAAACCGAGCACGCAGATTGAAGTCGTGCCAGAAAAGGCAAGCCTGGAAATCAAGTGGCCAAATGTCCTGCGTGTCGAAACTGTGGTGAAACCCCGGCTGATAATTGACTGGGATCAGGTTGAACCTCTTGTTCTTGACCCGGCGTCGACACCGATCAGCGCGGATTTAGCTCCGGCGCTTGGGGGCGCGACAGATCTTGCTCAGGTCACAGCGATCGACCTCGAAAAGCTTCCTGAGGGTTTTCGTCTCCAGCGCATGGTTTTTCAGGCGGCACGCAAGGGATTTACTGAATTGAGCCATAGTTTTTCCGGCACCAAGGAATATTTGGCGTCTCAGCTTGTGAGGATAGTCGAGGAATTTCTAGAATCGACCAAACTCGAAATCCCGTCATTATTCCATTCTGATCCGTTGCGTCGTCGTATTCTAATTGCGTTGAACATCGACCTCGTTGTTCAGCATCTGATGCGCTATGTAAAAGAGCAGAATATCGACAAGTTGACACCTGTTTTCGATGAAGAAAACCCCATCGGCACGACAGGACAGATGCGCACTTGGTATACAACCAAGCCATGCTTTCCTGCTGTAAAATCGCATATTAGCCATCTGGTTGGTGATGCGTCATGGGAAGGTTATGCGGCCAACATCTTTGAGGCTCGTGACGACGTTATTGCCTATGCGAAGAATGATCATCTCGGGTTCCAAATTCACTACATGTGGGCTGGCTCTCGCCGCAGGTATGTTCCTGACTTTCTTGTTCGTCTAGCCTCGGGGAAAACATTGGTACTGGAGATCAAAGGTCAAGACAGCCCTCAGAACCAGGCAAAACGTGATGCATTGAGCGAATGGATCAAAGCCGTAAACGCAACAGGTGGATTTGGCGAGTGGAGCTGGGACGTCGCTTTCGCTCCTAGCGAAGTGCAAGATATTGTTGGAAAAGGTGGTCGATCATGAGGCCTCGCGTCCCCACCAAGTCAGGACATATTTCATGGAACAAGTAAATGAACAGCCTACGCCTGATGCAGCTCAACCAACTTTGAACTTCAGAAAAGGTTCAAAGAATGCGTTTGATGATCCACAAGGAAACTGGGATTGGGACGAGAGTTCAAAAATTGTCCGGTCGCAGGTATCGGACGCACTGGGTGCGCGAAATCTGTCCTTCTTGTTTGGCTCGGGTTGCTCGTCTTTGATGAAGGCAAGCATGCCAGGTGTGGATCCATCAGAGGCAGGCATTCCAACAATGGCCCCTCTCGCACGCAAGTTTAAACAAAAGTTTGGCGGCGCAGATAAGACCTCTGTCGGTGACGAAGAAATAACAAACCTAAAAGACGTTCTTGGGATAGATTTGAAGGATGAGGACTTTGCGACAAATCTTGAACGGTTGATGGAGGTGTTGCTCGCAACGAAGGTATTTGTGGACACATCATCGTCAGATATCATTCAAGGGGCCAGCTCGGATCTCGAAAGCATTATCCAGAAAGTCATCGTATTTGTAACCGAGGTCTGTTCCCGTTCCGAACTGGCTGACAATTCAAACCCCGTTCTTGGCCTATATCAGAAGTTTTTTCAAAGGTTGGTCCTTCGTGACCGCACGTTGCCGCGCCCGTGGGTGTTTACCACGAATTATGATCTGTTCAGTGAGCGGGCAATGGACCGCCTCAGTATACCGTATTGCAATGGGTTCAGCGGGTCGGTGGAGCGCCGGTTTAACCCAGCTACTTTCCGGTATGCTTTGGCCGAACAGTTGGATATCACCTCAAAGCGATGGGCTGCAGTCGACAGCTTTATTTACCTTTGCAAATTGCACGGTTCAATCAACTGGATTGAAGATGGCGAAGGCTTGTTCCCAATTCGGGAACTGCAAAATGTGCCTGAGGATACAACCAAAAACCGTGTAATGATCTATCCGACCCCGGCCAAACAAAACACATCGTTTGGATCTCCATATTCTGATTTGTTCCGTGAGTTTCAAAAACAGGTGGTTCAGGATCAAAGCGTCCTAATTGCTGCTGGCTATGGCTTCGGCGACGAACACGTCAACAACATTATTTTTCAGGCTTTGACCATTCCGGGCTTCCGATTGGTCATCTTTGCTGACCCCAAAACCAATGATATCACACAGGCGCTTTATGATCTTGAGGATCCGCGTGTGTGGTTCATTTGGGGGGATGGCCCAGAAGGCGGAACTAAGGCGCACTATTTCAAAACTATTGTCGAACATTTTCTTCCAGAAGGCCCTGGCAACCGTACTGATGATGCTGTCCGTAATGCGCTGAAAGCCTTTGGTGATCTGGCTGAAAAAGATAGTGGAGGCGGGGAGGATGCCGGATGACGACAAAGGACGAGTAATAGGCAAGGTCACCAATGTTTCTGCAGACAGATTGGTGGTGGAGCTGCACCGAGGCAATGACAATTTCACGGTGGTCGGGTTTGACGACGTGCACTATGTTGCGCGCCTTGGCTCTTTCGTTCTTGTTCCGGTGCAGGCCGATTACGTGGTCTGCGAGGTTACGGGCCTCTGGGAGAAAGACCCGCAATCTTCGCGCCCAAACCAAAGCGGAACAGAAATGGATAAGGCAGCGTCCGCCAAATTCCTTGATCTGACGCCATTGGGAATGATCCGGTCGAATATGCAGGCGAAATTTGAATTTGGAGTATCCGTATTTCCGCCGCTTTACGCCGATGCGCTCTATGCGCGAGATGAAGACCTGGACAGGGTTTTTCAGGTTGCTGACCCTTGCAACAAAGTTGACCTAAGGGATCGAGCTGGCACGGAGCATACCGGCACAATTCCGGTTTCTCTGGAAGTGGGAACGTCTGTCGTTTTCAAAGGTTACCCGGTTAAAGTGCGAATAGACGAATTTTTCGGAGGGCACGTCGCAATCTTGGGCAACACCGGAAGCGGGAAGTCCTGCACCGTGGCAACCATACTGCAATCTCTGTTTGAACGGCCGGAAGAGTTTGCAGCGCGCGGTGCTTCATTTGTACTGTTCGATGTGAATGGCGAATACCGGCCAGCATTTTCAGAATTACCGGCCAGGATTAATCGTCTGTATTTAAGGGCTAATACAGAAGGTTCAACGGAAGACCTGATGCCGATATCTATGGGTGAAACCGCCTCTAATTTCCAATTGCCACATTGGTTTATGTCAGTTGAAGAATGGGAGCTTTTGTTGCGAGCCAGTGAACGCACGCAGCAACCTGTTCTCCGAATGGCGCTCGGTTTTACATCTATTTTGGGACAAGATGGCGAAGATAGCATCAAAGCCCGCAACCACATTATAGCTTTGAGTGTAAAAGAATGCCTTCACGGGGCTGGAGGTGATTCTCCTGTTTCAAAACGACAAAAAGCTTGGATGGTCCTAGATACTTTCGGCACCGATGATCTAGGCGCATCGGTTTTAACCGATTTCAACTGGAATCCGAAATACGGAAACTTCCCTGAGCATGGAGACTGGGAAAGGCAATTCATTGACCATTTAGAGGGTTTCATCGAAGACGAAATTGTCTTTCCAAAGTATCAGAATATGCCGTTCGATTTTAATGTGTTGTCAAATTGCTTGGATCTGGCTCTCCTATTTCAGGAGGCGCACGGAAACCGACAAATTCGAGATCATTGCTCCCAGATGATCACTAGATTCAAATGGGTTTCTGAACGGGAAGAGTTCTCCTTTCTCCGATGTGATCCAAATTCGTTTGCTGAGAACGAAAAAATTCCGAGCACGTTCATTGAGGGTTTGATTGGGGTTTCAAGAGAGGGCGGTTACCCTAGCAAATCTGGGCAAATCACGATCATTGATCTCAACGATGCTGCTGATGAAGTGGTGGAAATTGCTGCCGCAGTCATCGCCCGGATGGTTTTTGAGAAACTGCGAAGGGCAACCCCACGCAACAAATATCCGGTGCATATGATTTTGGAAGAAGCCCATCGCTACATCGCGCAAAAGCCTTCCCGCTACGCCATAGATGCAAGTCGGATTTTTGAACGGATTGCCAAGGAAGGACGGAAATACGGGGTTTTTCTGCTGGTCGCTTCACAGCGGCCGAGTGAGCTTTCAAGGACTGTCCTGTCACAATGCAGCAACTTTGTGGTCCACCGTATCCAGAACCCGGACGATCTCGCCCATATTCGCCAGATGACGCCGTTCATTTCCGAAAGCGTTCTGAAACGCCTGCCTTCGCTGCCAAAGCAACATGCCCTGATCTTTGGCAATGCGGTCAATATCCCGACAACTTTCAAAGTTCGAAATGTTGATCCTGCGCCCGATAGCAATGACACTGAAATTCGCGAAATCTGGTTTCGCCCAGAAAAATTTGAAGTGGGCCTTACCTAGCAATTCGTTACAGTCTCAACCGCTAGTTAGGGGAGAGCCATTACAACTCAGCGCCTGCTCCCGCATGACGGCGTAATCGCTCAGCATTTCGTTGATCGCCGCCCCTTCCGGCAGCGCCTGCACTTCCTCGGCCGCCCTTGTCTGAAACCCGTCATCATACTCCACCACCGGCGGGCACACGCCGGTGACCCGCTCAGAACTCACCGTCGCGCAGGCGCTCAGCAAGCTCGTCACGATTGCGAGGGCGGCGAGACGCGGCCTCGAGCATTTGGCGCTGGATTTCATTGGCTTTCTCCGTGTTTTCGAGCCGTCCCACCAGCCGTCCGGCACGTTCGCCGGAGCGGCGCAGGGACAGGAGGAACAGGGTTATTGTGAGGGCGATGGCGGTCCATTTGCCGACAGCCAGCGCGAGGCGGCTGCCAGAAAACCATGTGATCAGCGCGCCCATCATCACCGCCCTTTGCGCCAGTCATCCCAGCGGGCGTAGATGGTGGTTCCGATGCCGATCAGGGCCACGGCGATGAACAGCCAGCGAAGGGTGTCGAGATAGGGGATCAGCGGTTGCAGGGCAGATTGCGTGTCGGCCACGGCCTGCTGCACCACTTCAACCCCCGCTGCGCCCAGCGTCGCCACACCCGCCGCGCCTCCACCTTTCATGGTGCGGCTTTCCGTCAGGGTTTCGCGCAGACGTGGCGGCTCATCGGCAAACCTCGAGCTGCGTGGCGGAAACGGGTCCCCCCACTGGCGGGCGCGGCCGATGTCGATGTGCATGAAGTTCTGGCGGGGATAGAAGCCGAAGCCGGTGAAGCCGGCCTCACGCGCCGCCGCTTCAAAACTCTCCGGATCATGGTTGGCCATGGAAATATCGAACGCCGCGCCCTGCAGGTGCGTGGAATGTTCGGCCCCGCCGACTTGCCGGTTGTAGGCGGGGCTGCGATAGGCGGAGTGGACGATCAGCGGCACGCCAAGGCGGTCGCGCAGGGCCTGCAACCTGTCGAGCGCGGGCTCGTTGATACGGATGGTGCCATCGCCACGGCAGGCAATTTCCTCCGGGCTGAAGTCGGGCCAGCGCCAGAGTTTATCGGGCACGTCGCGCCAGTCTGCGTAGTAATGAGCGGTCATGGTTTCCTCCAAAAGAAAACCCGCCGGTTGGCGGGCATGTGGTCAGGATGGTTGGTGTGTCAGCCGAACAGTTTCAGCTTCACGGCAATACCCGCGATCAGGGCGAGCAGCAGGCCGGTGGTGATCAGGCGCACGATGGTCTGCCAGGCGGTGCGCCGCGCCATGCGCAGGCTATCGAGCAGCGTGCGCAGGTCGTGGATATCGATAGCGGCTTCGGGACCGTCGAGACCTACATCGGCCAGCGCGCGGCGTGCGCCCTGTTCGGCGGCGCGGGCCAGCATGGCCTCGAATTCGTCCTCGGGCATGCGCACAAAGCCCGCTTCAAGTTTCGGCGGGGTCATATTGTCTCCTTCCTGATTGGGGTCGGTCAGACTTCGCGCCATTTCGGGAAAACCATCTGGTAGACCCAGTTATTGGTCGAGGTCATGGTGCTGACCGGATTGGTGGTCCAGGCAGCGGGCAGCCCACTGGTGATCTCGGCGTTGCTGCCGTTCTCGTAAAGATAGACCTGCGGGGCGACGACACGGGGATAGGCAGAGGTGCCGCTGCTGTGGGGATAGTATCGGGTCAGGCCGGGTGTCATCCAGCGGCCATATCGGGCGTAGGCACCGGCTCCGCTTACGCCCATGGTGGTGACATACCAGCCTTTGGTGAGGGTTTGCGGCGTGGCCAGATCGAAGATTTTGTGCCCCGCCACGTCTGCCGGCAGCGTCCCGAAATCCGCCACCCGCACACCGATATCCCAGTTGTCGCCATTGGGCGCGCCAAGCCGGTAGATGCCACAACGCAGCAAAGCCCCTGCGGTGGTCGAGGCGGTATGCTGGGTGACAAACGCGCCAAGCAGCTTGATCGGACGATCGATAAAAAACGCCATGAAATACATCCGGTTTTGCGACAGGGCCTGCTGCGAGCCGGTGCTGTAACTCAAGGTGAACGGATCGGCCGGCCCCCACCAGTCGGAGCCGCCGCCCTTGGTCAGGCCGCCAATGCTGTGGCGCTCGGGATCGATGCCGTTCGGAAAGCTGGCCGCGCCGGTATTGCCGTCTGCCTTCATCGCTTCATGGAATGTGCTGCCGTCGGTGCTGACCTTGATCGCGAAATCGTCACTGCCTGCCGTGCCCATTTCGGCGCGACCGGACCAGTTGGTCTGGAACAACAGGCTGGCGGTTTCAGCGGATGCCGCCTTGTTGATCTTGAGCTGGTGGCCGTTGCCGGCGTGATTGAGCAGGGTTGCGGCAGCGGAAACGGCCAGCCTGTTGGTGGCGTCCGATGAGGTACCGATACCGACACCGGAAAGATTTTGTAGGTTCGGCACAAAGGAATTCCACGCAGACCCGCTCCAGACCAGAAGCTCGCCTGCTGACACATCCCACGCCATCCAGCCGGCCTGCGGGATCAGGCGCAACCATCCGCCGCCGGAAAACAGCGCAATGCTGTTATCCCAACCGGACCATGTGCCCGTCGCACCGCCCCCGATGACATAGCGGTCCCCCTCGGCCGGTGTGGCGAGCGGCGTGGTTGCACCAACGGCTACCACCGCCATCTGGGCCAGCGCATCAATCAGGCTAAGGGCCTCGTTGACGGTCATATGTTTTTGCGCCTGTGCGGCAGCGAGATAGGGCAAGGACAGGTTGGGGGTATTGTTCATAGGCTTTCCTTGATGGCGAGGGTTTCAAAATGCGGCACACCCCGACCGAGCGCGCCAATCTGGTAAAAACGGACGGACAGGCTGCTGACCGGCCCGCCGAAATCAGCGATTTGCATGGCGACGGTGTAGGTGAATGCTGGGTTACCCAGACCGGATACAGTGCGCACCACGCTGGCCCCGTCCAAAAATTCCAGATCATAGACCTCGGTGGCTTCCGGCATCGGCACATCGGTCAGTACCCAGCTATCGGCCGAGAGTGAGCGGCCGCAGCGCATCCAGCGCAGGGACAGATCGCCGTTTGCTTCTCGCCGCATTCGCACCTGTGCCGGTGCGAAGGGCATCAAGCCCCGTCCGTTCGGGGTGAAGCTCTGCGCCTGCATGATGGCATCGCTCGGGGCCGCACTGGCCGGACCGATGCGCCAGTTCCATGGCAGGCCGAGATCGGCTTCGGCAATGGAGAGCGGCTGGATGCCGGAATCCAGCACGACCACGCGCGCGCCTGTTAGTGCGGGGCTGCCCATGGCGTCCCCCGTGCCACGCTGCCCGCGCAGCAGGCGCGTCAGACGGTAGCGACCCGACGCAACCAGCTCTGCATTGCCGAACTGGATGACTTCCCAAATACCAGCCGCGCTTTCCAACGCCACTGCATTGGCTCCGGCAAACAGTTCTGTATCGGTGACGCTGGTCAGCGTGCCGGAGGAAACATCCAGCAGCAGTTCATTGCCATGGTCAAACCGGCCGAGAGGACCGGCCGACAGATCGGCAACCAGCGCGCCAATCTGCGCCGCCTGCCCAATGGTGTCGAGCAGGGTAAAACCCGAGGTATCCGCACTGCGCCAGACGGCGGCCGTGCCATACCACGGCTTGGCGAACACCGCCGCATAGGGCCGGTGTGCCGGAACCGTGTCGGTGATTTGCGGCAGGTCCATCAGGGCAATTTCCGCCGGGCCATAAACGGTGGCTCCGGGCAAGCTCGCCGGACGGTATTGCCCCGGTGGCAGGTCGTAAATCGTGGCGTCGGTGCGGATTGCCTCGATGGCCCGCGCGCCGGAATCGCCAATACGGGTGATGCGATAATCGATCAGGCGGCCGTCATTGGCGAGGCTGACCACATCGCCGGGATCTAGCAATAAGCGTGACAGTGGCAATTTGGCAGTCAGGGTCTCGCGCCCGATCCACGCCTCCATCAGCGCACGGCGACAACGCCGGTCGGCTTCTTCCAGCGACACGGCCAGCGGGAAACTTTCCGAGGCCACGCGGGCGGCCTCCACCGTGACGCGACGGGCCTCGACCGTGGCGGCATCGTATTCCTCGTCGGGGCGCACCAATTGCCATTTGAGGGCTTGCGGCAGCTCGGTTTCCTGCCCGCGGGTCAGTTCCATCACGTCGCCTTGTGCGGCCACCAAGTTATCTGGTGCAATAGTCGATGTCGCCTGCTGCCCGCGCATCGCAAACCGGATGATGCCACCGCTTTCCACCGCATCGAACCCGAAATGCCGCGCCAACGTTGAAATCGAGGCGCGCGGGCTTTCCAGAGCTGAAATCACAAAGCCCGGAACGGTGTCGGAAAGTTCACTCACGTCGATCAGGGCATCATCCAGCCCTGCGCGACGGCAAAGCTCCCGCACCAGAGCGCCGAGACCGACAGCCCCGAGCCTCCCGTTCAACCAATGCCCGAGCCGCCAGTTCGGCGCATCGGCCCAGACATCCTCGCGGGCGGGGAAATCCGGATAGGGCCGCGCGTCCCACGTCCAGACAGCCGCCTCATTCATGTCAATCATCGGTGCAGTGTAAACGCTGCTGGTCGGGTTGTTGGCTGGATCACCCCAATGACCCAGCATGGCCTCCAGATACCGCCGTTGAATGGCCTCGTCCTGCCAGCCCCGCGAAAAGTGCGGCAGCGCGCTCTCGGCCGACTTCGGGTCATAAAACACGTTCGGCTGGTTGGTGCCGCGATCGACCGCCGGACAGCCAAGCTCGGCAAAACGGACCGGTTTGGATTGCGGGATCCAGCCGGTGGTGGACTGACCAACTGGCAGACCCTCAACACCAAACACCACGATGTCTTGGCCCACGGTCGCCGAACGCGGACCGATCCGAAAACCCGCCGAGCCCGACAGGCCAACCGTCACGTCCATCATCAGCTTCCACTGGCCGGGCGACACTTCTGTGGCCGTGGCCTGGTTGATCGTATGCGCCCCGGGAGCTGTGCTGTTCCAGCCACCGATGGCCCCGAAGAACGAGGCGTGATCGCTGCCGCTGCCCAGGGCCAGATACATGGCGAATTCGCCGGAAGTTCCGGCGGCAACATAGGCCGTGAACTGCACGCGGTCCCCTGCCACGAGCGTGTGATAACCCGGCGTCGCGCCGTGCCATGTGGCTCCGTCAGAGGCGATGCGCGCAGGCGTGGTGAACGGGCCGAATGTGCCGGTTGTAGCGGTGATCGCAACCGTGGCCGGAGTTGGCGCATAGCTGGCGACATTGGCGGCGTTGGCAAAGTAGCCGGTGCGCACGCCACCTGGCCGGTCGTGATGGGGCAGCGTCCACCATGACCGGATGTCCTTGGGGCGGAACACCCAAGGCGTGCCATAGAAGCCATCGGTGATCGGGGTGCGTATCTGGGCAGAGCGATCCGCAACCGACGCGTAGAACCACTCGAACCCTTCACCGCCTTCGATGTTGCTGCGCAGATAGTCGAGTTCACGGATCGAGGCCCAACCTGCTTGCGCATCCGCATGATCAAAGCCGTCGCGCCAGTCCGATAGCGGCAGGTAATTATCAATGCCGATAAAACCGATGTCTGGATCAGACCAGAGCGGGTCGAGATGATAGAACAGATCACCGGAGCCGTCTGTCGGCTGGTGTCCAAAATATTCCGACCAGTCGGCGGCATAGCTGATGGCGGTTCCGGAACCGAGAATAGCGGCGACATCTCCAGCCAGTTGTCTCATTGCGGTAACGACAGGGTAGCTGGACGCTCCTTCCCTGATTGTGGTCAGACCGCGCAATTCCGAACCGATCAGAAACGTATCCACCCCGCCAGCCGCCGCGCAAAGATGGGCATAATGCAGGATCATCCGCCGGTAGCCCCAATCGGTGCCGCCGGTCCAGGAGATGGTCTCGCCGTTGACCGCGAAGTCCGCAACCTGCGCATTGCCGAAGAATGCGGAAACCTGCGTGCCGGCAGCAGCGGTCTTGTCCACGGTTCCGGCATAGCCCGCCGCCGGAGAACAGGTGATCCGGCCGCGCCACGGGTAAGTGGCCTGTCCGATTACCGCGGCATTGTCGGAATACGGATCGGGCAGCGTATTGCCTGCCGGAATGTCCATTAGCAGGAACGGATAGAAGGTGACGCGCAGACCCCGCGCCTTGATTTCCTGAATCGCCTGAACCACGGCAAAATCCGCCGGTGTACCGCCATAGGCCGTGCGACCGGTTGTATCGAGGCTGATCACATGGGCATCTGCCCGCGCCACGCCATTCACTGCCCAGTTCTTTGGCGTCGTCACTTTGGTGGTGTTTTCGACCCCGGGCACAATCTGGCAGTTTCCGGCACGTAGATCGGTACCGAACCAGGAGACTACGAGCGAGATGCTCTCAAGGTTTGGTGCGGCTGCCTGCAGCTGATCGAGCGCCGCCGCGATATCCGGCACGGCATTGGTGGTATGGACGTTTTCCGATGTGGTGTTTCCGCCCGAGCCCCGCGAGATGCCCTCGGTGGCATAGACGAACTCGCCGGTGCCGGGGATCAGGGTGACGGCGCGGATCATGCCTTCGGCGGTGTCGGGCTCGATAACGGGGCGAAACACCTCGAAAGACAGCTGCGGGATGCGGTTGCCGAATTGCTCCAGCGGCAATTCTTCGAACATCACATAGGCGGTGCCGCGATAGGCGGGCGCGTTGCCCGTGGCCATCTTCGCCTCAACGAACGGGTCCGGTTGTTGGGTCTCGTCGCCCTTGTAAATTCGCCATGTCACGCCAGAGAGATCAAGCGGTTTGCCATCGGCCCAGATGCGCCCGATGCCCGAAATCGGCCCTTCGCACAGCGCCACCGCGAAGGAGGCAGAATAAAGGTAAGCCGTGGTGGTCACCTTCGGCCCGCCGCCCTTGCCGCCACCTTGTGTGGTGGTGTTCACCGTCTC